>JAGWBN010000059.1 GCA_021295875.1 Pseudomonadales bacterium
GGCGCATCGTTGACTACGCCGAGTGGCGCTGATGGCATGATCGTTGACGCTCAGGGGCGACGCTTCCGCAATCTGCGCGTCAGCTTGACCGCGGCGTGCAACTACGCCTGCACCTACTGCGTTCCCGACGGCAAGCGACTCCAAGCCGCGGTGGCGGAACTCGGTGCCGCCGAACTGTTGCGCGCCGTGCGCCTCTTGGTCGAGTCGGCCGGGATCGACAAGCTGCGCATCACCGGCGGCGAGCCGATGCTGACGCCGAAGTTCGACGAGTTCCTGCCGGCGGTCATGAAGCTGCCCTTGAAGGACGTGTCCGTCACGACGAATGGTCAGTTTCTGACCAAGAAGGCGGACGTCATCGTCGCCAGCGGCTTGAAGCGCATCAACGTCAGCCTCGACACCTTGAACCCGCTGCGTTTCCGCGCCATCGCCCGAAGCGGCGACCTCGCAACCGTGCTCGAAGGGCTGGAACTCATGCTCGGTGCCGGCCTCAAGGTGAAGGTCAACATGGTGCCCATGAAGTCGGCCAACGTCGATCAGATCCTGCCGATGCTGGACTACTGCCTCGAGCGGGGCATCGAGCTGCGCTTCATCGAGCTCATGAACATGGGCCATTTGAAATACAGCGCAACGTACCAGCGCGACTTCTTCGGCATGGACGACATCCTCGCGCTCATCGGCACCCGCTACGAGTTCGCCCGCACCGACGCGCCGTTCGACTCGACCTCGGTGCGCTACGAGATTCCCGACCGACCATCCCCAACGCGTCCGCCCGGGCGCGTGGGCGTGTTCGGCATCATCGCCAACGAGTCCGAGCCGTTCTGCGCCTCCTGCACCCGTCTGCGGCTGTCCTCCAACGGCTATCTCTACGGCTGTCTGTCGAGCACCAAGCGCCACCCCATCGCCGATGTCCTGGAACTGCCCGACGACCAGGCCCGGACACTCCTGCAGTCCCGCCTGATGGGCGCGTTGGGCGACAAGCAGACCGTGCAGTTCAAGGGCGAAGTCACGGTGATGAAGTTCATCGGCGGCTAGTGCGCGGCCTCCGCGACCGACCTGCGTGGCTGCCAGCCCGTTCCAGAGTCTCCTAGACGCCGCCCGCGACCGCAGTCTGCCACCCGTCGAGCGGTGGGATCCGCCCCGCGTCGGCGAGATCGACATTCGCATCGCGGCGAACGGCGACTGGTACCACGACGGCGAGCGAATCAAGCGTCTCGCCATCGCCAGGGTCTTCAGCACGATCCTGCGCCTCGACGATGGCGACCACTATCTGGTGACGCCGGTCGAGAAACTCCGCATCCGGGTCGACGACGCCCCGTTCCTGGCCACCGACATGGAGACGGAGGGCGAGGGCAGGGCACGGAGGATACTCTTCACGACGAACATGGGGGACGCGGTGCTTGCCGATGCGGAGCACCCGGTCGAAGTCGAGCAGCGGGATGGCCAGCCTCGGCCCTACGTCGAGGTCAGGCGCGGCCTGCGCGCGCTGATCGCCCGTAGCGTGTTCTACCGGCTGGTCGAGCTTGCAGAAGAGGCGCCGAACGGCGAGTTCAGCGTCTGGAGCGCCGGCAGACGCTTCGTCCTGGGTCGAGCGTAGCGGCCGCCCTACATGTTTCCGTAGTTCGGTCCCCCGGCACCTTCCGGGGTCACCCAGGTGATGTTCTGGGCCGGATCCTTGATGTCGCAGGTCTTGCAGTGCACGCAGTTCTGGGCGTTGATCTGGAAACGCGGCTCGCCAGCGTCCTCGATCACCTCGTAGACCCCCGCCGGACAGTAGCGCTGGGCCGGCTCGTCGTAGCGCGGCAGGTTATCGCGGATCGGGGTCTCCGAATCCGTCAAGGTCAGGTGACAGGGCTGGTCCTCTTCGTGGTTGGTGTTCGACAGGAACACCGAGGAGAGCTTGTCGAAACTCAACACGCCGTCCGGCTTGGGGTAGTCGATTCGGGGCGCTTTGTCCGCGGGCAGAAGGGTGTCGTGGTCCGGGGTCGAATCCTTCAGCGTGAACGGCATCCGACCACGGGCGATATTCTGGTCGAGGAAGGTGTAGGCCATGCCGAAGAGGGTGCCGAACTTGTGCAGGGCCGGGCCGATATTGCGCACCTGGCGCAGTTCCTGGCCGAGCCAGGACTCGTCGACGCGTTGGCGGAAGTCGTCGAGCGGGGTGTGGGCATCGCCGCGCGCCAGGGCGTCGAACACCGACTCGGCCGCGAGCATGCCCGACTTCATCGCGGTATGGGTACCCTTGATCTTGAGCATGTTGAGGAACCCGGCGTCGTCGCCGACGATCACGGCCCCCGGCACGGTGAGCTTCGGCAGGGCCTGCAGACCCCCTTTGACCACGGCCCGAGCGCCGTACGAGACCCGGCGCCCACCGCGCAGGACATCTGCAAACAGAGGGTGGTGCTTCAAGCGCTGGAGTTCGTCGTAGGGCGACAGGTGGGGATTGCGGTAGCCGAGGTCGACGATGATGCCGAGCGCGACCTGGTTGTTCTCCTGGTGGTAGAGGAACGAGCCCATTCCGGGACTGGAAACCCGACCCAGTGGCCAGCCGACGTTGTGCAGGATGCGACCGGGGACGTGGTTGTCCGGGTCGATGTCCCACAGTTCCTTCAAGCCGATGCCGTAGTGCTGCGGCCCGGCGTCGATGTCGAGCCCGAACCGGTCGATGAGCTGCTTGCCGAGGTGCCCGCGGCAACCCTCGGCGAACACCGTGTACTTGGCATGAAGCTCGTAGCCCGGCTCGTAGGTGGCCTTGGGCTCGCCGTCGGCGCCGACGCCCATGTCCGCCGTCGCGACACCTTTGACGCTGCCGTCGTCGGCGAAGAGAATCTCCGAGGCGGCGAACCCGGGAAAGACGTTGACGCCAAGGTTCTCGGCCTGCTCACCGAGCCAGCGGCACAGGTTGCCGAGAGAGAGGGTGAAGTTGCCCTTGTTCTTGGTCGCCTTGGGAGGAACCCAGGACGGCAGCAGGATGCGATTCGTGTCGTTGACCAGGTAGTAGAAGAGGTCGTCCGTGACGGCCACACCGAGGGGCGCACCGTCCGCGGCGGCATCCGGGAACAACTCGAACAGCGCTCTCGGGTACAGCACCGCGCCGGACAGGATGTGAGCGCCGATCTCCGAGCCCTTCTCCACGAGGCAGATGTTCAACTCTTCGCCTGCCGCGGCACCGAGTTGCATCAGCCGGCACGCGGTGGCGAGCCCGGACGGCCCGCCGCCGACGATGACCACATCGAACTCCATGGATTCACGGGCTTGCTCGGACACGGGTACTCCGGGGCATCGGCGAAGGCACGGATTATACGACCCCGCTCACGGTGCCAAGGGGCACCCACCGTCGGTTGCGGTGCCAAGGCGTCGGCAGGGAGGGGACACCCACCGTCGGCTGGGAGGGGACACCCACCGTCGGCAGGGAGGGGACACCCACCGTCGGCTGGGAGGGGACACCCACCGTCGGCTGGCAAGGGGCACCCACCGTCGGTCGGCACCCACCATCAGTCGGCACCCACCGTTCGGTCGGCGCGTGACCCCCACCGTGTGTTGGCTCGCGCCGACGCAGAGCGTCGCGTTCCGGTATGCAGAGACCAGGAGCTCGCCGGTAGGAGTTTGCGGCGCCGTATCCGAAGGGGATGCCGAGACCTCCAACGCGACGATCGGGGTGGGCCGCTTCCCTCACCGGGGGTAATGTAGGAAAATCCCGCGCCCCGAGTGTGCCGCTTGCTGCGGCCGTGTCGGCAAGTCAGCCAGTCGAGAAGATCAGCTCCATGAAGGTATTGGTACCCGTCAAACGCGTCGTCGACGCCAACGTCAAGGTTCGGGTGAAGCCCGACGGCACCGGCATCGACCTTGCCAACGTCAAGATGGCCGTCAACCCGTTCTGCGAGATCGCCATCGAGGAGGCGGTTCGCCTGCGCGAGGCCGAAGTCGCCACCGAGGTCGTCGCCGTTGCCGTGGGCGAAGCGTCGTGCCAGGAGCAGCTTCGCACCTGCCTCGCCCTGGGCGCCGACCGGGCGATCCTGGTGGAGACCGAGCCGGACCTCGAGCCGCTCGCCATCGCCAAGCTGCTGAAGGCCATCTACGACCAGGAGCAGCCGGGGCTGGTCATTCTCGGCAAACAGAGCATCGACGGCGACAACAGCCAGACGGGCCCCATGTTCGCGGCCCTGGCCGGGCTTTCACAAGGCACGTTCGCATCGGAAATCACCATCGACGCTGATACCGCCGAGGTGGTGCGGGAAGTGGACGGCGGCTTGCAGACCGTGTCGCTGAAGATGCCCATGGTCGTGACCACCGACCTGCGCCTGAACGAACCCCGCTACGCCTCGCTGCCGAACATCATGAAGGCGAAGCGCAAGCCGCTCGATACCACGACCCCCGATGCGCTCGGGGTGGACGTCGGAAGGCGGACGGAGATCACCGATGTCGCGCCGCCGCCCGAACGGCAAGCCGGCGTCAAGGTGGATAACGTCGACGAACTGGTCGACAAGCTATCCAATGAAGCGAAGGTCATCGGACAGGCATGAAGCCCCAGATGCACTGGGGCGATGTCGAAAACCTCGGCTAACCGAGGATTTGAAAGAGGACTGAACATGACTACTCTCGTAGTGGCGGAGCACGACAACGCAGCCTTGCGACCGGTGACTCTGAGCGTCGTCGCGGCGGCCCAGGCGATCGGTACGGATTTCGACATCCTCGTCGCCGGCAGCGGTTGTGCCGGGGTCGCGGACGAGGCGGCCCGGATCGGCGGCACGCGCAAGGTGCTGCTGGCCGATGCGGCGGCCTACGAGAACGCCTTGGCGGAAAACCTGGCGGCGCTGGTAGCCGGCCTCGCCGACGGCTACGACCACATCCTTGCCGCGCACACCACCACCGGCAAGAACTTCCTTCCCCGGGTGGCGGCTCTCCTGGACACGCAGATGGTGTCCGACATCATCGGTGTCGATGCCCCGGACACGTTCCAGCGTCCGATCTACGCGGGCAACGCCATCGCCACCGTCAGGTCAAGTGATGCCAAGCGGGTGGTGTCGGTGCGTGGCACCGGGTTCGACCCCGCACCTCCGGATGGCGGCTCCGCCGTGATCGAAGCCGTCGATGCGGATCACGACGCGGGCGTGTCGAGCTTCGTCGGGGAGGAGATCGCCAAATCCGAACGCCCCGAACTCACGTCGGCATCCATTGTCATCTCCGGCGGTCGCGGAATGCAGAGCGGCGACAACTTCACCCTCCTCGAAGGCATCGCCGACAAGCTCGGTGCCGCCATCGGCGCATCCCGGGCCGCGGTGGATGCGGGCTTCGTGCCCAACGACATGCAGGTGGGCCAGACCGGCAAGATCGTCGCCCCCGACCTCTACATCGCCGTCGGCATCTCGGGCGCCATCCAACACCTCGCCGGAATGAAGGACTCGAAGGTGATCGTGGCGATCAACAAGGACGAGGACGCGCCCATCTTCCAGGTGGCCGACTACGGCCTCGTCGCCGATCTCTTCCAGGCGTTGCCGGAACTGGAAGCCGCCCTCGACTAGTCGGTTGTGTGCCCGACGCGCCCTAAGGCGCGATGTAAACCGTCGAACCGCCGCCGAACAAGCCCATGAGTTCGGTGAGATCTGTCGGTTCGCCGTTCACGGTGACCTCGCCGCCGTCGAAGCCAAGGTCGAGCGTGTAGTCTTCATCGGCTACCCGGAGGACGCCCTCCCGGTCGAGCACTCGCACCGTCGCGTCGACCTGATCGAGGCCAAGACCGCGGAAGAGCTCCCTGTGGAAGGCCGTGTCGATGTGCGCGGTGACCAAACCCAACAGCACCGGGAGGTCTGTCGCCACGTCGACGCTGTATTCGTCGGCCAACTCGTCGCCGCGATACTCGAATGCGAGGGTGGCCGACGCTGACCGACTATCGTGCCGGAGCGTGAACCTGTCGAGGTCGAGTGTGAGTCGCTTCCTAAACATGGCATTGGTCAAATCGGTTGCCGCTTCGAGGCTCAATTCGTTCGGGTCGTTGCCGACAACCATCAGCCGGCCGGTGACTTCGGCATCGTATCGCAACGACAACTCGGCAATTAGGTCGTTCAGCCGGACCTCCCCAATGCGCAGTTCGCCCACCTCGTAGCGCCCGGTGGCGATGTAGCGATCCGCCTCGATGTGACTGTTCCCTTCGATGCCGATGTCGCTGGCGCCGTAGATGTCCGCGGAGCCCGAGCCGGTGGCCCTGACCCGGGCCATGTCGAGTCGCCCGCCGCCCAGCCACAGGCCCGGGAACCGGCTATCCATACGAGTGGTGGTCGACCAGACCATTCGGTCGAAGTCCACGCCGGTCCGGTTCGGCATGGACACGCTGAAGCCGCCGACCTCGCCGTCGAAGTCCAGGCGCTGGCCACCACCGCGCAGGGTGGCAAGCATCTCGAGTCCGGCGAAGTCGATTCGTGCGCCGTCGGCTTCGACTTCGAAAGCCGGTATGTCCACGTTCATCGCGGTGCGACCCAAGAGCCCCACCGTGATGCCCAGACGGGCGACGTGGTCAATACCCGCACGGTCCTGAAAGTCCCGTAGTTCGGGGATTCGTGCACCATCGACGATGAACTCGACGCCTCCCCAGCCAAGCCCCGCCGGGGCACCGGTAAGGATCGGTCCGTGATACACCCGCACCGCATCCGACAGCGTGGCGTCGAACCTGGCGGGTGGGACGTTGGCGCCGACTGCGGGTCCGTACTCGGCGGTGAAGTCGACGTCGAGCGACACGGTGGCGGTGCTGGAGTACCAGCCGACATCCCAGTCGTCGAACGCGACGTCCACCAGCAGGTAGGGCGCGAGGCCCTCGCCGACGAGTTCGGTTTGCGTCTCGACGAGGGTTCTTGCCCGCATGCCGAACAACGGTGGCAACACCACGGCCACGATCAGAACGAGCGCCACCACCACGACTGCAATACGTTTCATCAACCGTTTCCCAAACGTGCAACTAAGGTTCTACACGTGCAACTAAGGTTCTACAAATGTCGCGCAGCAGGTGTACGTTTCGCCGTGTACCAGGTGACCGGCCGGGCGTGGTCCTGGACCTGGTCGACGACATCGAGAACCATGGCGAACAGCGCCATGCGCACGACCACCCCGTTGTCCGTCTGGCGGAAGATCGCGAGGTTCGGATTGGCGTTCAGATCCTCGTCGAGTTCCTGGGCCTGGGCGCGCGAGTCCCGGGGGAGGGGATGCATGATGACCGTGTTCGGCTCGCAGTGTTCGGTGTAGATGGCCTCGTTGACGCGGAACAGCCCCCGATACCGGTCCGCCTCCTCCGGACTCGCGAAGCGTTCCTCCTGGGTCCGCGTGACATAGAGGATGTCGACGTGGTGAATGCCTTCCCCGAGGTCGTGGTGGACCCCGATGTCGTGGCCGGCGTCCGCCAACACCGAGACGACGTCCGGCGGCGCCTCCAGCCCGGGCGGCGACACCAGATTGACGGAGATCCGTTCGAACAGTGCCAGCAGCTTCAACAGCGAGTGCACCGCCCGCCCGAACTTGAGATCGCCGACCACGGCGATGCGCAAGCCATCCATGCCGCGGCCCTGGGCCCGGATCTCCTGTCGAACCGTGTACAGGTCGAGTAGCGCCTGACTCGGGTGTTCATTGGCGCCATCGCCGGCGTTGATGACCGGGACGCGCGACGCGCTGGCGAACTCGGCCACCGATCCCTCCTGGGGGTGACGCATGACGATGACGTCGCTGTAGCCGGACAAGACGCGGGCGGTGTCGTGGAGGGACTCGCCCTTCGCCAGGGCGGATGCCTTCACCTCGGTGGTCTCGCGCACATCGCCGCCGAGCCGGTTGAAGGCGCAGCCGAAGGACACCCGGGTGCGGGTGCTCGGCTCGAAGAACATGTTGGACAGAATCGCGCCCTGCAGCACCCGCGTGATTCTGTCACGGCGGGCGAACGGCTCGAGGGCGTCGGCCACGGCGAACAGCCGATCGATGTCGCCGCGTGCGAACTGATCGACCGAGAGGATGTGGCTGCCGACGAAATCCAAGGCGTGCCCCCTTGGAAACCGAATTGTAAAGCAAGGTTGGGGGCGGCGGGCTGGTATCATCGCGGCATGGAAACGAGTGAGTCCCGTCGGCATGGCTGACGAGCTCGGCGCGCTAACTCCGGAGCGTCCGACCCTGCCGTTCGCGTTTGCGCGGCGCTTCGGTGTCGTGGTCGCCAACGGGTCGGTAGCCAATGGCCCGGTAACGGTGTCGTGCAAGGGCCAGCCGTCCTTGACGACGCTGGCCGAGGTCAAGCGCGTGACCCAACGACCGCTAAGTGTCGAGATCGTCTCCGAGGACGACTTCGAGCAACTCCTGACGGCGGCCTATGTTCGCGACGGATCCGAAGCCAGGCAGATGGTCGCCGACCTGGGCGAGCATCCGGATCTGGCGAGCCTTGCCGATTCGGTGCCCGAGGCCGAAGGCGAAGACCTCCTCGCGCAGCGCAACGACGCGCCCATCGTTCAACTCATCACCGCCGTGCTGGCCGAGGCGATCCGCAAGGGTGCGTCGGATGTGCACATCGAAACCTTCGAGAAGACCCTGCAGGTGCGTTTCCGGATCGACGGCGTGATGCGCGAGGAAGTCCAGCCGAGGCGGGTGCTCGCCCCGCTGCTGGTGTCGCGGGTGAAGGTCATGGCCAAGCTCGACATCGCCGAGAAGCGCATTCCGCAGGACGGTCGCATCACCCTCAAGATCGGCGGCCGCGAAGTGGACGTCAGGGTGTCGACGCTGCCCACGGCCAGCGGCGAACGGGTGGTGTTGCGACTTCTCGACAAGCAGACCGCCGCCCTGGAGCTTCCCCATCTCGGCATGGACGAGGCGACCTTGGAGCGGGTACGGCGGGTCGTCGGCGAGCCCCACGGCATCTTCCTGGTCACCGGACCGACCGGTCACGGCAAGACCACGACCCTGTACGCCGCCATGGCCGAGCTGAACCAGGAATCGATCAACATCCTGACCATCGAGAACCCCATCGAATACAGCATTCCGGGTATCGGTCAAACCCAGGTGAACGAGAAGGCGGACATGACCTTCGCCCGCGGCCTGCGCGCCATCCTGCGTCAGGATCCGGATGTCGTGATGGTCGGTGAGATCCGCGACCTCGAAACCGCCCAGACCGCCGTCCACGCCAGCCTCACCGGGCACCTGGTCATGTCCACCGTGCACACCAACACCGCCGTAGGCGCGGTGACGCGACTGGTCGACATCGGCGTCGAGCCGTTCCTGATCGCGTCCAGCGTCGTCGGCATACTCGCCCAGCGGCTGGTCCGCGTCCTCTGTCCGATGTGCAAGCGTGTCTCCGAGCCCGATGCCATGGAACGGTTCTTCCTTGGCGATCGCGTTGACGAGGCCACGGTCTATCGCCCGACGGGTTGCGACGCATGCGCCGGCACGGGCTTCAAGGGGCGAACCGGAATCTACGAGCTGGTGACCCTGGACGATCACGCGCGAACGCTCATCCACGACCAGGCGTCCGAACAGGTCCTTGTCGATCACATACGCAAGGACTGCCCGAGTATCTCCGAGGACGGCCGCAACAAGGTCTTGGCGGGCATAACTTCCGTCAACGAGGTGATGCGCGCGGTCAGTCTCACGGATTGACGGCGCGAGCCGACCCACAGCGCCAATGGCAGCGTTCGAGTACACGGCCATCGATGCCCGGGGCCGGCAGAAGAAGGGCATCGAGGAAGGCGACAGCCCACGCCAGGTTCGCCAGACCCTTCGCGACCAGGGCCTCGCGCCGACGTCGGTGGCACCGGCCGCCACACGGGAACGCGACACGAGGGTCGGATCCCGGC
>JAGWBN010000260.1:0-1472 GCA_021295875.1 Pseudomonadales bacterium
GCATTCGCGGGCCGACGGGACGCCACCAGCGGCAGCGCAGACCGCTAAGTATCCTCTGATCAAGCCCATCCATGGGCTTGATCAGGTTCAAGGTTCTGGAGTTCGAGCAGGACGTCGCGCAGCGGCGCTGGGTATAGACAGAGGCGTCGAGAAAGGCGACGGTGACCGCCAACGGTCAATAGCCCATGTCGAGTTCCTGAGCGTCGGCAGCAAGTTCGTCGAGTGCCCCTCGCCGAGCGGCATCCGTCTCGTTCTTGTAGTGGAGCACGTCGTGGAAGCACACGCGGCGGTGCGTGCCCACCTTGCGGAAGGGAACGGCACCGTTTTCGAGGAGACCGACGACCAAGGGGCGCGAGACGTTCAGGAAGTCGGCCGCCTGCTGTGTCGTCAGCTCGGCGTCCTTGCGGAGCACCGCGACGGCTCTGCCGGCGGCGATGTCCCGAAGTATTTCCATGAGGAGCGGGCCGACCGATGCTGGCAGCTCGACGGCCTCGTGTCCGTGCGCGCCGGTGACGCTTAGCGTCAAGGGGCGGTCCCTGTGCAGGAACGCGGCGAGGCGCTCGCTGGACGCGCGGGCGACCTCGGCGTCCAACGGCGAGGGATCGGGGAAGCGGCTCTGTACGGTCATCGTGCTGCCAAGCCATGGTTGATTGCGATAGAACCGTAACGGTCGAAACACATTGCGGGTTGTCAGTCTCACTTGCCGCAGCTTGATGCTTCGCTGTACGGCGAGTGCCAGGCCGCCCTTATGAACTCGAAGAGGTCTTTGTGCAAGAGTTCGGCGACCGGTACGCACCGGCTGCTGGCGCGGCTCGACCAGAGGATCATCGATTTGCGTACGGGATTTGAAGCAATGCAGGAGATCAAGCATTGATTCCCGTCATCCTCGATACCGACATCGGCACGGACATTGACGACACATGGGGCGCTGGCGATGCTCCTCAATTCGCCGGAACTCCGACTCGAAGCCGTAGTCACGAGCCATGGCGACACCCGCTATCGGGCCCTGCTCGTGGCGAAGATGCTGGCCGTCGCCGGTCGCGAAGACGTCCCCGTCGGCGAGGGAACGGGGGACGGCAAACTCGCACCCAACCGCCGTAGCCAAGAGAGATGGCTCGACGGCTACGAGCCGGACGCCTACCGCGGCGTGTATCGAACCGACGGTGCCCGGCTCATGGTGGACACCATCATGTCGTCGCCCGAGACGGTCACCGTGCTGTGCATCGGCCCGGCGAGCACAACGGCGCGAGCCTTGGCGATGGCACCCGAAATGGCGACAAGAGCCCGCTTCGTCGGCATGCACGGTGCCGTCCGATCGGGCTATCACGGCAGCCCGACACCGGTGCCCGAATACAACGTCTTCATCGATGTGGCGGTTTTCCCACCGTGCTCGAGGCGCCGTGGCCGATCACGCTGACGCCCCTCGACACATGCGGCATCGTCACATTGGAGGACGACGAATACGCCTTGGT
>JAGWBN010000260.1:1689-4020 GCA_021295875.1 Pseudomonadales bacterium
CCGACCTGCCGGCGTTCCGCCAAGCCCTGATCAACCGGCTGATCGGATCGGGTCGGGTTGAACAGGCGAAAGCCGGACGCGAGACCGCGGCCCGGAGTGGTTGAGAGGGAGACCGTCTCCGAGGGCCGCGACCCCCGCGTCCGCTTTCAAGCCGCATCAACCCATTGATTATAATGAAATTTGCTGCTCTTGTCCTGTTCGGTTACTCGTTTCGTTACGTGCCGCGTAGCGGGATTTTCGGGGCTCTGAAGGCCCTTCCTGCAACGTAGCGGACCAGACGTGCGGCTTCAAAAATGGGTAGCGGAACCTTGGGCGCGGAGGGCTCGGGGAAGCTGTGGAACGTACTGGGCAGTCTTTGGCGGTCTCCGCGACAGGGATCGTCACCCGCCAGGGACAAGACCCCGGAGGGGGCTTGGTCGCCGAAGGCGATAGAGCCCGGCCCCCGAAGGGGGGTCGCCCCAATGGAAGAACGGGACACGGGGAGGGCCGGTCACGAGCAACAACCCCGCGAGAGTTGGACCTGCTACGACGCACCCGGTACGTACCCGATCCCCCAGATCCGCAGCAGGTCGCGGCAGCCCCGATCGAAGTCCTCGCGGAAGTCGACCATCTGCAACGACGCCAACGTCCAGGAGAGTTCGTCGTGGTTGCAGGACTGACACAGGACGGGCGCGATCCTGCCGTCGAAGCGGTCCTGCTGGAGGGCGAACAGGAGTTCGCGTTTGACCCATCTCGACGCCACCGCCTCGGGCGTCAGGACCACCACGAGCCAGTCGCAACGCCGCAGTGCCGCGCCGATCTCGTCGTGCCATTGCTGCGCCCCCAGGATGTTGGTGTCGCTGTACCAGACTGGCACACCATGGCGCCGGAGCACCTCGCCGAGCCGAGCCGTGAACGCCCGGTCGGCACTGGAATGGGACAGGAAGACTTCGTCGGGAACGGGCACCGGCGGGCTGGGAACCCTCAGGCGTGGCTGAGGATCGCCTCCGCGATCGGCTGGACCTTCGGAGGTTCCACCTCGTCGTCGTCCAACTCGAACCACGGCATGCGACGAACGATCCACGGGACCTCCGCGGCGGAAAAATGCTCGAGGCCGCCGACGACCACCGGAATCAGCCGGTTGCTGTAGTTCTTCGCCCCAAGCGCATACTCGATGTTGCGCTTGACGTCCGGCGAACCGATGGCGGCCGGCGTGAGCAGGACGACCATGGCTTCGGACTGTTCGAGGGCGCGCGCGACCTCGCCGGCCCAGTTCTCGCCTGGGAGATGGTCACGGTCGGGATCGGTCACTTCGAGACCGCTGTCCGCAAGCGCCTTGCAGACCCGACCGGCGAGGGCAGCGTCGTCGTGGGCGTAGCTCAGGAAGACCTTCATAGTTTCGGCAACGTAGCAAATGGGTGGCAGGCTGTCGAGAGGCGGTCTCCGCGACGCCATGTGGCTCACCCGTCGTCATCGCCGTAGGCTTCGCTGGCCTCTCTGGCGCACTGCGCTGATTCGGGATTGCACGACGTTGTCCCTGCGGCTGCAGTCAAAGGGAGTTTGGCGCCTCCGGAGCACGATGCTGTCCGAAACAGGCCGGAATGTTCCGCGACAATCAGGATGAGAACTTCTCATCCTGATTGACGCGCTACATCGGGCTGTACCTCGACCCGCCGGACCGGGGGCTGGTGCTGTGCTGCGACGAGAAAAGCCAGTGCCAGGCGCTGGAGCGCTGCGGGGCTACAGCCGCACGCGGACCCACGACTACAAGCGCCACGGCACCGTCACCCTGTTCGCCGCCCTGTCGTACCTCGACGGCAGGGTCACCGGCCGCACCGCCGCCCGGCACACGCACCGGCAGTGGCTGGACTTTCTCCGCCACCTCAACCGGGACATGCCCCCCGGCGTGTGCCTGCACCTGATCGTCGACAACTACGCGACCCACAAGCACGCCAAGGTGAAGTCCTGGGTCGAGTGGCACAACCGGTGCCACCGCAAGGTGCACGGCGTGGACCGCGTCGCCCTGCACTTCACGCCGACGTCGAGCTCGTGGATGAATCTCGTCGAGCGGTTCTTCCGGGACCTCACCCAGGACGTCGTGCGCGACGGGAGCTTCGGCAGCGTCCGCGAACTCGCCGACGCCATCGAAACCTACCTGGCCGAGCGCGACCTGAATCCCAAGCGGTACGTCTGGCGGAAGTCCGGCGAGGCCATTCTGGACAAGATCCGGCGCGCCCGGCAGGCTCTGGAGGCATGCCAATAATGAATACTTATTTGAGCGACGGTACACTAGGGAAGCTCTTGTTCAGAGCTTCCCTAAACCTCGGCCGGATCGACTTCCGGCCCGAGGGG
>JAGWBN010000060.1:0-10523 GCA_021295875.1 Pseudomonadales bacterium
TTCAATTCCTTGCGTCATTGAATTTGGCGGCACATCCCTGTGCCGCGCTAGGGAAGGTCTTAATCAGACCTTCCCTAACTCGACCGCGTCGACGCCTTGTCACTCGCCACCGCTCGGACCAGCACGGCGATGGTGACCAGAATCGGCGCCACCGATGCCCACAGGACGGCGTCCCAGCCGTAGACCTGTATGACCACGCCGGCGCTCAACGAGCCGATGGCCGACAGGCCGAACACGCTGAAGTCGTTGACGGCCTGGGCTCGGAACCGCTCGGCGGGATGGTGGGCACCGGCGAGCAGCGTCGTGCCGCCGATGAACAGGAAGTTCCAGCCGACCCCGAGGGCCACCATCGACGCCCCGTAGTGGATAACCTCCCGTCCGAGAAACCCCAATGCGACCATCACCAGGAACACGCCGGTACCCACGAGCATGATCGTTCGCGCGCCGAACCGGGTGATCAGGGCACCGGTGAAGAGGGATGGGATGTACATCGCGAGGACGTGCGCCTGCACGACGGCGGCGGCCGCCGACAAGGAGTGGCCATCCGCAACATGCATCGCCAAGGGGGCCGCGGTCATCACGAAGACCATCACCCCCTGCCCCACAGCGGCACCGAGCACCGGAACGACGAACACCCAGCGACTCACCATTCGCCGCAACGGCCGGATCTCGCCCGATGTCTGGGTGGGCGTCTGGGTCCCCCTGTCGCCGAGCATCAGCAGCAGCGCGCCGGCGACCACGTAGCAGGCTGCGATGCCGAGGAACGTGCCCGCGAACGGGGCGTCGGCTACCCAGGTCTCGCCCCGCACGGCAAGCTCCGGCCCGAGCAGCGCACCGGCGATGGACCCCAACAGGATGACCGACACCGCCTGGGCGGCATACGGCTCGGCAACGCTTTCCGCCGCCGCGAAGCGGTACTGCTGCGAGAACGCCGTCGACAGCCCGACGAGGACACCGCCCACGCAGAACAGCGGAAAGCTCGAAACCGACATCGCGGCCATCGACACCAGCGCGCCAACCAGTCCGCATGCCGCGCCGCAGCCGAAGCCCCGGGCGCGCCCGACCTTCGACATCAACCAGGCGGCCGGCACCGTGCCCATGGCGGTGCCCACCACGAATAGCGACAACGGCAGGGTCGACAACGCGGGACTCGGCGCCAGGACGCGCCCGACGATTCCGCCCAAGGTGACCAGGGAGATGGTGGCGGTGATCGCGACCATCTGCGCGACGAGCAGGATCGCGATGTTGCGTTTCAGCAACTCGGCAAGAATGGTTAGCCCGCATTTCTCACCAGACCGCTTTGTGCCGTGAAGAAACTCTTTACATGTCATATGGTTGTAGCGATTTTCGTGGTCTGAGCGATCACAGGTTGCGCTGGCCCCGCCCTCGCCGGTCTTTTGGCCCCGTGCGCGCACGTGCGACCTCAACCGTAGTCCCCGCTATGCTCTTCCACGAGGGGCAGACCCCTCGCGCTCCCCGGCTGAAGGCTCTCGGTCGCGAGCACGCGCACAGGGCCAAAATCCTCGGCGATCATCGGGGCCCCTGGTGAGAAGTGCAGGCTACCTCCCGGCTTGGCGCGCCTCGTCGTCCCGGTCGTCCAAGTAGTCGAGATTGACGCCGTCGTTGGCCACGGTACCCGAACCGGCGAGATCCCGCGCGCGCATCAGCACGCCGCGGCCGAAGCGTTGCAGCAGCTCGTCGACGGTGGTCTCCAGCTCTCGCGCGGCGTGATCTTCGAACAGGTCCAGTTGCCGGTCGCCCTCGCGTGCGACGAGATCGAACGCCGCCATGCCCACCAGGCGGAACGGGCCCGGGTCGGCGAACTCGTCGAGCAGGCTCCGACCCGCGACCAACAGTTCGACACCCAGGTCGACCGGTCTGCGGAGCTTCCGTTGGCGGGTCAGCATGCGGAAACGGTGGGTCTTCAAACGCACCCGGACGCCGCTCGCCACGTAGCGTTTGGCGCGCAGTCGCCGCCCGATGCGGTCCGCCGCGCGGCGCAGGTGGAGTTCGATGTCGTCACGCGTCTGTACGTCGGCAACGAGGGTTCGATCCGAGCCGATGCTCTTGGCCACGCGCGTGCGCTGCACCGGGCGAGGATCTCGGGCGTTGGCCAGGGCATGGAAGTGCGCGCCGAGGCTGCCCAACCGACGCAGCACCACCGGATCCGCCGTCGCCACGTCGCCGATCGTCGACAGACCCAAGGCGTGCAGCCTCGGCACCGTCTTCCGGCCCGCGCCCCACAGGCGCGAAACCGGCAAGGGGGCGAGCCACGCCCTGGCCTGATCGGCCGGCACGACCGTCAACCCGTCGGGCTTGTCGTGGTCACTGGCGACCTTGGCCACGTACTTGGTGCTCGCCACGCCGACCGAGATGTCGAGCCGGGTCGCCTCGCGAACAGCCTGCTTGATCTTCAAGCCCATTTCGCCGGGCGTCCCGAAGAGGCGATCAGCGCCCGTCATATCGACGAACGCCTCGTCCATGGACAGGGCCTCCACGCGTGGCGAGAAGTCACCCAGCGTGTCCATGACCCGCGACGAGATTTCTTGGTAACGGTCGAATCGCGGTCCGACGATGATCGCCTGCGGGCACCGGCGCAGGGCTTCGCCGACGGGCATGGCGCTCGACACGCCATACGGCCGGGCTTCATAGCTCGCGGTCAGCACGACTCCGCGCGCGCTCTTCGGACCCACCAGGACGGGCTTGCCACGCAGGCCCGGGTCGTCGAGTTGCTCCACGGCGGCGTAGAAGGCATCCATGTCCGCATGCACGACGATCCGCGGCCAGTCGTTCATTCGCACACGATACTGTATGCATAGACAGTTACGCAATATCGGCTCGGTTCGTTCCCACGACCACCCAAAGAGGATCGCCCTCGGGCGGTGAACGGTCCTCGAAGCCGATGTCGGCGAACCCGGTCCGGTGCAGGAACGCCGACACAAGGCGCACCCGGTCCGCCGGGCCGAGCGCGCGGAACGCGAGGATGGCCTTGGTCGGGAAACACCGATGCGACATGGCGACGGCAACACGCCCACCGGGAACCAACACCCGGGCTAGATCGCGAAACACCTCTATGGGACGTATCAGATACTGCATGGACACCGCGATCACGGCCCGGTCGAACGCCCCGTCCTCGTACGGCAGGTGCGGATCGACGTTGAGGTCGTGGACCACGAAGTCGGTCAACTGCGGATTCGCCGCCAGTTCCCGTTCGTTCATGCCGAGACCGGCGACGCGCGCGTAGTCGACGTCCGGCAAATGCGAGATCCAGGAGGACATGAGGTCCAGAACCCGGCAACCGGACGCCAGGAAGTCCCGGTAGTACGCGGTCAGCGCCGCGATGGTGACATCGTCGATGTGGGCGACGAACCGGGGCTCGCGGTAGAAGGACGAGTCCGGTGTCTCGTCTTCGCGCTCGAAGAACCGGTCCGGGAACTCCCCGTCTGCCATGGGCGGAAGGCGAGTTGCCTACTCCGCCGGTGGAACGTGGACGACGAGGCCGTCCAGCTCGTCACGGATGACGATCTGGCACGTCAGCCGGCTGGTGGCTCGGCGGCCGGGCGTGAATTCCAGAATATCGGCCTCGTCGCCCACCGGACCACCGACGCTGGCAAACCATACGTGGTCGACGAAGCCATGGCAGGTGGAACAGGTGCAGCCGCCGCCACACTGGGCGCCGATGCCACGCACGCCGTTGTCGAGGGCACAGTCCATGACCGTGCGTCCAACGGCATCGCGGTGCGCTTCGCGAGAACCGTCCGGTTGGACGAAGAAGATGGTCGGCACGGCGGTATCGAACGCCCAAACGGGGAACTGTATCGGGCAACCACGAGAATCGCCAGCGAACCGCGGAAGCGCGTCGGAAGCGCGGAAGCGCCGTGGAAGCGCCCGGATGCCTCCTGCAATCGCATCCCTGCAATCGCATGTTGACAACGTTGTCATCCGGGCATAGGGTGCGTGCATCGTCGCGTCGAGGGAATTGGGTCATGGTTGCCATTCTGACGGGGCAAACCACCGCGCCGCTCAAGGCTGCGGGCATAGCGCTGGCGTCGATCGTGCTGGTGGCATGCGGCGGCGGCAACACGGATTCGGCTGAGGGCGGAAATCAGCCCACGAACGTCCAGGTGCCGAAAGGCTGGGAGTTGGTCTGGTCGGACGAGTTCAACGGCGCCGCCCTGGACGGGGCCAAGTGGAACATCCAGACCGGCGACGGCACCGCCGAGGGCATTCCCGGCTGGGGCAACAACGAACTGCAGAGCTACCAGCCCGGCAACATCTCGGTCGGCGGCGGGAGTTTGGCCATCACCGCGAGACGGGAAGCCGCGGATGGTAGGGAATACACTTCCGCGCGCATCAACACGGCGAACAAACTGGATGTCCGATACGGCCGCATCGAGGCCAGCATCCACGCGGCCGGTGGGCAGGGTCTCTGGTCCGCCTTCTGGATGCTGCCCACCGACTCCGAGTACGGCACCTGGGCGGCGGGCGGTGAGATCGACATCATGGAGGTGTTCTCGCGCGACCCGCGACCCTTCACCCAGGCGGCCGTGCACTACGGCATGGCCTGGCCGCTCAACACCTTCAACTACGCCAAGTACGAAGGCGTGGATCCGGCCGACGGCTTCCACGTCTACGCCGCCGAGTGGGACGAACAGGAGATCCGCTGGTTCGTCGACGGCACCCACTACTACACCGTGCGCAACTCGACGTACTGGAACTACTACCGGGACGCGGACAGCAACGCCCATGTATCCGGGTCCGACTCGGCCCCCTTCGACAGGCCGTTCCACCTGCTTCTGAACCTCGCCGTCGGTGGCAATCTACCCGGCGCTCCGGACCCGGCCGCCCTGCCCGGCGAGATGCGCGTGGACTACGTGCGCGTCTACGAATGCAACCTCGACGTCGACACCGGCGTGGGCTGCGACGGCTTCGCGGACTACACCGATCCGTCGGTGACGCCGCCACCGCCGGAGGGTCTGTTCCGGGCCGTATACGACCTCTACATCGACGCCGTCGGACCGCTGACGTTCCCCGACACCGAAGACGAGGTCGCGCTCGACATCGGCGTCTACGACGCGGGGGGTGCGCTGGTTCTCTCGGAAGTCGACGCCGGTGGCGACCACGGCATGGTGATCGACATCAACACCTCGGGTGGCGGCAACTTCAACATCTTCCCGGCGGGCCTCGAGCGGCAGATGTTGTTCGGCATGGGCAGCGCATCCGAGCCGGGCAACTACGCCGGCGAAGTGCAATTCGACCTATACGTGTTCGGTGCCGAGACGGACGCCGAGAGCGGCCTGCAGGTCAAGCTCGACAGCGGCTTCCCGGATCTCGGCTTCGTCGAGTTGCCGATCGCGGATCTGACCAAGGATGAATGGGCGACCGTCACCGTGCAGATCAGCGATATCGCCC
The DNA here is from genome assembly GCA_021295875.1 of Pseudomonadales bacterium. Lineage (GTDB taxonomy): Bacteria > Pseudomonadota > Gammaproteobacteria > Pseudomonadales > Azotimanducaceae > VXYL01. The sequence continues at coordinate 5,413 of JAGWBN010000060.1, forward strand.
ACAACCCCGGCAACTTCGGCGGCGGCCCGGTCGATCTGTCCCAGGTATTGAGCCTTTTCGTGCTCGAACCGACGAGTTCCGCCCATGTGCAGGTGGACAACATCCGGATCGTCTGCGGACATCTCGGCGAAGGCGACTGCGGCATCGCGCCGCCGGTACCCCCCCCGCCCAGCGCCGCCGACCCGCAATTGGTCTACATCGATGCGGTCGATCCGATCTGGGACGTCGGCATCAACGGCGCGGACTCGGGTTCGGGCTGGGCCAACTACGCGGACGGCACGAACCCCGCCAACAAGGTGCAATGGCGCGAGATCGCCGCCGCCGATCCCGCCCGCGGGCAGATTCTCGAGGTGAGTTTCTCCGACAGCGACGCGTTCGGGGTCTGGTTCATCCAGTCGAGCATGGGCGTGGATCTCAGCGCCTACGCGCCCGGCGCCGTGAGCTTCGACATCAAGGTCGATGACTACGGCGGCAACACCGAGGGCATGACGATGAAGATCGACTGCGTCTTCCCGTGCACCAGCGGCGACCAGCGCATCGGCAAGGTGGGCGACGGCAACTGGGAGACGGTCGAGATACCGATCGCGCAGCTGCTCGGCGGCGGCCTCAACCTTGCCACGGTGAACACCGGCATCGTCCTGTTCCCGACGACCCAGACCACCGCCCTCACCTACCAGCTCGACAACGTGCAGTGGCTACCCGGCGACGCGCCAGGCGCATCCACGATCGAGCTCTACGCCGACAACGTCGCGGACGGGTGGTTCCTCTGGGACTGCTGCGGCGGTGCCACGTTCGCCGAAGTCGCCGACGACGACGAACACGGCAATGTCGTGGAGTTGTCGTTCGGCGCCACCGGCACGGTCACCGGCTTCCAGGCCGTCGAGGGGGTCGATGTCAGCGGCCTCGCCTCGGGGACGCTGGAGTTCGACTTCAAGGAGGTGAGTCCACCGCCAGCGGGTTCGGTCTGGCGGCTGAAGCTGGAAAGCAGCAATGCCGCGACGGCGGTGGAGGTGCTGCTGACCGATGCCGGCAACCCCACGCCGGGGGCGGACTGGCAGTCCTACAGCTTCACGTTGAGCGGCGACCTGGCCGGACTCGACCTGAGCGATGTCAAGCTCGTCATGATCTTCCCGGACTGGGCCAACGCCGACGGCGCGGTCGGCCGCATCGACAACATGCGCTTCGTGCCGGGTTCCGGTCCGGTCGAACTGTACGCGGATGCCCCCGCCGAGGGTTGGTTCCTGTGGGACTGCTGCGGCGCCGCGACCTTCGGCGAGGTCGCCGACGACGAGGAACACGGCAACGTGATCGAGTTGTCGTTCGGCACCGGCGGGACGGTGACGGGTCTGCAGGCGACGGCGGGCGTCGACGCCAGCGGCACCGCCGGGGGCACCTTGGAGTTCGACTTCAAGGAGGTCTCACCGCCGCCCGAGGGATCGCAGTGGCACGTCAAGCTGGAGAGTGACGGGGCCGCCACGGCGGTGGACATCCTGATGACCGCCGGTGGCAATCCCGCCCCGAACGACGGCTGGCAGGCCTACAGCTACGACCTCGACACCGAGTTCGCCGGGCTCGATCTCTCCGATCTCAAACTGGTGCTGTTCTTCCCCGATTGGGAGAACGCCAACGGAGCCGTGGGCCGCATCGACAACGTGCGTCTGGTTCCCTAGTGGCCGCGGAAGGAAGGAATGAAACCATGAAGGCAATCCGAAAAGCGAAGATCGTCAACCCGCTGGCCCTGTGCCTCCTGGCCACGGCCGCTTTGCCCGGCGCTGGCCAGGAACCGGCTGAAGAGCTCGACGAGCAGGAACCCGCCACGGCTTCCGGCGGCATCGAGGAAGTCATCGTCACCGTCGAACGGCGCGAGCAGAACCTCCAGGATCTCGGCGTCACGGCGTACAACTTCGAAGGCGAAGATCTGAAGATGCAGGGCGTGCAGGACGTCACCGACCTGAGCGAACTGGCGCCCGGCCTCGAGATCGGCAACAAGGGCGGCAACGTCGAGGTGTGGATCCGGGGGGTCGGTTCCTCCAACAACACCGAGTTGGGCGACCCGGCCGCAGCCACCCACCTGGACGGCGTCTACCTGCCGCGTACTGCGGGCATCGGCTCCGCGTTCTTCGATATCGGCCGCGTCGAAGTCAACGTCGGTCCCCAGGGCACGCTGCGCGGCCGCAACGCCACCGCCGGGTCCGTCAACATCATTCCCTGGCGTCCCGGCCTCGGCCGCCGGGAGCTGGCTCTCGAGATCGAGGGCGGTGACTACAACCAGCGGGTCTACCGGGGCGTGGTCAACATTCCCGTGGCCGACAACGCCGCCTTCCGAGTGGCCGGCTATTCGCTGGAGCACGACTCGTACTACAACGACGTCGGTCCGCTCGGCCTCGAGACCGCAGAGGCCGCAGACAACAACGGCTACCGGATTCAGTTCTTGATTGACGCCACCGAGCGGCTGAGCATCCTCATCTCCGGCGACTCGGTACACGAACAGGGCACGGGCTGGACCGGCACCAACTACGCGAACCCACTCGGCAACGACGTCAGACCCGAAGACATCGACGATCCCCGGGACGTCTACGCCCGGGCGTTCACCCCGAGACTCGACACGACGCACTGGGGTGCGAAGATCGAGGTCACCTACGACTTCGACCTGGCAACGCTGGAATACACCGCAAGCCGCCGCGACCTGCTCTACAACTACGACGCCGCCACCCCGCTGTCCCCGGATTGGCTGGGCGTCGCCGACGAATTGCAGCCGGTGGACGAGGTGTTCGACAACTGGTCGCGGTTCCAATTCATCACCGACAGCGTTTCCTGGGTCCAGGAGTTGCGGTTCTTCGGCGACACCGGGCCGTGGAGCTGGACGGGCGGACTATTCTGGTTCGACGAGAACCAGTACACCTTCCTCGCCTCGGCGGGCGACCGTGGCCTGTTCTTCCAAGGGACGGAGTTCAACCAGCCGGACACCGATTCGAACTCGACGTCCGTGTACGGCGACTTCACCTACCACCTAGACGACGTGACGCGCCTGACCTTCGGCCTGCGCTTCACCGCGGAAGAGAAGAGCCGCGTGGGCATCAACGCGCGCTACGCCTTCGCCCTGGGCGGCCGCGGCTTCTCCTGCTGCGGCGGTGTCCGCCTCGGCACCGAGGGCTTCCGCTTCGCGGCCCGCGACCGGACGATCTTCGAACCCGATGCCAACGGCGACGGCACCGTCTCCGACGAGGAGTACCTCGCCTTCTACTACGACGGCATCGCCCAGTTCGGTGCCCGGGACAATGTCGAGGCGGTCTTCGCGAACGGCACCTACGGCGGCGGCGCGGCCCAGGAGGACAAGGTCCCGTGCGTGGACACGCTCAATCAGGACGACTTCTACTGTCCCCCGGACGGCCTCTTCAGCTTCGTCGCCATCATCAATCCGAACTCGTCCATCACACCCCAGTTCGGCGAGATGGAGAACAACTTCCTCGACTGGCGGGTGCGCGTCGAGCGCGACATAGGCGGAGCGTTGGGCTACTTCATGATCTCCACCGGCCACAAGTCCGGCGGTTTCAACGACACGTTCACCGGCGAGACCGGCCTGCCGGTCGCGCCGACCTATGACGAAGAGCAGGTCGTGGTCTACGAGGCCGGCTGGAAGAGCGACTTCGACATCGGCACCGTCCCGGCCCGCTTCAACGCCTCGGCGTTCTACTACGACTACACCGACCAGGTGTTCACGTCGTTGCTGTCCGTAGAGCAGGCCTTGAATTTCAGCGCGGGGGGCGTGTCGCTGGTCGATCCCACCGATACCGGGGCTGGCTCGCTGGTCGTGTCCTTCAGCTACAACGCCGCCGACTCCGAGATCTACGGGGTCCAGCTCGACGGCGGCTTCCAACTGCCCATGGGATTCAACGTCAACTGGACCGCGCTGTGGCTGGAAGCGAGCATTCAGAAGGCCCTGCCCATCCAGGACTTCCGCTTCCAAGCGGACGTGGCCCCGGACGAGGCGGTGTTCCGCTCCATCGACGGCCGCCGCCTGCCGCACACGCCGAAGTACCAACTGAACGCCTCGATCTCCCAGGCGATCGCCATACCCTGGGGTATCGTCGACTACGTGGTGTCGATCGGCTGGCGGGACGACCAGTTCCGGACCATCTTCAACAGCATGGACTTCATGTACCCGGACAATCCGCGGCTCAGGCTGAACGACAAGGTGGAAGGCTTCGTGTCGGTCGACGCGGGCGTCGGCTTCTCGCACAACAACGGGCGCATGCGCGTCGAGGGGTTCGTCAGCAACGTCACCGGCGACGTGCACGAGGCGGCGCAGATCATCACCCAGCCGTCCACGTCTGGCAGGCGTCCGGGCGAGCTACCGGTTCGGCGACCTGTAGGACAGGACGGACCCTGGACCTGGCTTCAGAACATGGCTCGTCGGCTGTCAGATGGTGCGCGGCCCGGCGCAAGCGCCACCCACCCCGGCAGCCCGGCGGACCGCGACTCGCGCGGCGCGACCATCCGGGAAGTCGCGGAGCGCGCGGGCGTATCCATCAAGACCGTCTCGCGAGTCGTCAACAACGAACCCAATGTCCGTCCACAGACCCGCGAGAAGGTCCTCGCGGCGGTGGCCGAGCTGGACTACGAACCGCACCCCGCAGCGCGGGGCCTGGCGGGCCGGCGAACGTTCTCCATCGGCCTCCTGTACGAGAATCCGCACGAGTTCAGTTACATCCAGCGGCTGCTCGAGGGTGCCCATTCGGCATGCCAGACGACCGGGCATGTGCTCCTGCTGCGTCCATGCACAGAAGGCGTCACCCCGTTGTTGGTCCGTCAGTTCGCCCGTCAGACACGTGTCGACGGCCTGTTGCTCACGGCTCCCATCGCCGACCGCGAAGACATCACATCCATGCTGGTCGACAGCGGCATCGGCTTCGCGCAGATCTCGCCCCGCGAACCGAACCCCGCCTGGCCTTCAGTCTGCCCCGACGATGAACAGGCCGGCCGCGCCCTGACGGACCATGTCCTGTCGCAGGGGCACCGCCGAATCGGGTTTATCACCGGGCACCCGCAACACGGCGCCAGCGACAAGCGCCTCGCCGGACATCTCGGCAGCCTGCTCGAGCATGGCGTGG
>JAGWBN010000060.1:10604-15997 GCA_021295875.1 Pseudomonadales bacterium
CCGGCAACGACGACACGGCTGCCGGCGTCGTGGTCTCGGCCCACGAACGGGGCATCGAGGTACCGGGGACGCTGGCCGTAGCGGGTTTCGACGACTCCCCCACGGCGACGCACACCTGGCCGGCACTGACCACCGTCCGACAACCGATCGCCGCCATCGGCTTTCGGGCGACGGAACTCCTGATCGCGGGTCTGGCCGGCGAGCCGCCACGACAGGAGACGTTCGCGTGCGATCTGGTGACCCGAGCTTCGATGGCTGCGCCGAAGCGGCTGCGGGAGACCGGATGATGCGCGTCCAAAGCTGCGCCGGGCTCCTAGTGCTCGTCGTGGCAAGCGCCCACGGTGCCGTGCCGGTGGAGGTCGCACCCGTCGACGGCGGCTTCACCCTGATGCGCGACGGCAAGCCCTATGTCGTCAAGGGCGGAGGCGTCTCCGGGGTGGATCTCGGGACCGTCGCCGCGCGCGGCGGAAACTCCGTGCGCACCTGGGGTGTCGAGAATGCCCGGGAGACCTTGGAGGAGGCGCATCGTCACGGCTTGACCGTCTCGCTCGGCCTGCCCGTCGCGGCCGAGCGTTTCGGCTTCGACTACGACGACCCGGCGAGCATCGCGGAGCAGCGGCCTACAAGGACCACCCGGCACTGCTCGCCTGGATCATCGGCAACGAACTCGACATGGGCTTCACCAACCCCCGGGTCTACAACGAGGTCAACGAGCTGTCGCGCCGGATCCACGAGCTCGATCCCAACCATCCGACAACGACCACGATCTCGGCAATCGACGAGGAGATGGTCGCACTGGTCCGCGAACGGGCCCCCGACCTGGACTTCATCAGCCTGCAGGCCTACGGCGCGCTGGCCCTCATGCCCAAGGCGATCAGCTACCTACGCTCCGGACCGTTCATGATCACGGAGTGGGGGCCACTCGGCCACTGGGAGGTGGGCAAGACGCGTTGGGGCGCGCCCATCGAGCAGGACAGTACCGAGAAGGCGCGTCACTATCTCAACGGCTACCGAACGCTGATCGAACCGTTCCTGGGCCCCGGGCTCGGTTCGTACGCCTTTCTTTGGGGTCAGAAGCAGGAGCGCACCCATACCTGGTTCAGCCTGTTCACCGAGACCGGCGAGTCCACCTCCGCGGTCGATGTCCTGCAGTTCGCCTGGACGGGACGCGCGCCGGCCAACCAGGCGCCGACCCTCGAGTCGCTCCGGCTCGCCCGCCGTCCGGCCACCGACAGCGTGCGCCTAGGCGCCGGCAGGTCGTACAAGGCCAAGGTCGTGGTGGCCGACCCGGACGGGGACCCGGTCACCTATCGCTGGCGCGTCAAGCCGGAAAGCACCGAGACGGTCGTCGGCGGCGATTTGGAGGCCGGCATCGGAGATCTCGAAGGGGTCTTCGCCGGCGACACCGACAAGGCCGAGATCACCATGACCGCGCCGGACACCCCCGGCGAATACCGACTGTTCGTGATGGTCTTCGACGGCCACGGCCACGCAGCGCACGCCAACATCCCCTTCCTGGTCCACGGCAAGCGGCGGTAACGCGACCGCGCTGCGGTCGCCGTCCATGGAATCACGCAGAACAGCCCCCGAAGACCGTGTCCATCCGCTGAAGATGTGTGCCTACGGCGCCGGCGGGCTGGCCAACAACCTCTTGGCCGCCGGCAGCGGCGGCATGATGATCGCGCTGAACCTGGGCTATGGCATGAATCCGGCGCTGGTCGGCTTGCTGGGTGCCCTGCCCCGCCTGACCGATGCCATCACCGATCCGTTGATGGGACACGTCTCGGACCACACCCGGTCCCGGTGGGGGCGCCGTCGCCCGTACATCTTCGTGGGCGCCATCCTGGCACCGCTGATGCTGGCACTGCTGTGGCAGCTTCCCGAGGGCCGCAGCGAATCGTTCTACTTCAACTACTTTCTCATCGGCTCGTTCGTTTTCTATCTCGCCTACACCATCTTCGCGACGCCGTGGGTCGCCCTCGGCTACGAACTGACACCCGACTACGACGAGCGCACCCGTCTGATGGGCGTGCAGAACTTCATCGCCCAGCTCGCCTGGGTGGTGGCACCATGGTCGGTGTTCGGCGACATGCGCCAGGGCGCCGCCGCGCTCGCCATCGGCCTCGCGGTCGTGGTTGCCGCCCTCGGCGTTCTACCCGCCCTCGTGCTCCGGGAACGGCACGCGGTTGCCGAACCGAAGCAGCACCGGTCCAGCCAAGCTACGCCTTCGCAGGCCTTGGTAAAGGCATCAGCGGCGATCTGGGGATTCGTTGTCGGCTTCGGCAAGACCCTCGGCTCGCTGGACTTCCTCAAGCTCTGCGGGGCGACCTTTCTCGTGTTCAACGGCTTCCAGCTCGTGGCCGCCTTCCAGACGTACGTCGTCATCTTCTACGTTTTCGGTGGCGACCTGGATGCTGCCGCCTGGTGGGTGGCCACGACCGGGACGGTGTCCGCGGTTGCCACGTTCGTGGTCATCATCCTGACCACGGGACTCGGCACACTGATCGGGAAGCGACGCGCATTCTACGTATGCATCGGCGTCTCCACCCTCGGCTACGGGCTCAAGTGGTTCTGCTACGACCCGGCGAATCCCTGGCTGCTGCTGCTGCCGGCCCCGCTCATGGCCTTCGGGCTCGGCAGCCTGTTCACCCTCATGGGCTCCATGATCGCCGACGTCTGCGACCAGGACGAACTGAAGACGGGGGAGCGGCGCGAGGGCATGTACGGCTCGATCTACTGGTGGGTCGTGAAGCTCGGCATGGCCGCTGCCCTCGCCGCCGGCGGGTACCTGCTGAACGCCACCGGCTTCGACGTCGAACTTGGCGGGGCACAGACTGAACGCACGTTGTTGCTGATGCGAGTGTTCGATGTCGCGGTGCCGTTCGTCTCGTCGATCATCGCCATCCTGTTGATCGCGAGCTACGGGATCACCGAGGCGAAGGCCCGCGAAACCCGTGCGATCCTCGAGGAGCGGCGAGGCGCAAGGTGAAGACCGACGCCTCGGTCACGGCATCCCCAAGGCGGTGACATTTCCGTCGTCGCGCACCGGCGAGCTATATTTGCTCCTTTCGTCCGTCGGGGAGAGCCGTCAATGGGGTATGTCAGCGTGTTCACTATCGTCAAGCACGTCGGGAATCAACGATGGGACGTCTAGACGGCAAGGTGGCGGTGGTCACCGGCGCCACCAGTGGAATCGGCGAAGCGACGGTGGATGCGGGGTCGTGTTCTGCGGCCGCAACGAGGAACTCGGCAGAGAGGTCGAGAAGCGCCAGCCGACCGGCACGGCTCAGTTCGTGCGCGCGGACGTGCTTCACGAGGACGAGATCAAGGCTGTCATCGATACCGCGGTCGACAGGTGGGGGCGCCTCGACATCCTGTTCAACAACGCCGGGGGGTCGTCCAGTCCGCCGGGTAGTCCGCGCGCCTTCAACATCGAGGACGTCGACGAGGAGACCTTCAAATACTCCCAGTGGTACCTCCTCGGCTCGTGCATGGTGGCCACCAAGCACGCGTCGCCCATCATGCGCGGCCAGCACTCGGGGTCCATCATCAACAACTCGTCGAAGGGCGCCCACCAGGCGGAAGTGGCGGCCGATCCCCTCTACTCGGCCGCCAAGGCGGGTCAGTCCAACTACACCAAGGCGGCCGCCATGCAGCTCGGACCAATGGGCATCCGCGTCAACGCGGTGAGCCCCGGCGCCATCGCCACGCCGATCTTCTGGGGCGGCCACACCCACGGCCAGCAGATCACGAAGGACCACAAGAAGAACCGCCTGGCGCGCTTCGTGCGCAACGTCAGTGGCGGCATGATGCCGCTCAAGGGCGCCGGTGGCGAAGCCTGGGACATCGCCATGGCCTGCGTCTACCTCGGCAGCGACGAGGCCCGCTGGGTTACCGGCATCGACCTGGTGGTCGACGGCGGCATGCTCGCCGTGAAGGGCGACCACGTCGGCACCTCGGACCAAATGCGGCAGATGTGGGAAGCCCACGACGAGAAACTCGGCCGGAAGCCCACACCGTACTGCCGGGCGCGTTGTGGTCGCCCTTTGTTGACGATCCTGCGTCTTGCGAATCGGCGCAGGCCGCGCCGCGCGCCCTCCGGGCGCGCCAAGCCTCTACGATGGCATCGCGCCGTCGGCGGCGCGGAGCGGCTACGCGCCGGGAGCCCGGTAGGGGACGCTCTGCGCCACCGCGTCGTCCACGGTTTCAGGCGTTAGGAGCACCGTGATCTTGAGATCCAAGGCGCCGGCGGCACCGATCGCCAGCGACAACGCCGCGGCCGAGGTCTCGTCCGGCAGATCGACGATCAGGTAGAGGTCGCAGTCGCCGAAGGCGTAGTACATCGCCTCCACGCTGCCGCCGACTCCCTCGACCGTCTGGGTGAGGGCCTTGCGCCGGCCGGTTCCGCCTTCCTTCAGCAACCCCGTGAGTCCCTGCTGCGTGTAGTTGGCTCGAAGCATGTACTTGGCCATGGAACAACTCCTTCGATGCGACGTCGTGATGATCCTGCCATGCGCGCCCTCAGTGCAAGCGCCCCAAGGCTTCAGAACTCCGGCAACAGGGAAGCGGGCAAGACCTCCAGGCGATGCCCGTCGGGGTCATCCGTACACCATGCAGCCCCGTGCTTCCTGAACCCGCGCTCGCGCAATGCGTCGCCATATGTCGCACCGCCGTAGAACCGCAATACGGCGCCCGCGCCCGCGGCTTCGCGAAGTTGCAGCACGAAGTGCGCCGCCCCATGGCCACGCGGAGCAATCCAGGTACCGTGGTCGTTGCGCAGCGTCTGCAGGCCCAGGGTCCCGTAGAACGCCGCGCTGGTGGCCAGATCATGGACGTCGAGGCAGTAGATGAAACGCCCGAGGACCGGACCTTCGACGCGCGCCGGGTCCCTCGATTTGCCCGCAAACGCGGTCTCGAACGGTTGTCGCTCGTGCGGATGGGTGTTGAAGAAGAGTTCGTGACCGTCCGGGTCGTGGACGGTGAAGTGTCCGCACTCGTTGTCCGGCTGCGGCTTGCCGGCAGCGTCGAGCATGAGGGGTTGTTCATCGGGATGTTCGTTGTAGCCGGTGACCCGTACGCCCAACGCCCGCAGTCGGGTCATCAGCTCGTGGATGTGCGCGCCGCGGAAGTTGATCACGTTCCCCTTCGGGAACGTCATGAAGGTCAACACGTCCGAGCCGTTCGCCAACGACATGCGAAGTCCCGGCGCGTCGTCGCCGGTCGGTTCGAAGCCGAGGCGACGGTAGAAGGCGACGCTCTCCCCGAGCCGGTCGGTCCGCAAGCAGATGCTGCAGAAGCCCAGCGGGATCATGGATGACAACCGGCTATCAGCCGAACAGCCACCCATAGATCAGTCGCCCCGGCATGAACGCGAAGGTACCGGCGATCAGAAT
>JAGWBN010000060.1:16301-19108 GCA_021295875.1 Pseudomonadales bacterium
TGCATACGCGGCGGCACACGGCCGACCGACGGCAACAAGTGTAGCGTATGTTCCATCCAAGCCGCTAAGATTGCGTGTTCAGCGGTCGCGCGAGTTCGCGGCAGGGGCAGCAAATCTTGTTCGTTATCGGTCTGACCGGCGGCATCGCCTCGGGCAAATCCACGGCGGCACGGCATCTCGCCGCGTGCGGCGCGCACATGATCGACGCCGACACGCTGGGCCACCGTGTCTACGAGGCCGGCCGGGCGGCGTTCGAGCAGGTGGTCGCGACCTTCGGCGAGGACGTCGTCGGCGAAGACGGCCAAATCGACCGCCGGGCGTTGGGCGGCAAGGTGTTCGGTTCGCCGGAGCGCTTGAAGCAGCTGACCGACATCGCCTGGCCCGGGATTCTCGCCATGGCTAGGGAGGAGATCAGCAAGGCCCGGGGGGACGGTGCCTCGGTCGTCGTCCTGGAGGCGGCGGTGCTGCTCGAAGCCAACTGGCAGTCGGAGGTCGACGAGGTCTGGGTCGTCATGGTGGATCCCGAGGTGGCGATCGCGCGTGCCACCGCGCGCGACGGCATCGACGAGGCCGCCGTGCAGGCACGCATCGATACGCAGCTCGGCAACGCCGAGCGCGTCGCCCTGGCGGACGTGGTCATCGACAACGGCGGCAGCGAAACCGAACTGCTCGCCAGGCTCGATGCCGAGTGGCAACGAGGCCGCGTCTTGATCCTCGACCTGCATACCCACTCCATCAAGTCCGACGACGGGCGCGCCAAGGTCCAGAACTACTGCCAGTGGATCCGCACACGCGACATTCCCATCGACGGGTTCGTGCTCACCGAGCACCGCCAGTTCGACTTCGAATCCGACTACAGCGCCCTCGCCGAGGAGCACGGCCTGGTGATCCTCAAGGGCTCGGAGGTCGAGACCGAATACGGCCACGTGCTGGTGTTCGGCGTCACCGAGCCGCTCTACGAGACCTTCGACTTCGCCAGCATCGGCCTGCCCCTCGAAGCGGTCATCGAGCACTGCAACGCCCACGATGCGGTGGCGGTTCCGTGCCACCCGGGACGGCCGCGGGTCGGCATGTCGGCCCACCTGGCGGAACATGGCGTGCCCAAGGGCGTGCGCATCGTCGAGATCTACAACGGCGGAAGCCGGGGGGACGAAGACGCCGTGGCCGGTCAGATGGCCAAAGACCTCGGCTATCTCGGCATCGGCGGCAGCGATTCGCACATCGTCAGCCACATAGGACGATGTGCAACCGAGTTTCCGGATCCGGTGACCACCGAGGCCGAATTGGTCCAGGCTTTGAAGGCCGAGCGGTTCGAGGCGATCCCAAGGCAGCATTGAGAAACCAACCGACGAGGTACCCAACGTGGCTGAGCAGGAAGCCTTAGACGAAGACATCAAGGAACTGCGCGACCGGTTCCTCAACCGGGAGTTCGAGGAAGCGACCTTCGAGATCGACGGCGCGAGATTTGCCGAGTACGCCAAGGTCTGTGGCGAAACCTCGCCGAAGTTCACGGATCCAGACCATCCGGACTTCCAGGCGCCGCCGACCTTCGTCTCCACCCTGGTGGGCGGACGCAATACGCCACCCGACTTCCCCCGCATCGGCGGCATGGGCATGGACGCCGGCAAGGGCGTCGAGTGGAAGGCGCCGGTGCGCGACGGCGCGACCTTGACCGGCCGCAGCCACCTGCACGACATCTACACCAAGACCGGGCGCTCCGGCCGGATGGTGTTCCTGGTCACGCGCATGGAACTCTACGACCAGGACGGCACCCACATAGCCAACGCCGATACGCGAACCGTCATGCGGGAGCGACCCTCGAACCCTTGAGCACCTAAGGACGCAGACCTATGACACACGTAGACAACCCACGCCTTCGATCGAAGGGTACGAGGTTCCAGCTTCCACAATGTCGACCACGTGGCGCGCTACCACTCGAATCGAATGCGCACCGCGAATCCGAGGTGGAACCTCGCCGTGGCTGATATCGTCAAGACCATCGCCGATGTCGAGTTCGGCGGCGAGCTACCGAGTTTCGTACCCGACACCAGCATCGAGGCGACGCGCCGCTTCGGCAAACAGGTCGGCTGGAACACCCCACGCTTCACCGACCACGAAGGTGCACGGAAGGAAGGCCTGCCGGGCGCCATCGTCCCCGGCGTCATGAGCCAGGGCTTCCTCGGCGCGATGATCCACCGCTGGGCACCCGACGCCGAGATCATCGCCATCGACACGATATTCCGCGCCCCGGTGCAGGTCGATCACCCGCACACCATCACCGGTGTGGTCACGGACATCGACGAGGACGAAGGCACCGTGGAGATCGACATCACGGTGACCAACGAGGCGGGCGAGACGCGCGTCTTCGGAACCGCGACGGCGAACGCCCCGACGCGCTGGGCGTACCAAAACGCTGTCTCCGACATGACAAGCATCTTCAGCCGAATCATCGTCGGCGAGCTGCCAGCCCACTTCGTCTGGCAGGATGAACGGTGCGTCGCGTTCCTCTCGATCCGCCCACTGCGCCCAGGCCACACGCTGGTCGTTCCACGAGTCGAGGTCGATCATTGGATCGACTTGGATGATGAGACCGTGGCTGGCTTGATGCGGGTGGCGCGCATCATCGCCCACGCACAGCAGGAGGTGTACCGACCCGCCAAGGTCGGTCTGCTGATCGCCGGGTTGGAGGTGCCGCACGCGCACATCCACGTGAGCCCAATCGACGGACTCTGCGACATGGACTTCGCCAGCGTCGGTCCCAATCCAGGCGACGAGGCGCTGGCTGCGGAGGCGGCTCGCATCCGAGG
>JAGWBN010000061.1:0-9689 GCA_021295875.1 Pseudomonadales bacterium
ACGTCTCCGTCGACGCAAAGGACGACGATGGAGTGACCCGCGCGGAACTCGTGGAGAGTCTCGAAAACGTGGCTGCCGAAACCGGTGCCGATGGGACTTTCGCGACGACGGGCAATGGCATGATCGGCTTCCACTTCAACACAAACCTGGCGGAAGCCCTTCAGCAGGTCGCCGACGCCGGCTCCCGACCCATCTACCTACACCCGGACGCCGCCTCACATCGCGAAGTGAGGTTGACGGTCGCCGGCGACCAGGATGAGGTCGTTCGTGCCGTGGCGGAACACGTGGGCCTGACCGCGATCTCCTATCCCATCGGCGGCGTCGTCGCCGACGAACGGTCGCTCACCACGCTCGACTGGATCGATCGGGCCATCGTCCTGGCCCCCGTTCCAAAAGCACGCGTCCGGATGGACATCCATCTCAAGATCGACGGTCAAACCATCGCGACCCCGGTGGATCTGGTGATGGGAAGGTCGAATTGGATTGGGTTCGAAGCCCAGGGATACCGGTTCAACATCATCGCCCGCACGATTACTGAAGAGGGTGTGGAGATCGAACTCCGGACGCAATTCGGTTTCCGCAACCAGGCCACGTGGCACAAGAGCGTGCCGTACTCTCGGCGGTTGTCTCCGCGGAATGAACTGCACGTCTCGATGACGGTGGTGGACGGCAAGCTGTGGGATACGGAGGGCGAATCGCACGACGTCGAGCTGCATATGGCCGCGTACAGACTCGAGCATGGCCGCGTTCCTCTCCCCGACGGTGTAGATGAGTCCAGCTAGGCGTTCCCGTCGCGACCGCCTTCCCCGCCAGCGGCGTGCGATGAACGGGGCGCGGTCCGGGGACAAGACCGGACTCCTACTGTCGGCGTCGCGCGCGGATGATGCCGTGCTCGGAGCGCTCCATGGACTCCACGAAGTTGCCCACCTCGGGGATCGCCGCGGCTTGCTCCCGTAGTTCCTCGAGAGCCTCCTTGAGGGTCAGACCCCGCCGGTAGACCGTGTTGTAGGCGTCCTGCAGCGCTTTCTTGACGCTGTCGTCTAGGCCTAGGCGCCGCAGGCGTTCGCCGTTGAGACCCACCGCGCCCGCGGGGTTGCCGTCGACGGCGACGTAGGCGGGAACGTCCTTGGTGACCAGCGACATGGCGCTGACGAAGGAATAGGCGCCGATGCTGCGGAACTGCGGCACACCGACGTAGCCGGAGAGCACGGCCTCGTCGCCCACCGTGACGTGGCCCGCCACGGAGGCGTTGTTGGCCATGACGATGCGGTCGCCGAGCACGCAGTCGTGGCCGATGTGGACGTAGGCCATGAACAGGTTGTCGTTGCCGATGACCGTACGGCTGCGGTCCGTGGCAAGACCCCGGTGGATGGTGACGCCTTCGCGAATGATGTTGTTGTCGCCGATGGTGAGCGTGGTCGGTTCGCCCTTGTAGGCGAACGCCGGCGAGCCCTCGCCCACCGTCGAGTACTGGTAGATCTTGTTGTTGCGGCCGAGCACCGTCGGGCCGCGCAGCACCACGTGGGGACCGATCTCGCAGTCGTCGCCGATCACCACGTCGGGACCGATGATCGTCCACGGACCGACCGAGACGTTTTCGCCGAGTTCGGCGTTCGGGTCCACGGTGGCGCGTTCATCGATCAGGCGCGCGGCCTTGCGCTCGACGCACATGAGCTTGACCGAACAGGCCAGTTCGCCGTCGACCAGGGCCTGGCAGTCGAAACGCATGAGCTGGCGGCGTTCGCTCAGGATCTTGGCGTGGAGTTCCAGCACATCCCCTGGGCGAACGGGACGCTTGAAGCGCGCGTCGTCGACGCCGGCCAGGTAGTGCAGGATCCCCTGCTTCGATGTCCGGCCGCGAGTTTTCAACGCGAGGATGCAGCACAACTGCGCCAAGGCCTCGACGATCAGCACGCCGGGCACGATGGGGTTGCCCGGGAAGTGCCCCTGCAGGTAGGGCTCGTTGGCGGAGACGTTCTTGCGCCCGACGATGCGCTCCCCCGGAACCACCTCGTCCACCCGGTCGAGCAGTAGGAACGGGTACCGGTGCGGCAGGTATTCCAGGATCTCGTCGATGTCGAGTTGCACGATGTTCCCTCGGCGCGCGCTGCAACGCGCTAGGGAAGCTCTTGTTCAGAGCTTCCCTAGCGGCGGCGTTCCCGTTCGAGACGCGCCAAGCGCTTGGCGATGTCGTCCAGCTGGGCGAAACGCAGGGCGTTCCGCCTCCACCGCTGCGCCGTATTATGCAAAACGGCACCCGAATAGACACCCGGACGGTCGATGGAACGGCTGATGGTGGTGACGGCCGAGACCTGGACGTTGTCGCAGATGGTCACCGGGTGCTCGCCGGCGACACCGGCGCCCCCGGCGAAAACGCAATGCCGGCCGATCCGGGTGCTGCCGACGATGCCCACGCGGCCGCAGATCAGGGTGTGTTCGCCGATGTCGCAGTTGTGGCCGATCTGCACCTGGTTGTCGATCTTCACGCCGTTGCGCACGACGGTGTCGGTGATCGCGCCGCGGTCGATCGTGCTGCAGGCGCCGACGCTCACGTCGTCTCCCAAGGTCACGCCACCAAGTTGCGCAATGGCCTGCCACTCGCCGCGTTGGTTCGGCGTGAAGCCGAAGCCGTCGGCGCCGATCACGGCGCCGCTGTGCACCACGCAGCGCTTGCCGATCCGCACCCCGTGATAGAGCGTGACATTGGGGTAGATGATCGACCCGGTGCCGATTTCGGTGCCTGCGCCGACCCGCGCGCCAGCACCGATCTGAACCCCGGCGCCGATGATGGCGTCGGCCGCGATGCTGGCATAGGCGCCGACGGCCGCGCTCCGGTGGACGCTGGCCGTGGTGTCCACCACCGCCGTGGCGTCGATGCCGGGGCACAGGCGGGGCGAGTCGTCGAACAACTGCGAGGTGACGGCGAACGCGAGGTACGGATCGGGCACCACCACCGCGACACAAGGGCAGTCCGGCGCGTCGGATTCCTTGACCAGAACGGCCGATGCCTTGGTGTTGGGCAGGAATCGGCGGTACGCCTGCCCCGAGAGGTGGGTGATCTGGCCTGCAGTGGCCGAATCGATGGGACCGAGGCTGCCGATGTCGATGGAGTCGTCGCCGCGAACGTCGGCTCCGCCCGCGCCAGCCTCCTCGATGGCGGCGGCGATCTGCGCGATGGTCGGCACGCGCGCGCCGGTTGCCGCGCTATTCCACTTCGGCGTGTTTCTCGTTCAGTTTCTCGGTGATCTTCGCGGTGATGTCGTGACGTGCGTTGCCGAACACGATGCCGCGGGCGGGGAGGACGAAGTCGTAGCGTTCGACCTTGATGAGATCGTCGAGCACGGCGCGGAACTTCGGACTCATGGTAGTCAGGAACTCGGTCTGGCGAGACTGTACTTCGTTCTCGTATTTTTGGGCGTTGAATTGCAGATCGAGTCGCTTGTCCTCGAGATCCTTGGCGACCCCGCGCCTCTCGGTCTCGGACATCACATCACCCTCGTCGGCCACCCGCTGTTGGAGTGCCTGGATCTCCGCCTGCAGCGTCTCGAGAGTCTCGCGGTCAGCCGCCAGATCCTGCTGCACGACCTCCAGGAACTGCTTCGCTTCCTCAGTCTGGCCGATCGCCGTCTCCGCGTCGACGACGGCGATCTTCAGCTGGGCGGCGACGTTCTGCGCCAATGCCAGCGACACCCCGATCAAGGCAACGGAGCCCAGTTTCACAAATCTCATGGTCAAGACCTCGGTTGTTTGTACGACGCCCAGCTGCGTCCGGCGGCGGCAGAGCGCGCGTATTATACGGGCGTTCAGAAGCTATACCCCAGTTCGAAAGCGAAGCGTTCCACCTCGTCGTCCGGCTGGTCGTTGATCGGCAGCGAAAGCGCGAAATTCATCGGACCCATGCGCGACAGCCAGGTCATGCTGATTCCCGTCGCACCCCGGAGTTCGCCCGCGTCGAAGCCGAGACAGAGTGGGCTCGTCTCGGGACACTCGGTGTTGAACACGTTCCCCGCATCGATGAAGTAGACCGAACGGATACCGCGGAAGCGGTCTCCGAAGGGCAGCGGGAAGACCAGCTCGGCACTCGCCTCGACCAGCAGGTTGCCGCCGAACGGCCGCCCCTCCGAACTGCCGAAGCGGGTATCCCGCACCCTGGGGCCCAGACTGCTCTTCTCGTAGCCGCGCACGGAACCGAATCCACCCGCATAGAAGTGTTCGTAGAACGGGTAGCTCTCGGTGTCCCCGTAGATGCCCCCGTAGCCGAGTTCCGTGCGCAGGCCCACGGCGAACCCTCGCCCGAGCGGAAAGTAGCGTTCGGCGGCGTAGGTCAGCCGATAGAACTCCAAGTCGCTGCCCGGAATCGCCACCAGCCCGCCTAGTCGGTAGCGGCCACCTGCGGTCGGGAACAGGGGGTGGTTGAGGGTCGCCTTGGACCACAGTCCAAGGGCCTTGAAGTTCAGAAACTCCTCGCCCGACTGCTCGACGAAGTCGGCGATCTCCGAGGACACGAGGATCCCTTGGGTGAGGGTCGTCTGTTCCGCCAGCAGACCGAACTGCAAGCGCTGCTCCTCGCCCACCGGGAAGTCGAAGTTGATACCGCCGCCGTAGGCGTCGGTGGAGAAACTGGCGATGTTGATGGCCGAGTAGTTGGTCTTGCGGACGTAGAAGTTGTAGCCCCGGCTGATGCCGTCGGCCGTGAAGTACGGATCGTTGAAGTCGAAGCTCGCGGCCTTCTGATAGTCGCTCCAGCTGATCGACGCGCCGAGGCGGTTGCCGGTGCCGGCGATGTTCTCCTGGCGGAACCCCAGGGAGAGCAGCAGACCCGGACCGTCCGCATAGGCCAACTGGGCATTGATGTTGCCCGTGGGTATCTCCGCGACGTTGAAGTCCACGTCCACCTGGTCGTCCGTGCCCGGTACCAGGAGCGTCTCGACGCTCACCGACTCCGGCTCGAAGTAGCCGAGCTGGTCGAGACGCACCTTGGAACGCTCGATGGCCTGGTTTGAAGCCCAGCCACCTTCGATCTGGCGCATCTCGCGACGCAGCACCTGGTCCTGCGTGACCGCGTTGCCCGCGAAGCTGATCCGCCGGACGTAGGCGCGTTTGCCCGATTCGACGACGAACCTGACGTCGACGAGGCCGTTTTCCTTCACCTCCGGCACGCCGCTGGCATTGGCGAACGTATAGCCGGAATTGCCGAACGCGGCGGCGATTCTCTCCTCGGTGGCGGTGACCGCGGCGCGGTTGAACACGTCTCCCTTGCTCACCAGGAACAGGCGTTCCACCAAGTCGGGATCCACGTCCGAGATCTCGCCCACGAGTTCGACGTTGTCGACCACGTAGCGGTCGCCTTCATGTACGTTGACGGTGATGTACACCGCCTTCTTGTCCGGCGTCACGCTGACCTGCACCGAACGCGAGTCGAATTCCACGTAGCCGCGGTCCTGGTAGTACGACTCCAGGGTCTCGAGGTCGCCCTGCATCTTCTCGCGCGAATACTTGTCGTTGCCCTGGACGAACGAGAACCAGGTCGGGTGGCTGAGTTCGAGGCGCGACAGCAGTTCCTTCTGGGTGAACACAGTGTTGCCGACGATGTTGAGATGGCGGACACCGGAACTCGCACCCTCGTCGATGTCGATGCGAATCGCCACCCGGTTGCGGGGAAGGTTGGCGACGTTGGTGTCGATGGTGGCGTCGTAGCGACCCTGGGCGAAGTAGGTCCGCTCGAGCTGGATGCCGATGTGTTCGAGAGTCGCCTGTTTGAAGATCTCGCCCTCGCGCAGGCCCGCTTCGCTGAGACTCTGCAGCAGGTCCTCGCTCTTCAAGGCCTTGTTGCCTTCGAGATCGATACTCTCGATCGCCGGTCTTTCGACGACGCGGACGATCAGCACGCCGCCGTCCCGAAGCAGGGTGATGTCGTCGAAGTACCCCGACGTAAACAGCAGGCGCGTCAAGGACTGCATCTGGACGGTGTCCAGGATGTCGCCGACGTTCACCGGCATGGCGTTGAATACCGTCCCCGCGGACACCCGCTGCAGGCCCTGCAGTTGAATGTCGGTGACCCTGAACTGTCCCCGCTGGACCGTTGGCGACTCCGTCGCCGACTGGGCGGATGCCGGGGTCCCGGCTAAGAGCATCCAGATCAGCGCGGTCGATGCCACTCGGAACAACCTTTTCATGTGTTTCCCCTTCGATTGCCCAGGGTCTTGTGAACCCTCAAATGTCGCGAGGTCACGACCCCGGCCACCAGCGAGTGATGTCGACGTAGAAGACGAACACCATGATGGCAACCACGACGGCAAGGCCTACCTGCGACGCCACCGCCTGCGTGCGCAGCGAAATGGGCTTGCTGCGGATGATTTCCAACGCCGAGTAGACCACGTGTCCGCCGTCGAGCACGGGAATCGGCAACATGTTGAGAACACCGAAACTGATCGACAGGAGCGCCAGGATGGCCAGGAACCGGCCGAGCCCCGCACGCGCCTCCTCGCCCGTCACGACCGCGATGGAAAGCGGCCCCGCCAAGTTCGCCGGCGAGACGCTGCCGGTGACCATCTTGCGCACCAGGTCGAAGGTCAGCAGGGTCTTCGACCAGGTCTCGCTTGCCGCCCGACCAATGCCTTCGACCGCGCCGTAGCGCACCATCCGGGTCGGCATGCCCACCTGGGCGCCGACATAGCCGATCACCTCGCCCGTCTCCGTCGTCTTCTCCATCGGCGTAACCGTGAGGGTTGCGGGACCCGAATCCCGCTCCACGGTCAGCCGGAGTGGTTCTCCTGGGCTCTCGCGGATGCGTTCGACGAGTTCGCGCCACAGCACGACCGGCTCGCCGTCGACCTGGGTTACCTGGTCGGAGGCGCGCAGGCCGCCCCGCATCGCCGGGTCGCCTTCGATGACGGCACCGATGATCGCCAGCGGCTCGATGCCGATGCCCAACTCGCCGACGGTGTTGGGATCGGTCACGCCGCTCAACCAGTCCGTCACCGGAATGCGGTGGGTCTGTGGGCTGCCCGACCGCGAGGTCTCGATGTCGATCACGCCGGTCTCGCCAAGCCGACCGGCCAACGCCAGGGCGACGTCGTTCCAGGACGCGGTCTTGGCGCCGTCCACGGCAACGATCTCATCGCCCCCACGCATCCCCGCACGCTGGGCGGGGCTGTCGTCCGCCACCAGGCCGACATGGGGCACGGCGGCGTTCACGCCGAGCACCGAGATCAACCAGTAGACGATCAATGCCAGGACGAAGTTCGCCCCCGGACCGGCCAACGCGATGGCGATGCGCCACCAGGGGCTGACGGCGTCGTAGGAGGTTCCGAACGAGGGATCGGCCGGCGCCGACTGTTGCGCATCCGGGTCGCGTCGATCGTACATGCGCACGTACCCGCCCAAGGGTACGAAGCCGATACAGAACTCGGTTCCCCGCTTGTCGCGCAGCGACGCGATGGGTTTGCCGAAACCGACGGCGAAACGCACCACGTGCACGCCTGCGCGCCGCGCCACGACGAAGTGCCCCCACTCGTGGAAGGTCACCAGGATGGCGAGCGTGACGAGCAGGAAGAAGGCGTAGTACAGGTAGTCCATCGACGGATCTCAAGCGCGCTGCATCGGTGCTACCGAACGACGTGCGACGACATTGGGCTTGGCATTCCGTGGTACCCCCGCTGGTCATTCTTGGACCACCGGACCGGGCTAGGGTTCAATGCCGGATCATACCAGCTTGGCCACCACGACCGTCGCACACGACCGGGTGTCACGACACGAGTCCCGGTAGTCCCGCAGCGATCAGCGCGAACGCCGGCGCCGCCGCCAACACGGCATCGACTCGGTCCAGAATGCCACCGTGGCCTGGCAAGATCGCACCCGAATCCTTGACGCCCCGCGAGCGCTTGAAGGCGCTCTCGAAGAGGTCTCCGAGGATGCCCGCACCGAATATCACGGCGACCGCACCCAGCCAGGGTACAACTGCGCCAAGTCCGCCGACGAAATACCAGGCGCCGACGACACCCCAGCCGAGCGCCGTCACGCCGCCGCCCCAGGCACCTTCCAGGGTCTTTCCCGGGCTCACCGAAGGGGCGAGTTTGGTCCGTCCGAAGCGGCGCCCCGCGAAGTAGGCGCCGATGTCCGCCGCCGCCACCGCGGCCAGGAACCAGATGACGAGCCGACCGCCACCCAGGACCGCCAGTTCCACCAACGCAAGCCACGTTCCCGGGATGACGAATAGGCCGATGCCCGCCATGCGCGGGACCGAGGCGAACAAGCGCCCACTGGCGGGGTATTTCCAGACCACGACGATGGCTGCGATCCACAAGACCACGACGACATGGAGAAAGCCGTGTCGCCACCCCTGGGGGGCGAGCCAGAGACCGGCGACCACCGCAGCCATCAGCACGGCGTAGGCGACGAAGCCGGCGCGCGTCTCAATGCCCGACAGCTTGGCCCATTCGCGCACCGCGACCAGTACGAGCAGGAGAAGGAACGCCGCCAGCCACGGTGCCGGAAGGTAGATGCAGGCCGCGATCACGACGACCGCGAGCGCAAACGCGGAGGCGACACGCTGTCTAAGCAACGGTAGGGTCACCCCTTGAACCTGTGGTCGGGCCCTGGGGCCGTAGGCGATCAGACGGCCCCGGCGGCACGGCGGGAACCGAAACGCCGCTGGCGCGAGGCGTAGTCCTCGAAGGCGACTCCGAGGCGGGCGGCATCGAAGTCCGGCCAGAAGTCATCGGTGAAGTAGAACTCCGTGTAGGCGCAATCCCACAGCAGGAAGTTGCTGATGCGCCGCTCGCCCCCGGTGCGGATGCACAGATCGGGCGGCGGCAGCGAACCGAGGGACAGGAACCGGGCGAAACGCTCCTCGGTGATGGCGTCGGGGTCGAGTTCCCCGGCGTGTACCGCGTGGGCGAGGCGCCGCGCGGCCTGGGCGATGTCCCAGCGGCCGCCGAAGTTGGCGGCGATGGTGAGGTGCAGTTGATCGTTGGTTCGCGTCATGCCCTCGGCGCGTTGCATGAGGGTCTGCAGATCGGCCGGGAATCGTCCGCGGTCGCCGATGAAGCGCAGACGCACGTTCTGAGCGTCCAACTCCTCGATGTCGTCGTTGAGCACGCTGCGCATCAGGTCGAGCAACTGGTTGACCTCGCGTTTCGGCCGGTTCCAGTTCTCGGTGCTGAACGCGAACAGGGTCAGGTATTCAACGCCCTCGTCGGCGCACGCCTGGGCAACGGTCTTGAGATTCCTGGCGCCGGCACGGTGTCCAGCGGCCCCGGGCAGACGTCTGCGCCGAGCCCAGCGGTGGTTGCCGTCCATCATGATCGCGACGTGGCGGGGGCACGCTCCAGCGCCGTTCCCGTTTACCTGGTCGACCGGAGTCGGTTGCGGGCGCGCCAGGCGGCGGCCGTCCGACGCCGTTCGGTCTTGGCTCGCGTGATGCGTACCTCGGCGGGCAGGGGTCAGGGTTGCGGTGGTTTCGGGCATTTCCAACTCTCGCAAAGTGCTGTGCTGCGCATCCGTCGCGGCAACATGCGAACCGACTCTAACCGTTCCCAGCTGCGTTGTCGCAGCGCGTGTGCGTCATTTCTTTGCAAAGTCCGGCGCGGCACTAGTGGTCGAACACACCTGTAATGATGTGTCAGTGGTCGCCGGTGTGTTCCTCGCAAGGCGCGGTCGTGAAGTCGTACCGGGGTACGTCGAGCGGG
>JAGWBN010000061.1:9703-10892 GCA_021295875.1 Pseudomonadales bacterium
CAGGGCGCGCCCACAGACGCCCATCTGCTTTGTTGTCGCCTCTCGACGTAACCCCGCTATGCCTTCGAGGCGACGCCGCACATATGGACGCCTGTGGGCGCGCTGACGCATCATTACAGGTGTGTTCGACCACTAGATCACGATCAGGTCGGCTTCCTTTTCGCCGAGGGCCTCGTCGACGCGGTGGATGTGTGCATCGGTGACCCGTTGCAGGTCCTCCTCCGAGCGCCGCCCGTCGTCTTCGGTGGCTTCCTTCTCGCGGACCAGCTCACGCACGTCGGCGATGGCGTCGCGCCGGATATTGCGGATCGCGATGCGCGTGTTCTCGGCTTCCTGGCGAGCCTGGCGGATGAGATCCCGGCGGTTCTCCTCGGTCAACGGCGGCAGGGGCAGCCTAATGAGGTCGCCGCTGCTCTGCGGGGTCAGTCCAAGATCGCTCTTCAGAATCGCCTTCTCGATATCCGGGACCAGGCGCTTCTCCCACGGCGATATGACCAGCGTGCGGGCTTCCTCGACGGTGATGTTCGCCACCTGGTTCAGCGGCGTGGGATTGCCGTAGTAGTCGACCTCGACGCCGGAGACGATCGCCGGGTTGGCCCGTCCGGTGCGTATGCGGGAGAAAGCGGTGGTGAGCGCCGTCAGCGACTTGTCCATGCGCTCGTCGGCGTCCTCCCTGATCTCTTCAATCACGACTCTCTCGTCCGGACCAGATTCGGGTGCCAACCTTGGCACCGCGCAGAACCTTCGTCAACGCACCCGCGTCGGTGATGTCGAGGATCACGACCGGCAGATCGTGCTCCTCGCACAGGGTGATCGCGGTCAGGTCCATCACGCCCAGTCGGCGTTCGATGACGTCCACGTAGGTGAGTTCTTCGAACCGAACGGCATCGGAGTCGGTCACCGGGTCCGCGCTGTAGACACCGTCCACCTTGGTCGCCTTCACCACCAAGTCCGCGCCGGTTTCGATACCGCGCAGACAGGCGGCCGTATCCGTCGTGAACAGCGGATTGCCCGTGCCGCCGGCGTGGATGACCACCTCTCCCGCGTCAAGGTGTTCGAGGGTGGTGCGCGCCGAATAGCCATCGACCACCGTCGCGACGGGATGGGACGACAACACCACGGCGGACGTGCCACGGGCTTCGAGCACGTCGCGGAGCGCCAGGGCGTTGATGAGCGTCGCCAACATGCC
>JAGWBN010000261.1 GCA_021295875.1 Pseudomonadales bacterium
GTCCGGAACGTGTCCTTGCAGCCAGTGGAAGTCCCGCACCTCCGTGGCCGCGGCGGTGACGACCAGATAGTCGTCTTCGGCCAGTCGGGTGACGGTGAGGTCCGCTTCGATGCCGCCCCGGGCGTTCAGCCACTGGGTGTAGACGATGCGGCCCGGGCGGACGTCCACGTCGTTGGCGCAGACGTGGTTAAGGACGCGGGCGGCGTCGGCGCCCTGGAACCGGAACTTGGCGAAGGAGGACAGGTCGAACAGCCCCACCCGCTCGCGCACCGCCCGGTGTTCCAGGGCGGAGTGCTCGAACCAGTTCTGGCGTCCATAGCTGTATTCGTAGACGGCCCGACCCGGGTCCGGTGCGTACCAATTGGGCCGCTCCCAGCCCGCGACCTCGCCGTGACACGCCCCGATGGCTTGCAGCCGGTCGTGGAGCGGCGATCGGCGGACGCCCCGGGCGGTGTCGTATTGACGATAGGGATAGTGGGTGGCGTACAGCAGGCCCAGGCTCTCCGAGACCCGTTCGCGCAGGTACCTGCGGTTGCGCTGGAAGGGGTGATTGCGGCGCACATCCACTTCCCACAGGTCCGACGGCGGGTGGCCGTGGCGAATCCACTCCGTGAGCACCCGGCCGATGCCGCCGGCGGATTGCAGGCCGATCGAATTCAGCCCCGCCGCGACGAAGCAGTTGTCGAGTTCCGGCGCTTGGCCGAGGTGATAGCGCACATCCGGTGTGAAACTCTCGGGCCCGCAGAAGAACGTCGCCAACCCAGCGGATTCCAGCGCCGGGACGCGCACCATGGCCTGCTCGAGGATGGGTTCGAAGTGCTCGAAGCTGCCGGCGATCTCGTCGAAACAGAAGTCCTCGGGGATGCCCTCCATGCCCCAGGGACGCGCGTGGGGTTCGAAGGCGCCGACGAGGAGCCTGCCCGCGTCGTGTTTGTAGTAGGTGCAGGCGTCGTAGTCGCGCACGACCCGCGACCGACTCGAACAGGGCGTAGTAGTGCTCGCAGGCATGCAGGGGCACGTTCACCCCGACCGTCGCCGCCAGCTCCCGGGTCCACATGCCGGTGCACAACACCACGCAGTCCGCGTCGATGTCGCCGTGTTCGGTGGTCACGCCGGTTGCGCTGCCCCGTGCGGTACGGATGGCCGTGACCGCCAGGTTCTCGAAGAGGCGCGCGCCTGCCGCGCGGGCACCCTTGGCCAGCGCGTTGGTGACGTCCACGGCGTTGGCGTAGCCGTCGGAAGGAATGTGGATGCCGCCGAGCACGTCCGCGGTATGCAGCATGGGTACGCGGGCCGCGATGTCCGCCGGCGCGACCACGTTCACCTCCAGGCCGAACACCTTGGCCATCGAGGCGCTGCGCCGCAGTTCCTCGAAACGCTCCTCGTCGGTGGCGATTGAGATCGACCCGCAGCGCCGGTAGCCGGTGGCCTGGCCCGTCTCGGCCTCCAGACGCAGGTAGAGCTCGCTGGTATAGCGCGCGAGTTCCGTCATGTTGATGGATGTGCGCAGTTGACCCACCAATCCCGCCGCGTGCCAGGTGGTGCCTGAGGTGAGTTGCCTGCGCTCCAGCAAGGTCACGTCCGCGACGCCGGCTCGCGCCAGGTGGTAGGCGACCGAGCAGCCGATGACGCCGCCGCCGATCACGATCACGCTGGCGCGACGCGGCAGTCGGGTCGCCATGGTCGTCAGGCGCGCAATCGGTGGTTGGCCGGATCGTAGACCGGGTCTTGGTGGATGGTCATTCGCCGCCGTTGGCCGAGCACGTCGACCGTCAACGCCGTGCCCGGTTCGGCGAGCGACGGTGGGACGTAGCCGAAGCCGAGACTTTGACCGACAGCGTGGCCATAGCCGCCGGTCGTGGTCACCCCCACGCAGCGGTCGCCGGCGAAAATCGGCTCTCCGCCCTGAACATCCGCATCACCCGGGTCGAGGCTGAAGTAGATGAGTTGCAGCGTGCGATCCTGCTCTTGCTTGTGCTTGGAGTGGAGGCTCGCTTCCCGACCGGTGAAGTCGCCCTTGTCGAACTTGATGAAGCGATCCATGGCCGCGTCGATCATTGTGACTTCGTTGGTCAGTTCCGCGCCCCAACTGCGGTAGGCCTTCTCCAGCCTCATGCTGTTGACCGCGTAGAGGCCGAAGTTGCCGATGCCGAATTCCGCTCCGACCTCCGCCAGCGCATCGTACAGCGCCTCCATGTGTTCCATCGCCGGGTGGAGTTCCCAGCCGAGTTCGCCCACGTAGTTCACCCGCAGCGCCCGCACCGGCATGCCGGCGATGTCGATTTCCCTACCGCTCAGCCAGCGAAAGGCGCTGTTGTCCAGGGGCGCATCCGTGAGCCGAGCCAGCACGTCCCGGGCCCGCGGCCCGGCCAGGACGAGCACGCCGCGCCTGTCCGTGACGTTGTCGACCCGCACCTGCTCGCCCGCGCGCCGGCCCTGCTGCAGATGGTCCAGGTCGCGCAATTCGGCGCCGGCGGCGGAAAGCACGTAGAAGGCCTCGTCGTCGAGGCAGGTGATGGTCACCTCCGCGCCGATGCGCCCGCCTTCGGAAAGCAGATGGGTGAGCGCGATTCCGTTGCGCCTCGGTATCCGGTTGGCGCATAGCCGATCAAGCATCGCCCGCGCATCGGGACCCGTGACGTCGTACTTCGCGAACCCGGATAGATCGAGGATGCCGACCCGCTCGCGCACGGCCATGCACTCCTCGCGCACCAGCTCGAACACGTTGTTGTGGCGAAAGCTGTATTGCTCCTCGCGACCGTCCACCGAGAACCACTTGGGGCGCTCCCAGCCGAAGGTCTCGGTATACACGCAGCCCTGGGCCTTCAGCTTGTCGTACAGGGGGCTGGTCCGGCACCGACGCGCCGCCGGCAGTTCCTCCCCCGGCAACGCCGTGGCGTAGGTCATGGCGTAGTCCTGGCGGCCCCTGGCCCCCATGTAGCCGACATCCGCGAACACGCCGAAGCGCCGCGGATCGAAGCCGGTCATGTTGATTTCGGCATCGCCGTGCAGCATCCACTGAGCCAGGTACTTGCCGCTGCCGGCGCCCTGGGCAATGCCGAAGGACGAGCCGCAGCAGAGCCAGAAATTGCGCAGTCCGGCCACGGGGCCTAGTAGCGGCAGCCCGTCGGCGCTGTGCGAGATCGCCCCGTTGACGATGCGCCTGATGCCCGCCGGTTCGAAGATCGGCATGCGCTCCATGGCGCGGCCGAGCCACGGCATCAAGCGCTCCAGATCGTCGGTGAACAGTTCACTGTCGGAATCCCAGGGCGGCAG
>JAGWBN010000062.1 GCA_021295875.1 Pseudomonadales bacterium
GTGGTCGCCCGCTCGTTCGAGAAACATGCCCGGCTCGGTGGCGGGCCAGCTGCCGGCGGCGTAGGCGATGAGCTCGGCGAGCGCGGATTTGCCGGAGCCTTTCCGTCCGATTATGGATACGAGGTCGGCATTGAGGGGGATTTCAAGGTCGTCGAACCAGCCGTTCGAGGAGGACAACGCCACCGCGCGGATTACCCGCGACTCGTCGTGGCGAATTGGCGGTGTCGGCCCGACGTAGACCCTGTCGGCAGGCTCGTAGAGCACTTGCTTCAGGCCCTCGAACGTCGGATCTGCCTTGATCCAACAATACCTGTCATGGTCCGGGCGAAAGAGGTGGTCGATGTCGTGTGCATCGGAGCCGTGGATACATGGTCTGAAGCCGCCGAGGCGCTTGATCGTGACGTCGTCATCGGGGTGGCGGCGCCCGAGCCAGAAGTCGCGTTCGCCGGGGCGGCCGGAGAAGATCATCTGGCTAAAGCGCGTGATCTCTTGCCGGTAGCCGCCCCAGGCTCCGTCCTGCTGGAAACCGGAAAGGCCGTCGTCGCCAGCAGCCACGGCGATCAGCGAGTTCGAGCACAACCATGGTTCCTTGAGATACCAATCGCGTAGCGACGTGAAGTCCACCTTGAACTGGGTGACGCCAGTGCGAAGGGCTGCCCGGTCGTCGTTCATGTGCGCGTCATAGGCGTATCCAAAGGCGATGAGTTGATCCGGGAGACAGGAGTAGTTCCTGCCGTCGAACTGCCAACTCAGACGGCCCAGGGCGTTGAGGATCTGGGTCTCGTGATTGGGGTCGTCGGGGGAAACGAGGAGGTGGATGTTGACCGCCCTAGCGTGATCGTTCGGCGGCGCGATGCGGAGTTCGATGTTGGGAATGATGAGGTCAATGTCTGGTATGCGGCCTTCGTCCTCCCTGAGCTGCTTGAGTCGAGAGTAGTTCGTGATCGAGCAGTAGTCCGTCACTCCCAGCACTCTGACTGCTGTCTGTCCTTCGATCGCGGCGAGGAATTCGTCCCACGTCCCGAACTGGTCGTTGAGTGCGGTGTCAGGGGTGTGGACGTGTAGGTCCCAACGGCGCCAAGTCGAGCCGACGGTGAGTCGAGCAGGGCCATGAGAGTCCACTGACATGCTGTCGGCCATCTCCGCAGGATTGGGGGCGAGACACGTCATCAGCGGCGGTCCGAGTCTTCGAGTCGGCGCACGCCGAACCGCGTTCGGGGGACGGGATTGTAGGTGGTGTAGGCGCTCTGTGCTAGTAACGGCGCGAGCCTTGACACCGGTTGGGGAATGGCGAATGCGCGGGAGTTCTGGGCCTAGGACCGGGGACGGGTGGTGCGAAGGCTGGTTCCCGGCTGGTCGGGCAGACGCGAGACGAACGCAACGAGGTAATGCTGCTCGGCGTGGTAGCGTGCAAGCGTCGGCGATGTGGCTGTAAGAAAATCTCGCAATTCGACCGATGCCTGCGATCGGTCGATGCTGAGCGGAATCGCGGTTGAGATGTTCCGGTCATCCTGTTCGCACCCTGTCTCGTCCTTGGGGACGGCGCCGGCACTGATCTCGCGCTTACCGTTGTCGCGGGCGGCGGTTCCCTTTGGGTCAGTGGAACGTCTGCAACGCCTCGTGGGCGCCTCCCGTCTTGGTCAGCCGGGGCTGCTGTGGATCGAAGCGCACCGCTGGGTTTCCCGCGGTCCGCGGCGTTCGCCGGCCCTTGTCAGGCCGTCTCCCGTTCAGGTCAGCCGGGGTCGCTGGCGATTCGATGCAGGCCGCTGGATCACCCGCGGCGTGCCGTGAATCGATGGTTCGGTTCGGAACTTCTCCCCGTTGTTCTGCCTGGTGGGGGACTCCATGCCCGGGTTGCAGATCCCGGCGTCTGACGACCCTCGAAGAGGATCGGTTTTGAGGATTGGCGCGGACTGTACAGACGTCTGGAGCGCGTGGCAAACAGGTGCGCTGAAGGGCTGCGCGCGAGATCGTGCGCGGTTCGGCGCAGCGCACGTTTCGCGACGATGTCGCGTCCTGACGGCTGGGAGCGGGATGCCGCGTTTTGGGCGGCGGTCGCGGCTAGTGGGCGTCGGATGGCGCGGAACCGGGCGGCTCGCGTACCGCGGCAGCCTCCGCGGCAGCCTTCAGCGCGCGGTCGCGCTCCCGCGTGACCTGGCGCAAGGAACGCCGGAACCCGGCGCGCTGGCCCTTGACGGCGACCAGTTGCCGCTGGGTGTCGGCGAGCTGCTTCTCGAGGCGCCGTGTTCCGCGACAATCAAGATGAGAACGCGTCCTGATTGACGCGCTACACCTTCGATCCCACGGACGGAGGTTCGCGACGTCCAACTTCTGAGATCTAACCCAAAAGGGATCTTGGTGCGCTTGCACTAGGAGCGCCTGTGGCCTGAGCCCCAGGGCCAGCTTCATATTGTTGGGCCAAGTTCAAGGCCGTTTCGAATGTTACGAGCTCAGGCCGTTTGGCGAAAAGGTCAAGAATCCACATGGCAACACAATCGCAAGAGATGTAGTCGGCGTTCTCGACAGCGGCCATCAGGCGTTCTGCAACCGTGTCATGATCGCCAGGACAGACCGCGTTGAAGTAGCGGCAGACATCTCCCATGATCGGGAGTAGAAGTTGTAGCTCATCAAGAACGAGTGGGATCAGGCCGACGCTACGCCAGGCTCTCGCTTCGCGAAGCAGGGACTTGAGGGAGCCCAGTTCGGCTCGTGGTTGCTCGAGTACCTGCATGAAGGAGGTCACCAAAAGCTCTTCGGCTTCTTTCGCGACCTGATGGTCCAGTATGTCGTCAAGCGCGACCGCGCCATAGCCCATCTCCTCGCCAAGTTCGCTCAAGTGGTCAGCCAGGTCGGTCAGACGATCATCGAGTTGCTCATTGAACGCATGTGCTGGGTCGTTAAGCCGGGTTAGGATGAAGTCGTCGGTGTTCTCAATCTCCGTCTTGCCGGTTTGTAGTGCGAGTCCGTGATTGGCGTAGAGGAGTCGCGTGAGCCGTTGAAGCAAGCCGGTCAGTTGCGCCTTCGAATCGGAAAACACGCGAAAGTCGTCGATATACCGGACGAAGGGGACTCCCGCCTGCTTCAAGAAAGTGTCGATGTCAGTGAGGCAAGCTTCTGCAAGCAGGTGGGAACCCGACGGGCCGACTGGTAGGCCTCGGCTCTGTTTGGCCGTGAACCTAGAAAGGAACTTCTCGACGTTCCTGGCACGTGGTGACGAAATGCCGCATGTCTCCAACGAGCCACCGACTCGATGGTGGTACACCTGGTTGTAGAAATCAGCGATGTCGAGGTAGAGGACGTGGCTGTAGGCGTTGGCAAGTTCTCGGGAACGACCCACATACGCCTTCCAGCCGCTGTCGCGGGGATAGAAGTCGCCAGTTGCGCTTGGTTGGAACCGGTACGAACAGACGACAATCGGGGGGTAACCGCGCGCCTTCAATCGCGGCACCCATTTCGTAGACCATGGCAGCGTAGAGTAGTGAGTCAAGTGGATCGAGTTGGTGCGCGATTCGGAAGCCGAAGGCCATCGTCGGAACTTCGAAGACGAGATGGGGGCGCATTTTCGCCTGACCGATATGGATGTTCGTCGAATGGGATTTCAGCGACTCCCACTGTCGGCGAGGACGCCGAACTCAAAAGGCACAGGGAAGATATCGGTGTCACCATGTCGAAGCACGTGCCGGAAGGCCCAATCGAGAGCATCGGACGAGACCTGATAGTTCTTCACGCGAAAAAATCCTTGTGCAATGAGCGGTGGAGTGAACGATGTTGCGACAAGAGCCCTTATGGCGAGGATCGCGTTGGCAGGACCCAGCATCCGCTCCGCTGCATCAGTGGGACGGTGTTGGCGCGGTTCTCAGTTGGCAAGTAATGTCAGTCAACGTGAACGTGGTGGTTCTCCTATGAGAAGCCGAACCACAGGCCGACAACAATGCCAGCGACCGCGAGGATCCCCATAGTGAGGCCCCAAAGAGGATGTTTCACGAGCCAATCGACAACATCCCTTGCGGACCCGCCATGCACCTCCCACCAAGTAGCATTCGTCTTGAGTGTCCCGACGTTGGCCCGACCAGCAAGATTGGCTAGGACATGCACCTTGCGTAGGGTGGACTGATGCAAGGCGACGTACTCGTGACTATCGAAGGCGTCGGCCTCCTGTTTGCCCGACAAGAAATCCCGTGGTTTGATCTCGTTCAACGTCAGGAGGTTCTCGAGGCGAGGATGGGCGACATAGCCGACCCCGTATAGGTCAACCATAAGGCGCGACAGGTCGTGCCTGTCAGCCTCTGGTATGCTGTGCAGTTCAAACCCGTGCACGCTAGCGCGGTGCTGTAGAGCCTGGAATCCGAAGTTGACGTCGCGCATGTTCCAGTGCAAGTACTTCATACCCTGCCAACCCCCGATGTGCCCGGAGAACTCCGCTAACATTTGACATTCAAGGCTATCGTATTCGCTCGTGATCTTGGATGGATCCAAGCGCTGTCGCTCGGCAACTTGATGAATCGAAAACGAGGCGGTCTGACCAGACTCAAGGTTTCTCACGGCAATCGACGTGATCCTTGGGGAACGGCCACGAGGTCGATCATAGAGCCCCTCGCACGAATAGTGGATGACGGACACCTGTGCCGCATTCGTGAACAACGTGTTAAGCGTCTCCTTCGCCTCGCGCCTGCGAGAAGCTTTTGGTCCGGTCACAGCAACGCCCCTGCCAATAGCGTTTCCGCGCTTGCCGCACGTCTAGCCAAATGGTTGGTTGTAGCTGGGAACAGCAGGATGCAAGTAGTGGGAACCAATGTGGGTACGTCTGTTCAAAACAGTGGATTATACCTTAAATATCAAATATTTACTTCACTATATTGGCGTCCCCTAGGGGAGTCGAACCCCTGTTGCCGGGATGAAAACCCGGAGTCCTAGGCCTCTAGACGAAGGGGACTGCGGCGGGAAGCGCGCGGATTCTAGGGGGTCGCGGTCCGCTCCGCAATAGCTCGTACTGTCCAACGCGACGCAGTGGCCAGCAAGGCGACCCTCAGGTCGGCCCCTACCCTGCAAACTGATTGAAGAACACTTTGCCAGCGAACCGCTTGAGCAGCCAACTTGCGCCCAGCCCGGCTTCGAGGCAGCCTGCGAGCGGTAGGTGGTCGTAGCACCATCGGGCACCCTGCTTCCATAGGTCGCCACGGTAGGCGGACCTGACCACATCGCCCGGATGTGGCGCATCCCCCTCTAGGTAGTCGGCGATCGCGTCGGCCGCGACCCTGCCGTAGCGATAGCAGTTGTGTATGCCGCCGGCGGTGAGCGGGGAAACCATGCCGGCCGCATCCCCTATGAGCAGCACCCGGTCGCCGTGAGAGCGCTTCAACAACCCGTTGACCGGAATCATGCCACCGCGTTTTTCGCGCACTCGACGGCCACGCAGGCCGAGGCACGCGTCCAGGCTCCCGATGAACCGGCTCAAGTTCACCCGATGTCGATCATTGACGGCGAGACCCACCTGCGTGACGTCCACGCCGGGAACGACCCAGCCGATGTACCCCGGCGCCCGTTCGGGATCGACGAAGCAGTGCAGGCAATCGCCGTCGCGGTCCGCCGGCTCGAACTCCCACTCCACGCCCTTGAGCAGCTGCGTGTTTCGACCAAGCCCCAAGGCCCGCGCCACCTTCGAATGCACCCCGTCGGCGCCCACCAGGAAGGAACCGGCGACGCCATGTCCGTCGAGCACCCAGCGGCCACCGGTCTCGGTCGCGCCCGCAAACGCGGTGCCGAAGCGGACCTCGGCGCCCGCGCGACGCGTCTCGTCGGTGAGGAAACCCATCAGTTCCGCGGTATCGGTGGCGAGGAAGTCGTAGCCGTTGTTGGCGAGTTCCACGTAGCGGTGGCTGGGCGCATACAGGCGCACACGGCTGAGCCTGCGGACAAGCGGAGGGGGCGCAGGCCAGGCGGCCTGGGCTTCCTTGACCAGGATGCCTGTTGTGCGGACATGCCGGCCCGGCGACGGCTGGCGATCGATTGCCAGCACCGAGAGCCCGCGTTCGGCGGCTCGCTTCGCGCATGCCAGCCCCGCGAAGCCTGCGCCGACGACCACGAGGTCCCACGAGTCGATCATGGTCTGCGCCGAGGCAGACGGCCCGTCACGGGAGACGCCGGACCCTTCGCGACGGCCTTGCCTTGGTCACGGACACCCGCCCCCGTCGGTCGATTGGGCAAGGGCCGCTCTGCCGATCCGTTGGCGGGCGAAGTGGTAGGCCGTCCGGCCGCTGCGGACGCCCCGGGCCAATGCCCAGCGCAGGGCGTCCTGGCGGGTGCTCTCCTCCCAATTCACGTCCACGCCTTCGCTCGCGGCAAGCCGCTCGAACCAATGGCGCGCGACTCGCACGTAGTCGTCCTGGCGAAACGGATAGAAGGACAGCCACAGCCCGAAACGGTCGGAGAGCGAGATCTTCTCCTCGACGGCCTCGGCCTCGTGCAGTTCGCCCTCGATGTGGCGGGCGCTCGTATTGTCCGACATGTGTTCGGGAAGCAGATGTCGGCGATTCGACGTCGCGTAGACGAGGACGTTGTCGGATTGGGTGAACACCGAACCCTCGAGGGCGCTCTTCAACGCTTTGTACGAGGCGTCGTCGGCCTCGAACGACAGGTCGTCGCACACCAGCACGAAACGGAACGGCTCGCTGTCCAGGCGGGCGACGATCGCGGCGACGTCGCATAGCGCTTCCTTGTCGACTTCCACGAGCCGCAGCCCATCGGGCGCGTAGCGGTTCAACACCGCATGGACCAGGGACGACTTGCCCGTGCCCCGCGCGCCCCAGAGCAAGGCGTTGTTGGCCGGGTACCCCTGGACGAACTGCTCGGTGTTGGCGACAAGCTGCGCCTTCTGGTCGTCGACGCCGAGGAGGTCGGCGAGCTCGATGCGATCGAGGTGGCCCAGGGGGCTTAGCGTGCCGCCCAACGGTTCGCTTCGCCAACGGGCCGCCCAGTGCTGCGACCAGTCGATGCTCTCGGTGCTCGGCAGCAGGGCGAGAAGCCGCTCCAAGGCCTGTTTGGCCAGTTCCACCAAGGCTCCGACGCTCTTTGAAGGCGTTTCCATCGTGCGGAATATTGCCAGTAAACTCACCGCCGGAGTTTCGCCGAAACAGCGCAATTGGGGAGAACACCGTGGCCTTTGGGTTCGTGGCGTACCTCATCGTCATCGCGGTCATCGCCGGCTACGCCTTGCTGCGCACCAAGACCCAGGCCGACTACGTCATCGGCGGTCGGTCCTTGAGTCCTTCGGTGGCCGGTCTGTCGGCGGGCGCGTCGGACATGAGCGGCTGGCTGCTCCTCGGCCTGCCCGGTGCGGTCTTCGTCGCCGGCGTCGGTGAAGGCTGGATCGTGCTGGGGCTCGCGGCCGGCGCCTGGGGAAGCTGGCGGGTCGTGGCACCGCGCCTCAGGGCATTCACCGAGCGCCTGGACGGCGCCGTCACCCTACCCCAGTTCTTCGCCCGCCGGGTCGCTGCCAGGACCCGCCTGCCCAGCATCGTCGCGACGCTCCTGGTGCTGTTCTTCTTCTCCATCTACACCGCCGCCAGCTTCGTCGCCGGGGCGACCCTGTTCGAGTCCACCATGGACCTCGACTATCACGTTGCGCTGCTGATCGGTGTCGTCGTGGTGCTCGCCTACACC
This sequence comes from Pseudomonadales bacterium, assembly GCA_021295875.1. Taxonomy (GTDB): domain Bacteria; phylum Pseudomonadota; class Gammaproteobacteria; order Pseudomonadales; family Azotimanducaceae; genus VXYL01. Next base: position 7,660 of record JAGWBN010000062.1, read on the forward strand.
ATGCTCGGGGGGTTCCTCGCCGTCAGCTGGACCGACTTCTTCCAAGCGCTGCTCATGCTCGCCGCCCTGACAACCGTGGCCCTGCTCGCCTTCGCCAATGCGCCCGACGTCTCCGACGCCGTGAAGCCCATCGGCTTCATCGCGGTGGTGAGCGCGTTGGCCTGGGGACTCGGCTACTTCGGCCAACCGCACTTCGTCGCCCGGTTCATGGCGATCGACAGCGTCGCCTCCGTGCCGCGCGCGCGGCGGGTGAATCTCGTCTGGATGGTGCTCGCGAGTACCGCGGCGGTGGGTGTCGGCGTCGGCGGCAGCGCGTATTTCGGCGGCACGCTCGCCGATCCGGAGACCGTGTTCATCGCGCTCTCGGGCGAGCTGCTCGCGCCGTGGATCGCGGGCGTCGTCGTTGCCGGCATCCTCGCCGCCGTCATGAGTACCGTCGATTCCCAGTTGCTCGTCGCCTCCACCGCCCTGGTCGAAGACGTGGTTCGGCCGGTGTACAAGAACCTCGAACAACGCACCGTACTGACGATCAGCCGGGGTGCGGTGGTGCTGGTGGCGATCGTCGGTGGGTTGATCGCCACCGATCCGGACAATCGGGTGTTCGATCTGGCCGCCTACGCGTGGGCGGGCCTCGGCGCCAGCTTCGGCCCCGCGATACTCGCCTGTGTCCTATGGCGACGGACCACCGAAGCGGGCCTCGTCGCGGGAATGTTGACGGGGGCCGTGGTCACCGTCGTCTGGCACGGCTTGAGCGGCGGGCCAGGGGACCTATTCGAACTCTACGAGATGGTGCCCGCGTTCGCCGCTGCCTGCGTCGCCATCGTCGTCGCGAGCCGTGGCAACAAGAGCGCCGAAGCCGTGTTCGACGAATTGCTCGACGAATAGCCCGCGCATCGCCGTGAGGTCGGCGCAGGTTCAGCCGCCGACCAGCGGGTTGATCATGCCGTGCTTTACGGCGAGCAGTGCCAGTTCGACATCGCTCGAAACGTTCAGCTTGTCGAAGATCCGGTACCGGTAGCTGTTCACGGTCTTCGGCGACAGGTGCAGGTTCTCGGAGATGTCGGCGACCCGCTGACAGTTGATCACCATCAGGGTGATCTGCAGCTCTCGGATCGACAGCTCATCGAAGGGAGACTCCTTCAACCCGTCGAACGACTGGAGTGCCAGGTTCTGCGCGATGTCCGAACTGACGAACCGCTTCCCGGCATAGGCTCGCTTGATCGCGACCACGACCTCTTGGGGCGTCCCCCGTTTGGTCACCACACCGCAAGCGCCGGCGCGCAGGGCCTGGGTTGGGAACGGCGCATCCCAGGACGCCGTCACCATGACCACCTGGGTTCCCGTTTCCATCTTCAGTATCCGTCGGGCCGCTTCCAGGCCACCCATGCCGGGCATGTCGATCTCAAGCGAGACGACGTGGGGATTCAGCTTGCGGGCCAGTTCGATCGCCCGCTCGCCGCTGTTAGCCTCGGCCACGACCTCGATGGCCTTGACGTCGCGAAGCAGCCGCTTGATTCCCGCTCTAAACAGGCCCTGATGGTCGGCAATGATGGTCCTGATCATGGCTCTGCCAAGGAATCCGCCCTAGGACGACATAGTGAAGGGTGGTCGGCCGAAACAGGGCCTACTAGGAGGTTTCCTGCCCACTTCCGAGAGCTTTCCTACTACCAATATCACCGTGACATTACCCGTGGGGTAAACACGGTAAAACACCTTCATAAACAATGAAGTGTTCGCACGGGACACAGAAGATGTGGAAACTTGGGCAAAACTCAGGTCGGACAACTTAACCGCCCCGGACTACTAGTTCATCGTGCCACTGTCCTACTGGTAGTGCAAACCCCGCGGCAGCTCGATGTCGGCAGTTCGAACCGCGGCTCGCCTCTGGCCATATCCATCAACCGTCCATAAGATGCCGTGACGTTCTCAACACGGAGACCGACGTTGGCAGACCGACTGGCGGGCAAACGCATCCTGGTGACACAGGCCGC
>JAGWBN010000063.1 GCA_021295875.1 Pseudomonadales bacterium
CGCGGGCGTTGTCGATCTTGAGGTCGGCGCCCGCGAGTTCGCCGTCGGTGAGAATGACGCCGGCGAGGTCGCGTTCACTTACGCGACTCGAGACGGCCTCGTTGAACGCATTGCGGAAACGCTCCAGTTGGGCGCGCTTGAGGCTCAGACCCGCCGCCATGGCGTGGCCGCCGTAGGGTCCGATCATTCCCGGGTAGCGGGCCGCGCAGTCGGCGATGGCATCGCGGATGTGCAGACCCGGGATCGACCGCGCCGATCCCTTGAGCTCCCCGGGCTTCATCCCGCCGTCGGCGAAGACGATGGCGGGGCGGTGGTAGCGCTCACGCAAACGGCCGGCGACGATGCCGATGATTCCCTGGTGCCAATCCTCCTGGTACACGCAGATGGCGACGTCGTCGCCGAACTTCGCCGCGTCGACGAGTCCCACCGCCTCGTCGACCATGCCGACCTCGATCTCGCGCCGGGTCCGGTTGTACTCGTCCAGCACCTCGGCCAGCGAGTGGGCACGGGCATCGTCTTCCGCCAGCAGGCATTGGATGCCGATGGACATGTCCTCCAAGCGTCCGGCCGCGTTCAGCCGGGGCCCAATGGCGAAGCCGAGGTCCTGGGCCGTCAGCCTGCCGGCCACCCGTCCGGAAACCTCGACCAGGGAGCGGATGCCTGCCCGCGCGCGCCCCGAGCGGATCCGCCGCAGACCCTGGTGGACGAGGATGCGGTTGTTGCGGTCGAGAGGGACCACGTCCGCCACCGTGCCGAGTGCCACCAGATCGAGCCAGTCCGCCAGATTCGGACTCGTGAAGTGGCCCGCCTCGCGGAGGCGGCTCCGCAGCACCGCCATCACGTAGAACGCCACACCCACGCCGGCCAGGTTGGGGCTGGGAAAGGACGAGTCCGCGAGGTTCGGATTCACCATGGCGTACGCAGGCGGCAGCCGGCTGCCCGGCAGGTGGTGATCCGTGACGATCACATCCACGCCATGTTCTTGCGCGAGGGTCACGCCCTCGATGCTGGACACGCCGTTGTCCACCGTGACGATCACCTCGGGCTGTCGTTGCAGCGCGACCTCCACGAGTTCGGGAGTCAATCCGTAGCCGAAGTCGAAACGGTTGGGAACCAGGAAACCCACATTACGGGCACCGAACGCGCGCAGCGCCGAGACGCACAACGCCGAGGCGGTGGCCCCGTCGGCGTCGAAGTCGCCGCAGACCAGGATGCGTTCGTCCTCCACCACGGCCCTGGCGAGGCGGTTGGAAGCATCGTCGATCCCCGGTAGCGATTCGGGTGGCAGCATGCCGCCGAGCGAGAGGTCGAGGTCCGTTTTGCGGGTCGCGCCCCGCGACGCCAGGGCATCGCGAAGAAAAGCGGGGAGGTCCGCACCAAGTTCGGATGGACGCTGGGGCCTGGACTCGACGATCAAGGGCGGGGCAACCCGGGGTGATGACCCACGATGTCCCAAACGCGCTTGCGGTTCAAGTTCCAGACGTGTTCGAGCCACAAGAGAGGTCCATGCGCCACACGGGAGTCGTCGCCCGAGGGGAACCGCTCGTCGAGCCAGAGGATCGCCTCGATTGACGCGCGTGAGGCACCCCGCTAGGGTTCCCGGAATGAAGGGGCGGTTGGCGATCCTATTGGCTTCGGTGGCCGTTGCTTTGGCGTCCGTCGCCCTGTCCGCTCCCGAAGTGGGTGACACGCCGCCTTCCTACCTCGGCAAGGATCAGTTCGACCAGAAAATCCGCCTCAAGGAACTGCACGGCAAAGTCGTCATCATCACCTTCTGGGCGAGCTGGTGTGTCCCGTGCCGCAAGGAGATGCCGGTGCTCGAGACGCTCCAGCAGCACGCGGGGCGCGAGCGAGTCCACGTCATTGGCGTGAACATCGAGGGCCGACGGGCTTTCTCGATGATGAAGCGTCGTTTGAAGGACTACACGATGTCGCTGATCCACGACCCGAAGAGCCGGCTCGCGAAACAATTCGGCGTCAACGGCATACCGCACATGGTCATGATCAAAAAGGATGGAACCGTTGCATCCATCAAGCGGGGGTATTCCGAAGCGATGGTCCCCAAGGTCATCGACGAGGTGAACACGTTGATGCGATCGGAGCACGGGGTAGACCCGTTGGTACAGACCGACCGAAGCGCGCCGCAAGACAAGTCATGAATCTCGGTGCGCCCACGCCGCACGTGGCCACGTGAAGGTCACCGGAATCGACACGTTCGTGGTGGATGCCGGCTGGCGTCTGCGGCCGCCCCGACAGGACGACGCCGAGGCGGAATCGTGAAGATCACCGGAATCGATACCTTTGTGGTCGATGCCGGCTGGCGGCCGTGGCAGTTCGTCGCGGTACGCACCGACGAGGGTCTGACGGGCTACGGCGAGTGCTCCGACGGTCGCATGCCGTACAGCGTGGTGGGCGCCGCCAAGGAGTTCGAGACCATCCTCCTCGACCAGGATCCCTGTCCGGTGGAGGCGCGCTATTGGGACATGTACCGCATGTCTCGGCAAAGCCCCGGCGGTATTGCCGCGAAGGCGATCGCGGGCATCGAGCTGGCACTGTGGGACATCAAGGCCAAGGCCCTGGGGGTTCCCGTCTACGCCCTGTTCGGCGGACCCATGCGCACGCGCCAGCGGGTGTACTGGTCGCACTGCGGGTCCTCCCGGGCCGGCAACCACGAGATCATCGGCGTGCCGCCGCTCAGAACCTGGGACGACATCACAGCGCTCGCGCGCGAAGTCGTCGACCGGGGCTTCTCCGCGCTGAAGACCAACATCGTCTTTCCCGGCGAGGTCGCGCGCACCTACCGCCCTGGCTTCGGCGGCGGCGAAGGCACCACGGACGGCACTGTCGACAACGCCCTGATCGATCACATCCGCACCCAGATCGGCACCTTCCGCGACGCCGTCGGCCCCCACGTGGACATCGCTCTCGACCTCAACTTCAACTTCCGCGTCGAAGCCGCCAAACGCATCTGCCGGGCACTCGAGGACATGCGCATGATGTGGGTGGAGGTCGACATGTACGAACCGCACGGCCTGCGGGATGTCCGCGAGTCCACCAGCGTCCCCATCTGCTCCGGCGAGAACCTGTTCACCGCCCGTGACTATCGCCGCTATTTCGAGGCCCGTGCCATGGACGTGTGCATGGTCGACGTCCCGTGGAACGGCTTCGCGAACTCCAAGCGGGTGGCCGACATGGCCGAGACCTTCGAGATCAACTGCGCACCGCACAACTACTACAGCCACCTTTCCACGTTGCACTCGCTGCACCTGTGCGCGGTTCTGCCCAACGTGCGCATCTGCGAGATCGACATCGACGACGTCCCCTGGAAGGACGACCTGGTTACCCAACCGCTCGAATTCGACCAAGGTCGGGTGACCATTCCGGACCGGCCCGGCTGGGGCGCGGACCTAGACGAGGAGGTCGCCCGGGAGCACGTCTGGCCGCAGGGGCGGTTGCCGGGCTACTGGTCCGGGTCCCGGCAAGCGAGATAGGCAGCACGAGCGCGCCCCCTACGGCATGACGACCGATCGCCGCCAGACCAAGATCATCTGCACCGTCGGGCCCGCGACCGGGTCCTACGACGGCATTCAGCGTCTCTACGACGCCGGCATGTCGGTGGTCCGGCTCAACATGTCCCACGCGAGCCAGGCCGAGGCCGCCGAGATCATCCACTGGGTGAAGACGTTGAACCGCAAGGTTCAGTACCCGATGCCGATCATGCTCGACACCCAGGGGCCCGAGATCCGCACCGGGGCCATGGCGGCGCCGTTGCAGCTACGGGCCGGGCAGACCATCTTCCTCGACACCGAACCCCATGCCGAGGGCGACGTGCCCTCGATCGAGGTGAACTATCCGGAGTTGACCGAAGCCGTCGCCACGGGTGACCGCGTACGCCTCGACAACGGTCTGATCAACGTGCGCGTCGTCTCCAAGACGCCCAACCGCCTCGAGTGTCACGTGATCGACGGCGGCGAGCTGGGCAGTCGCAAGCACGTCAACCTGCCGGGAATCGAGGTCAAGCTGGCGTCGATCACCGCCAAGGACCGGGAGGACATCACCTTCGGGGTCGACCAGGAGATCGACTTCATCGCGCTGTCCTTCGTCCGCTCGGCGGCCGACGTCGCCGAACTGCGCGAACTGGTCGGGCCGAGGGCCAACCGATCCATACAGGTGATCGCCAAGATCGAGAACACCGAGGGCGTGCGCAACGCGGAGGAAATTGCCCACGCCGCCGACGGTGTGATGGTCGCGCGGGGCGACCTCGGCATCGAGACGGACATCGCGACACTGCCCATCGTCCAGCGGCGCCTGCTGGAAACCTGCGCCCGTCTCGGCAAACGCTGCATCGTCGCCACGCACCTCATGGAATCCATGATCGAGAACCCCATACCGACGCGGGCCGAGGTCACCGATGTCGCCAACGCGGTCTACGAGGGGGCCGACGCGATCATGTTGTCCGGCGAGACCAGCATCGGCGCCTACCCCTACCGGTGCGTCGAGCAACTGGCCAACATCGCCCAGGCCAGCGAACGACAACGCGGATTCGCACTGCACGAGTCGCTGGCCAACGACACGGCGAAACAGCACCTCGCAACATCGGCCGCCCGTCTCGCCGAGGCGATCCACGCCGCCGGCATCGTGGTCATCACGAGGCGCGGCATCACCGCCGATCTGGTCACCAACTGCCACCCCGAACACGTGCCGATATTCGCCTTCACCAACACCAGCCAGACCCGCCGCCGACTGATGCTCAACCGGGGCGTGTTCGCCTACCGGACGTCGTTCAGCAGCGATCCCGAGAAGACGATCCGCACGGCGCTGACCGTTCTCCGCGACCGCGAAGGCATCGCTGCGAACGAGTCGGTGGTGGTCATCTCCGACGTGCTTGCCGAGTCCGCCGTGGACGCGATCCAGCACCGCAAGGTGGGTGAGGACTGACGCCCCAAGCGTCGGCAGGACGCTATCGCCGGGGCGTTACGGGCCCAGCATCATGGCCGACAAGTCGGCCACGCGGATCCTCGCGATGGCTCCGCTGACGCCGGACAGGTTCCCCAATTCAGCGACGGCGACCTCCACTTCGGTCTCCGCCACCTCGTCCGTGAGGATGATGATCGGCACCCACGGTGCCTCGCCCGACCGTATGGCCTGGGGACGTTGGATGACCGCCTCGATGGAGATCCGGTGGCGGCTCAGGACGTCGGCGACCTCGGCGAACACCCCGGGCTGATCGATCGCCGGAATCTTCAGGTAGTGGGGACAGACCACGCCCGCGAGGCCCAGGCTCGGCAGTTCCGCGGTCGCCGGGGCCGGGACCGGAAGCGTGCCCCGAGCCAGTTCCACGAGGTCCGCGACAACCGCCGACGCGGTGGGCATTCCGCCCGCCCCCGGACCCATGTGGAGCGTCGCGCCGACCGCGTCGCCGTGCACCATGACGGCATTCATCACGCCCGACACCTTGGCGAGCAACTCCGACTCCGGAACGAGGGCCGGGTGCACACGCGCCTCGATGCCATCCTCCCGTCGCCGGGCGATGCCGAGATGCTTGATGGAGAAGCCGAGTTCGCGGGCATAGCCGATATCTTCGACGTCCACGTTGGCAATGCCCTCGACGTAGACCCCGGCGACGTCGATACCGGTGCCGAAAGCCAAGGCGGCGAGAATCGCGAGCTTCTGTGCGGCATCGATGCCCTCGACATCGAACGTCGGATCCGGCTCGGCGTAGCCTAGCCGCTGGGCCGCCGCGAGCGCGCCCGCGAAGTCCTGGCCGTCCTCCTCCATCGCCGTCAGGATGTAGTTGGAAGTCCCGTTGACGATCCCCGCCAAGGCTTCGATCCGGTTCGCCGCGAGACCCTTGTGCAACGCATTGACGATGGGTATGCCGCCCGCCACCGACGCTTCGTAGCCCAAGGCGACACCGTTGCGGCAAGCCGCGGCGAACAGTTCGTTGCCGCGACCGGCGAGCAGCGCCTTGTTTGCGGTGACCACGTGCCGCCCGGCGGCAATGGCGGTCTCGACGACATCCCCGGCATCGCCCTCGCCGCCGATCAACTCGACCACGACATCCACGTCGGGGGTATCGAGCGACCCCAAGTCCGTGTCGAACGACGCGCCGCCGAGGTCGATATCCGGTTTGAACGTTCGGCTGGCGACGCGCACCAGGTCGATGGCGCGACCCCCGCGTCGGGCCAAGAGTTCCCGGTCCTGCACGAGGAGCCTGACCACGCTGGCGCCGACGGTGCCGAGGCCCGCCAGCCCCACTCGGAGGGGCTTGGTCAACGGGTGCTCAGCTACAGCCCGAGCGCCGCAGCGAGTTGCTCGGGGGGCGCGTATCCCGGAAGCATGGTGCCGTCCGGCAGCAGTATGGAGGGCGTACCGGAAATGCCCAACGACTGTCCCAGCTCGTACTGCACACCCACCGGATGATCCTCGCAGTAGCGCTCCGGTATGCCTTCACCGCGCTTGAGGGCGGTCAGCGCGGCCCGAGGATCCTCGGCACACCATGCGGACACCATCTTGTCGTAGGTCGGCGTACCGATGCCCGACCGCGGGAAGGCCAGGTAACGGACCTCGATGCCTCTGTCGTTGTAGCCGGCGATGTCCTGATGCAGCCTGCGACAATAGCCGCAGTCGGTGTCCGTGAACACGAGCACCGAGGCCAGCGTGTCCCCCTCGGGCGGGAAGGCGATGGTGCGTGCCGGGTCGATCTCGGCCGCGATCCTGCGCCGCTCGACCGCGTTCTTCTCTTCGGTGAGGTTGACCAGACCGGTGTCGCGCGCTTCGTACAGGCTGCCGGCGATCAGGTAGCGCGCGTCTTCGGTGACGTAGATCGCGCCGCCGTCGACCATCACTTCATACAACCCGGGCACCTTCGACGGTTGCACGCCGCGCACCTCCAGGCCCGTGTCGAGCGCCTCGAAACGCGCCTTGAACTCCTCCGTCGACGACTCGTCGTCCGCCGTCGAGTGGGCCGCAGCCAGAACACCCCCCGCGCAGATGGCCAGCAAGCGGACTCGTGTTCGGTACTGGATCAAGAGGACCTCCGGATCATGGTTCGTTCGACATCAGCCCCGCGGGTGATGTTCCGCATGCAGGCTCTTCAGCCGGTCGCGTGCGACATGAGTATAAATCTGGGTGGTCGACAAGTCTGCATGGCCGAGCATGAGCTGCACCGCGCGCAGGTCGGCGCCGTGGTTGACCAGGTGCGTGGCGAAGGCATGCCGGAGCGTGTGCGGTGAAATCTCCCGTTCGATGCCGGCCGACGCCGCGTAGCGCTTGACGATGTGCCAGAAGGTCTGCCGTGTCATGGCCCGGGCTCGGTTGCTGACGAACAGCGCGGGACTGGCGCGACTCTTGAGGATGGCCGGCCGTGCCGTGCGCGTGTAGCTCTCCACCCAGTCCATGGCCGTCTCGCCCATGGGAACGAGCCGTTCCTTGCCGCCCTTGCCGACGACCTGCACCGTGCCGCGGCGCAGGTTGAGGGAGGTCAGCGTCAGCGAAACCAGCTCCGAGACCCGCAGGCCCGTGGCGTAAAGGGTCTCCAGCATGGTGCGGTCGCGGAAGCCGGCCGGCTCGCCCAGGGGGTCGTCGCTCTTGGGCGCGGCGAGCAGGCGTTCCACCTCGTCCTCGGTCAGCGACTCGGGTAGCGGTCGACCGAGCAGCGGGCGGCTCAGGTTGGCCGTAGGGTCCACCTGGATCGAGCCCGCGTCCAGGGCGTGGCGATAGAAGCCTCGGGCCGCGGACAGGAACCGGGCCACGCTACGCGGAGAGCGACGTTCGGCGAGGCGCGAGGCGAGATATTCCTGCAGGTCGACTTCGCTGGCCGTGGCGAGGTCGCGTTGCAGCCAGCGTGCGAGGCCCTCGAGGTCGCGCCGGTAGCCGGCGAGCGTCGCACGGCTCAGACCACGTTGCATCCACAAGTGGTCCAAGTGGGCTTCGATTGCACCATCGTGGGTCACGAATCTTCCCTAGTCGTCTCGGCACATCCCGGTGCTGAACCTTGGGCGACGGGGCGAGTATACCCAAACCATTGAAAGACAAGGAAACTCGAACAAAACGACAGAACCGCGCATCAGTCTGGCACGGTCCCTGCTTTACATAGGCAAGTCCGGGTAGCGGATCAGCCGATCAGTCGCACGGACGTGTTCAGTCGCCGGACGCCTCTCCCGGTGCTGGACATGCCGGCTTGCCAGGCGGAGCGTTCTCCCCTTCGAATCGAACCCCTGGCAAGCTGGTTGCTTGTCGCTCCCGTGGGGCGACTTGTGGTCGCCCGTACGACTAGACCTTTTCGCGGATTCGGGCCGCCCGGCCGCGCCGTTCGCGCAGGTAGTAGAGCTTCGCCTGGCGCACGTCGCCCCGACGCTTGACCTCGACCGAGGCGATCAACGGGCTGTGCGTCTGGAACGTCCGTTCGACACCCACGCCATGGGATATCTTGCGTACCGTGAAGGCCGAGTTGAGGCCACGGTTGCGCTTCGCGATCACGACCCCCTCGAATGCTTGGAGGCGCTCGCGGGAACCCTCGCGCACGCGCACCTGCACGACCACGGTGTCGCCGGGCGAGAAGTCCGGGAGGTCGGTCTTCAACTGCTCGGTCTCGAGTTGCTCGATGGTCTTGTTGCGATGCATGTCATCTCCTCCTGATTCTGTGCTCGCGACGGGCCGTTTCAGCCCGCCTTCGCCGTGTCGCGCATGTAGCTCGCGAGCAGGGCGCGGTCGTCTTCGCCGAGTTCGCGGTCGAGTAGCAGATCCGGGCGGCGCAGCCAGGTCCGGCCCAGCGCTTGTCGCCGCCGCCACCTCGCCACGGCCCCGTGGTCCCCCGATAGCAGGACCTCGGGCGTTCGTCCCGCCGTGTGCGTTTCGGGGCGCGTATATTGCGGATAGTCGAGCAATCCGTCCACATGGGATTCGCTGGTGATTGAATTGGGATTGCCGACCACACCCGGCAGCAGTCGAGCCACCGCGTCGAGAACGACCAGCGCCGCCAACTCGCCGCCCGAGATGACGTAGTCGCCGATGGACAGTTCGCGATCGACGTGGGTCGCCACGAACCGCTCGTCGACACCCTCGTAGCGAGCGGCGACCAGCACGAAACCGTCGAGCGCCGCGAGTTCGTCCGCGATGCGGTGATCGAAGCGCTCGCCCTGGGGGCTCAGAAACACCACCGGCGCGCCATCGGGCACCGTCGACCGGGCCTGGCGCACCGCCTCGCCGAGCGGTTCGACCATCATCACCATGCCCGCGCCGCCGCCGAACGGGCGGTCGTCCACCGTCTGGCGGGCGTCCTGTGCATAGTCCCGCGGGTTGATCCGCGCACACTCTAGGCGGCCGTCCCGCACCGCCCTGCCGAGCACACCGGCCGAAAGGAACGCGTCAACGAGTTCCGGGAACAGGCTCACGATCGCCGTGCGCATCATCAGACCCAGTCAGGCTCCCAAGCCACGACGACCCTCCCGCCATCCTGGTCCACGGCGACCACGACCTCGCGCACGAAGGGAATCAGCCGCTCGCCCACGTCGTCCGTGACGGCCATGACATCGTGCGCGGGCGTCGAGAACAGTCTGTCGACCCTGCCAAGGTCGTCACCGGAGTCATTCACGACCTGCAGACCCTGCAAGTCCCGCCAGTAGTATTCGTCCTTCCCGGGTGCCGTTAGCGCGGCTGCCTCGACACCGATTGCCGTCCCGCGCCACTCGGCGGCGACGTTGCGGTCATCGAGACCTTCAATGCGGGCGACAAGGCCGTTTCCGTGTGTTCGCACCTCGACATCCACGATCTCCCAGCGATCCCCGCGCTTGAGCCGCCAAGGCTCGTAACTCAACAGGTTGGCCGGCGGCTCCGTATAGGAATTCACGTGCACCCATCCCTTGACGCCAAACGGTCCGCCGATCACCCCGACGACAACGACGGGTGGTGCCATCGTCTAGGCCGTGTCGGGCTTGACGTCGTCCGGCGGGGTCTCTTGGGCGGGTTCGGCGGCGTTGCCGGTTTCGGTGTCGTCCGCGGCGGCGGTTTCGGTGTCGTCCGCGGCGGCGGTTTCGGTGTCGTCCGCGGCGGCGGTTTCGGGGTCGTCCGTGGCGGCGGCTTCGGCATCGTCCGTGGCTGCGGCTTCGGCATCGTCCGTGGCCTCGGCGTCTTCGACCGTCGCGTCGGCGGCGGTCGCTGCCGCCTCGTTGTCGGTGGCGACCGGGTCGGCGGCATCGTCTGCCGGAACTTCGTCCAGACCCTTGCGGGACTGCGCCACGAGCTGCTTGACCCGTCCACCCGCTCAAGGTCGATGCGCAGCTTCTGGTCCCGCCCACGCGCCACCGGGTTGTAGAAGCCCAGACGCTCGATAAATCGACCATCCCGCTTGGCCGATTTCTCCGCCACGGTGACGTGGTAGAAGGGGTTCTTCTTACCGCCGCGGCGCGCCAATCGAATCGTGACCACGTTGGGCACCTGCCAAAATGAAGCGCGCGATTCTAGCAGATCACCGGCGGCGTTTGCGGCGCTTCGCGGTTCTCCTGCCCGGCATTGCGCCGGTGGCGGCGCCTTCGGCGGCGGCGAGGCCGCGCATCATGCGGTCCATGCCGCCCTTTCGGGTCACCTTGCGCATGGTCTTCTGCATCTGCCGGTGCTGCTTCAGTAGTTGGTTGACGTCCTGGATGGTGGTGCCGCTGCCGTTGGCGATGCGGCGTTTGCGCGAGCCGTTGATGACGTCGGGAAAACTGCGTTCCTGGGGCGTCATGGAGTCGATGATGACTTCCATGCGGCGAAACCGGGCACCGTCGACCCTCGCCTGGGCGGCGGGCGGCAGCTGCGCCATGCCCGGCAGCTTGTCCATCAGACCCTCCATGCCGCCGAGGCTGCCCATCTGCCCCAGTTGTTCGCGGAAGTCCTGCAGATCGAACCGGCTGCCCTTCTGGATCTTCTTAGCCAAGCGCGAAGCCTTCTTCCGGTCGACCTTGCGTTCGGCCTCCTCGATCAGGCTCAGCACGTCCCCCATGCCGAGGATGCGTGAAGCGACGCGATCCGGATGGAAGGCTTCGAGCGCGTCGGTCTTCTCGCCGACGCCGAGGAACTTGATGGGTTTGCCGGTGACGGCACGCACCGACAGCGCGGCACCGCCGCGGGCGTCGCCATCGGCCTTGGCAAGCACCACCCCGGTCAGCGGCAGCGCCTCGTGGAACGCCTTGGCGGTGGTCGCCGCGTCCTGCCCGGTCATGGCATCGACGACGAACAACGTCTCGATCGGCTCCAGGGCAGCGTGGATGGCAGCGACCTCGGCCATCATCGCTTCGTCGACGGCCAACCGACCAGCGGTATCCACGATCAGCACGTCGTCGAGACGCGTCCTGGCGTCGTCCCGCGCCCGTTGGGCGATCGCTACCGGCCTCTCGTCCACCCGGCTGGGAATGAATCGTGCTCCGGCTTCCGCGGCCAGCGTCTCGAGTTGCTCGATGGCGGCCGGCCGGTAGACGTCGGCGCTGACCACGGCGACGCGCTTGCTCTCGCGCTCCTTCAAGTGGCGGGCGAGCTTCGCGACGGTCGCGGTCTTGCCCACGCCCTGGAGTCCGGCCATCAGGACCACGGCGGGCGGCGACGTCGCCAGGTCCAAGGCGTCGTTGGCGTCGCCCATGAGATGCACGAGTTCTTCGTGGACGATCTTGACGAAGGCCTGCCCCGCATCCAGCGAACCCAGGGCCTCGCTGCCGATGGCGCGTCGCTGGACGTCCGCGGTGAACGAGCGCACCACCGACAGCGCCACGTCGGCCTCGAGCAGGGCGATGCGAACCTGGCGCACCGCGTCGGCGATGTTGTCCTCGGTCAGGCGGGCGCGCCCGGATAGCGCACGCAGCGTACTCGTCAGGCGATCGGTCAGGCCTTCGAACATGGTCCTTCGGGAGGGTTGAGCCGTTGCCCGAATTGTCGCGTAGCCCCCGGTGATGTGCCACACTCGATGCACGCGCCCGAGATCGCGGTTTGCCGGTCCCGTGGTTGCCGCCGTGGTGTGCACGCTCGTGTTCCTGGTGTTCGCCGAGGTGACGCCGAAGAACTTCGCCCAATACCGGCCTCCCCTCTTCCTACGTCCTGCAGCCGTTACTGAAGATCGCGCAGCCGCTTGTCGCCCTCGTCAACTCCGTGCGGGATGTCAATCGGATGTTGGCCTGGGAGTTGCCGACATCGGGGCCACGCACCCTGAACGGACTCGTCCTGGAGCACCTGGAGTTCATCCCCGACGTCAACGTCTGCCTGCGCATCGACCGCTATCTGATCGAGACCCGGCAGCTCAGCGACAACGTCGTGCGCACGGTGCAGGTCACCGCTTCCGTGGAAACCCCGTAGGGGGAGACCGCGCGATCTGGCTGGCGCGCGGTGCTTCTACAGGCTCACGAAGGTGATGTAGGGCAGCAGGGACTGGGCGAACGACATGAGTCCGCTGAACACCGGAAGCCCCAAAAGCCCTGCGGCGATCAGCGCGAACAGCGCCCAGACACCGAAGCGGGCGTTGTAGTAGCGATACATCTGGGCCAGGCGTCGCGGCAACAGATGGGGCAGGATGTAGGTGCCGTCCAGGGGACCCAGCGGGATCAGGTTGAAGACCATCAGCAGCAGGTTGACCTGGACCAGGATCACGAAGAACGCCTCGGCGTTCCAGCCGGCGAAGAAATCGACCCCCGCGAGCCGCATGGACACGTAGAAGTTCCACGCCAGCATCGCGAGCAGTAGGTTCATCCCTGGGCCGGCCGCCGCGACCCACAGATCGGCGCGGCGCGAGCGGTAGTTGCGCGGATCCGTCGGCACGGGCTTGGCGTAGCCGAAGCCCACGAACAGGACCATCAGCAGTCCCATGGGATCGATGTGCGCGACCGGATTGAGGGTCAGCCGCCCGGCCCGTTCCGCAGTGTCGTCGCCGCTCAACTTGGCGATCCAGGCGTGGCCGAACTCGTGGCACGAGAGTGACAGCACGAGCGCGGCCACGATCAGCGCGAACAGCGCGACCTCACCCTCGAAGACGAGCGAGACCAGGTTGTTCATGCGCGACGCGACCGCTTCGCGGTCGCCGGCGAGGCGGTGCCGACCGCCAGGCAACAAACGACGTGCGTGTTCAATGGAGGTTCAGTTCGCCATCCAGCAGGCGATGAGTCCCTCATCGGCGGCATGGGCGCCCAGGTGTTCCGCCAACGCCGAGCGCATCTTCACGACCACGTCGGGATGCGTGCCCGCGACATCCGTCTCGGCGAGCGGATCGGCTATCAGGTCGTAAAGCTCCGCGTGCCCCTCGTGGCCCACCGGCGCCAGGCCCCAGCGGCCGTCCGTGACCCAGGGCGTGACGCTCTTTGCCGGGCAGGCACCGTCGTCGCCGAGGCGCACGAAGGTCCCGGTGACCGCCAGCTCCCGGTGATCCGGGCGGCTTTCCAGCAACGCCGTCGCGAAGCTCGTGCCATCGAACGGTTCCACGGGCGCAAGTTCGACGCCGGCGAGTTCGGCGAGGGTCGGCTGGATGTCCACGGGCTGCGCCAGCATGTCGAGGCTCTTGCCCCGGGGCACGTCGCCGCCGGCGATCAGGAAGGGGACGTGGCTGACTTCCGGGTAGATCGGCCAGAAGCGGCTGTCGTGGTCGGAGATGTTGCTCTTGCCGGTGCGGTCGTGTTCGCCGAGGCTGGTGCCGTGGTCGCTGGTGACGACGACGATGGTGTCGTCCCACAGGCGCAGATCGTCCACCTTCTGCAGGATGCGTCCCAGATGGCGGTCCACGAGTTGCGTCTCCGCAGCGTAGTGGGCCCAGAGATTGTTGAGCTCTTCGGGCGAATAGTCGCTCGCCGGGCCGTAGTTGCAGTGCAGCATGGGTTCGCCGCCGTAGTCCGGGTCGTAGGTGCGGACCAGATACTCGGGCGGATCCCAGGGTTCGTGGGGATCGAAGAAGTCGACCCACAGGAAGAACGGTGAGGCGCGGTGGTTCTCCTCCAGCCAGCGTACGGTCGTGGCCGCCGTGCGTGCGCAGAAGGTCTCCTCCTCGCGATTCGCATAGCGGTTGATCCAGCGGTGCAGGTCCGCCAGCGTCCTGCCCTGGAAACTCGGGGTGGTGCGGGTCTTGGCGCGCGGCATGACCTCCTCGATGTCGTCGTTCAAGTGCAGCAGATGCCGGTCGCCCTCCTGCCCCCGGTGCTGGTACGCCGCCTGGAAGCCCTGCTGGAAGCGGGCGTTGAAGAGGTGCGGACAGTCGCACAGCAACTGGGTGGCGTAACCCTGGCGGTCCAGATGGCGCGCGATGTGGTTGCGCCCGGACAGGTCGATCGGCTGCCAAGGGTAGTGCGGCCAACCGAGCCGCCCCGTGGCGATGTCCGTGCGGTGCGGAATCGTCGGGAAGCTGCCGGCATGGAAGCCCTCGACTGCGGTCGCGCGATCCGCCGCGAAGGCATCCAGTTCCGGCGTCCTCACGGGGCGGGTCGCCCGGTCGCCGAGGTTGTCGTAGCGGAAGGTGTCGGTGATGAGCAGGATGATGTTCTTCATGCAGGTCTTCCTCAGCCGAAACCCGGGTCGCGGGCTGGTTGCCGGCGTCTGCGTTCCATGCCGAAGGCGACGCGCGCGACGACGATGCCGGCGACGAGGCCCGCCAGATGCCCGTCCCAGGAAACACCGTCGGCGCCCGGCAGCACGCCCCAGATCATGCCGCCATAGAGCAGGACAACGAGCCCGGCGACGGCAACCGACTGGAAGCTCCGTTCGTACACCCCCCGCGTCAACAGGAAGCCGAAGTAGCCGAAGACCACGCCGCTCGCGCCGATGTGCGCGGCTTCGCGGCCGAACAGCCACAGCAGTACGCCGCCCAGCCCGACGATGCCCAGGCTGACCATGACGTAGTAGCGGACGCCCCGGAACAGCAGGAAAGCACCGAACACCAGGAGCGACATCGTGTTCGACATGAGGTGCCCGAAGGAGCCATGCACGAACGGCATGCCGACGATGCCCGGCAAACCGTCGATTCGGCGCGGCACCAGCGCCAGTCGGTAGATCAGGGCGTCGCCATAGCTCAGGGCAACCAGGGACACGGCCCACACCGCGCCGATCACCAAGGCCAAGGCGACGATGCGGGACTTGGTCTCCGGCGCCACGGCTATCCAGTCGACGTCATGCGCATGGCATCAAGGTACCACGCCGTCGGCACCCAACCGTTCGACCAGCCACGTCTTCAACGGCACGTCCACGGCCGCCGGCGAGGTGTAGCCGAAACCGCCGTTGGGGCTCTCGCCGAGGAGCTGCCGCCTGATGGGATCGGCACGCG
Organism: Pseudomonadales bacterium; assembly: GCA_021295875.1. GTDB lineage: Bacteria > Pseudomonadota > Gammaproteobacteria > Pseudomonadales > Azotimanducaceae > VXYL01. The sequence goes on from JAGWBN010000063.1 coordinate 15,266, forward strand.
GCAGATAGTGCGCGACGGTCATGTCGTCGCGGGGCCTGAGCCAGCGGTAGCTGTAGCCCAGGAACAGCACCTTGCGCGTCACCGCCGACCGGTTGCGACCCGCGGCGTGCCACAGGCGCCGGTCGAAGAACACGGCGTCGCCCGCGTCCACGCGCACGGCCGTCGCCCGCGGATGGTCGCGTTCCGGGTCTTCCGGCAGGTCCAGGCGGTTCATGCGGTGGCTGCCGGGCACGACGTGGAAGTTGCCCAGGTCGGCGTCGAGGGTGCTGGTGAAGAAGAACCCGACCTTCAACGACACCCGGGACCGCGGCTCGCCCTCGAGTTCCAGGTTCAGCCGGCCACTGTCCTGGTGCCAGCCGAGCCGGGGATTACCCGCCACATGGCCTTCCGGCAGCGGCGGCGTGACGATCAGGTGGGAGTGGTAGAGCTGGATGTGCCAGCCGAGGATGTCCACCACCTTCATGAACGTCTGCGGCAGGTCCAGGAGGTCGAGGAAGGCGTCGTCCTTGCCGATGGCGTCGAGCAGGTTCAACGGCTCGTGGGGCTTGACCTTGCGCACCGGGCGCCACTCGGCGTCGAGCCGTTCCGCCGCAGCGGCGAGAACCGCCACGCGATCCGGCGCCAAGACGCCCGGGACCACCAGGAACCCGTCGTCTTCGAACCGCCGCCGCTCGTCGTCGGTCAGTCGATGACCGAGACAGGTCTCGTCCACGGCGTCAACGCAATTCGGTCAACGCCTGGTTCGCCAGCACCCGGAGTTCCCGGCGCAGCGGCCAAGGCGAACCCATGAGCTGGATCATGCCGACGACAACCATGTCTTCCACGGGGTCCACCCAGAACACCGTACCGGCGGCACCGCCCCAATTGTATTCACCCTGGGAACCCAGCACGCCGGAGGCCACGGGATCCATATTGATGCCGAAGCCGAGACCGAAGCCGAAACTCTGCGCCGCGGCCCGTGCTCCCGGATTCTCGCCGGTGCCGCCCCCGGTGAGCGTCGCCGGCAGATGGTTGGCGGTCATGAACGCCACGGTCTTCGGACTCAGAATCCGCACGCCGTCCAACTCGCCGCCGCGCCGCACCATCTCGGCGAAACGCAGGTAGTCCATGGTCGAGGACACCAGGCCGCCGCCGCCCGAGAACATCTCCGTGGGCTGGTAGGGCCGGTTGATCTGCACGAGGTGCTCCTCCTGCCGGTTCCAGCGGTGGTTGGGAAGGAGCCGGTCCAGCTTGTCTTCCGGCACATTGAAGAAGGTGTCCGCCATGCCTAGCGGTTCGAACAGGCGATCTTTCAGGAAGGCGTCGAAAGACATGCCGCTCAAGCGCTCCACGACGAGTCCCGTGACGTCCACCGCGACGCTGTAGTGCCAGCGCTCGCCCGGTTCGAACACCAGCGGCAGTTGGCCGAGGCGTTCGGCGAACTCGTCGAGGTTGCGCCCACCGAGAGGCTGGACTTCGTTGTACAGCGCATCCACCGGGTTGCCGCGCGGATTGAAGCCGTAGCTCAGGCCCGTGGTGTGGGTCAACAGGTGGCGCATGGTCATGGTTGTTTCGGCGGGGACGCGTTCGCCGTCAACCAGGACGTCGAGCTCCGTCAGTTCCGGCACGAACTTCGCGACGGGATCGGACAGCGCGAATGCACCTTCCTCGTAGAGCATCATCGCCGCCACGGCGGTGATCGGCTTGCTCATGGAGAAGATGCGGAACAGGGCGTCCTTGGTCATCGGCCGGTCGTCCTCGGCACCGCGCTGGCCCACGGCCTCGAAGTGGACGATCTTGCCGTCCCGGGCGACGAGCGTGACCACGCCGGCGAGCTTGCCCTCGTCGACGTAACGCTGCGACATCCCGGTGATGCGCGCGAGGCGCTCGTCGGACATCCCCGCTTCGGCACCCGGTGCTTCGACCAGATCCCCGGCAACCGCCCCCGTGGTCAGGCAGACGGCCAGGATTCCCGCCATCAGTTTGATCGTTTGCTGCACGGTTCCCCCTTGCGGGACGCAAAACGCCGAAGTTTAGCAGCCGCCGGGTCGCGGCTACGCGAGAATGTCCGCGTACTTTCGGCGCAGCACGTTCTTCTGCACCTTGCCCATGGCGTTGCGGGGGAGTTCGTCCACGCGGATCACCCGCTTGGGCTGCTTGTAGCGCGCGAGCCTGCCCTGCAAGTGGGCATCGACCCGTTCCTCGTCCACTTGTCCACGGGTCACCACCACCGCCACCACGCCTTCGCCGAAGTCCGCATGGGGAACGCCGATCACGGCGGACTCGAGGACCTCGGGAATCTCGTCGATCAGAGTCTCGACCTCCTTCGGGTAGATGTTGTAGCCGCCGCTGATGACGAGGTCCTTGTCGCGGCCGACGATGGTGACCCGACCTTCGGCGTCCATCGTGCCGAGGTCGCCCGTGACGAAGAAGCCGTCGCCGCGGAACTCCTCCGCCGTCCGCTCCGGCATGCGCCAATAGCCCTTGAAGACATTGGGACCGCGGACTTCGATGCTGCCCACCTCGCCGGTAGGGAGGGGCCTGCCCGCCGGGTCGGCGATGCGGACGTCCACCCCCGGCAGCGCGAACCCCACGGTTCCTGCCACCCGCTCCCCGTGCAGCGGGTTCGACGTGTTCATGAGCGTCTCGCTCATCCCGTAGCGCTCGAGAATCGGGAATCCCGTGCGCTCCTCGAACGCGGCGAACGCCTGTTCGGTGAGCGGCGCGGACCCGGAGATGAACAGGCGCATGTGGGCACACGCGGCAGCATCGAACGCCGGCTCGCGCACGAGCCGCGTGTAGAAGGTGGGCACGCCCATCATCACCGTCGACCCCGGCAGGTCCCGGATGATCGCCTCGGCGTCGAAGCGGGAATGGAAAACCACCGGCGTGGCGTTCAGGAACGCACAGTGAAGCGCCACGAAGAGCCCGTGGACGTGGAAGATGGGCAAGGCGTGGAGGAGCACGTCGTCGTCCCGCCAGCCCCACGCCTGGCACAGGGTTTCGGCATTCGAGATAAGGTTCGCGTGGGTCAGCATGGCACCCTTGGCACGGCCCGTGGTGCCGGAGGTGTAGATGATCGCCGCCAAGTCGTCGTCTGCCCGGGCAACGCTTCCCGGGGCCACCGGGTCTTCAGACACCGACCCGAGCAGCGTGCCACCGCCGACCCCGTCCAACGTCGCCACGGGCACACCCGCGTCGAAATCCGAACCGGCGACGAACAACGCCGGTTCGCAGTCGGCGATGAAGTACTCGACCTCGGGCTTCGTGTACGCGGTGTTGATCGGCACGTACACCGCCCCGGTCTTCAGGCAAGCGAGGTAGAGCGCGACCGCCTCCGGGGTCTTCTCGATCTGCACCAGGACGCGGTCACCCACGCCGACCTGTCGCGCATCGAGTGCTCGTGCCGCCCGCCCCACCTCCTCGACGAGACGTCCATGGGTCCAGTCCTCGCGTCCGGGGCAGAGCAACGCCGGGGCATCGGCCGCGTCTTGGAACGCCGCTTCGAATCGGGCGTAGATATTCATGGGCCAGCATTATCCCCTGCCAAGCCGCTGCCCTCCCGTGAAATAGACCCGTTCTGTTGCCTTACCGTCAGCGGCGCCTCCCGGGCGCGCCCTGGCGGTCGTGTTGGAGAATTCGCGCAGCGAATTCTCGGGCGACCGCGAAGCGGTCGCGTCCGCGCGGTTGCGTCGTACTGGCCTTTTCGTGGTAGCGACCCAATAATCCGCGCCGGACAGGAGACAGGACCACCCACACCATGGCCGTGATCGCCACGACCCGTACCGGTCGAGTCCAGGGACGCGAGAAGGACGGCGTCCTGCTATTCGCCGGAATCCCGTACGTGGCCGCGCCGGTTGGCGGGCGGCGCCTTCGCGCACCCACCCCCCACGACAGCTGGCCCGACGTGCTGGACGCCCGCAAGTTCGGTCCGGCGGCACCGCAGATCAGCGGCGGCGGCATCACCAACCCGCCGGTGCGCTGGGACGAGGACTGCCTCCGACTCAACGTGCAGACGCCGGCGCTGGACGATGCCGGCCGGCCGGTGCTCGTGTGGATCCACGGCGGCGGCTACCGCACCGGCCAGGGGGCGGTGCCGTGGTACAACGGCGCCCGGTTCGCGGCCAACGGCGACATCGTCGCGGTGACCATCAACTACCGTCTCGGCGCACTCGGTTTCACGGACCTGTCCCGGTTCGGCGACGACTTCGCCACCTCGGGTGCGAACGGCATCGCCGATCAGATCGCCGCCCTCGAATGGGTGCGCGACAACATCGCGGGCTTCGGTGGCGACCCCGCCAAGGTCACCATCGCCGGCGAGTCCGCCGGCGGCTTCAGCGTCGGCACGCTACTCGGCTCGCCATGCGCCGAGGGCCTGTTCCGCGGCGTCATCGCGCAGAGCGGCGCCACGCATCACTGCCTCTCGAACCGAGCCGGCCAGGTCGTCGCCGACCGCTTCCTCGACGCGCTCGGCGTCGACAACGTGGTCGGCCTCGAAGCCGCAAGCGTCGAGACGATTCTCGAGGCCCAGGCGGACGTCTGCCGTGCCCTGGAACGCGGCCCCGGACTCGATACCCAACTGGGCGAGCCGGTCTCGGCGTTCTACCCGGTCCTCGGTTGCGACCTCCTACCGGAAGCTCCGCTGGATGCCATCCGCGGCGGCTTGAACGCCGGCGTGCGGGTGCTGGCCGGTTCCAACCGGGACGAGACCACCCTCTGGGGCTACGGCGAAGTCGACAACGAACGGCTCGAGAAAACGGCCGCCCGCCTGGGCGATGATCGCATCCTGGACGTGTACCGCCGGACCCGCCCCGGGGCATCGGCCCGGGAGTTGATGACCGCCATCACGTCCGACCACATGTTCCGGATTCCCGCGATTCGCCTCGCCGAGGCCCGTGCGGCGAACACCTGGCTCTACCAATTCAACTGGCGTTCCCGGATCGACCACCTGGGCGCCACGCACGCGCTCGAGATTCCGTTCGCGTTCGACAATCTCCACCAAGCCGGCGTCGCGGCGTTCATCGGCGAAGGGCCGTCGCCGCAGCCCGTCGCCGACGCGATGCACGGTGCCTGGACGCGGTTCATCCGGGACGGGAATCCCGGCTTCCCGGCGTACACCACCGAACGTCGCGAGACCATGGTCTTCGACGCAACGAGCGCGACCGTCGAGGATCCCGACGGCGAGGAACGGGCCGCGTGGGAGGGTCTCAGGTAGTGTCGGAACCGCTGTGGCGGCCGAGCGCCGAAGCGATCGCCCATGCCAATCTGACTCGGTTCGCCGGCAAGCTGGGCTACACGCCGCCGGACTACCGCTCCCTGCATGCCTTCTCGGTCGAGAACCGCGCCGAGTTCTGGGATTCCGTGTGGCGCTTCTGCGGCATCGTCGGGGACCGGGGGCCGGGGCCGGCGCTGGTCGACGGCGACCGGTTTCCCGGCAGCCGCTGGTTCCCCGAGGCGCGACTCAACTTCGCCGAGAAGATTCAGTGGCGATCATATCGGTGTTGGAGAACGGTCGACGTCGAACCCTGACCTACCGGGAGCTCGCCGCCGCCACCGCCGCCTTGCGGACGACGTTCGCCGGGCTTGGCGTCGGTGAAGGGGACCGGGTCGCCGGCTGGCTGCCCAATGTACCCGAGACGGTGGTCGCCATGCTGGCCACCGCGAGCCTCGGCGCGGTGTGGTCTTCGTGTTCGCCGGACTTCGGCGCCGAGGGCGCGCTCGACCGTTTCGGCCAGATCGAACCCAAGGTGCTGATCGCCTGCGACGGCTACGAATACGGCGGCAAGCGCTTCGACGTGCGCGAACGGGCGCAGACGGTCACGGACGCCATCGGCTCCATCCAGCACCTGTTGTGGGTGTCCCTGCTCGACGAGGTCGAGGACGCCATCGCCAAGTCGCTTGCCGAGAACCCGGGTGCCGAGTCGCCGTTCGTCCGTCTGCCCTTCGACCACCCGCTCTACGTCATGTATTCCTCCGGCACCACCGGCAGGCCCAAGTGCATCGTCCACGGCGCCGGCGGCACGCTGATCCAGCACGTCAAGGAGCA
>JAGWBN010000064.1:0-15112 GCA_021295875.1 Pseudomonadales bacterium
GCCCGCCTGCGCTTCGCGCAGGAGACCCTCGCCGGTCTTTTGGCCCCGTGCGCGCACGTGCGACCTCGACCGTAGGCCTGCTATGCTTCTCGGTCGCGAGCACGCGCACGGGGCCAAAATCCTCGAACGCGCCCGCAAGGGCGCGCATCATCGCGGCCCGTGGTGAGAAATGCGGGCTAGCTGGTCCGCTCGAACATTCGCCGGCATCGCCGTCGCCGCGGCCTCGCTGAGTTCCGCCGAACCGCTGCGCATCGCCGTGGCGTCGAACTTCCAGAGTGCCCTTGCCGCCGTGGAGGCGGGATTTTCCGGTGACGTCGAGGCAAGCTACGGATCCTCCGGCTTGCTGTACGCCCAGATCGTCCAGGGACGTCCCTTCGATCTCTTCCTGTCCGCCGACGCGGCTCGACCACAAGCGCTCCTCGACGATGATCGGGCGAAGGCACCGGTCACCTATGCCACCGGTCGGCTCGTGCTGTTCGTCAACCAGGGAACGCCCGGGCCGGCATGGTTTTCCGGCGACAGACGCGTCGCCCTCGCCAATCCCCAGACCGCCCCCTACGGTCGCGCCGCGATGGAGACCCTGGCCCGCCTCGAGGCCACACCGAAACGAGTGACGGCCCTGAACGTGGCACAGGCCTTTCATTTCGCGGCGAGCGGAGCCGCGGACGGTGCCTTCGCGGCGTTGGCCCAGGTTGTCGCCCAGAACACTCCCGCCGAGCGCTACTGGATCGTTCCGGAAGACCTGTACGCGCCCATCGAGCAGGTCGCCGTGGTTCTCGACGGCCCCAACGAGGCGGCAGCGCAGGCGTTTCTCGACTATCTCGGCAGTGCCGACGCCCGCTTGATCATCCGCCAAGCCGGGTACCGGTGACGTCCATCGGTGCCGACATCGCCCAGGCGGCCGGGGTCACCGGCCTGCTGGCGCTCACCACCACCCTGTTCCTGCTGGTCCTGTCGCCGCCGCTCGCCTGGTGGATCGCGCGCACGGCGTCGAAGTGGCGCCCACCTGTGGAGGCGTTGGTGGCCCTTCCTCTCGTCCTGCCGCCCACGGTCATCGGCTTCTACCTGCTGCTCGCCATGGCGCCGGACGGCCCCCTGGGGGCCATCGCCCTGGCGGTGGCCGGCGCACCCCTGGCATTCACCTTCGCCGGACTGGTCATCGGCTCCATCGTGTATTCGCTGCCGTTCGTCACCGGCCCGCTGGCATCCGCGTTCCGCACCATGGACACCCACCTCCTAGAGGCCGCGTCGAGCCTTGGCGTCGGGCCCGCGGCCCGCTTCCTGCGCCTCGTCTTGCCCATGCACCGCAAGGCCCTGGTGGCGGCGGGCGTGCTCGGCTTCGCGCACACCGTGGGCGAGTTCGGCATCGTGCTGATGATCGGCGGCAACATTCCCGGTGAGACCCGCGTGCTGTCCATCGCGCTGTTCGACCGGGTGGAGATGCTCGACTACGCCGGCGCCCACGCCATCGCCGCCCTGCTCCTCGTGTTCTCGCTGGTCGTGCTGACCTTCACCTACCGCTGGCTGCGACAGGGAGTGCCCGGATGAGGCTCCTCGTCCAAGGCGAACTCGAACGTCCCACCGGCTTCCACCTCGCCACGGACGTCGATCTCGACCTCGACGGCGTCGCCGCCGTGGTCGGCGCGTCCGGCGCCGGCAAGTCGACGTTCCTGCGCCTCATCGCCGGCTTCGAGCCACGCGCGCCGGTGACCGTGGAGGTCGGCGGAAACCGCTGGCAGGCACCCGCCATGGGCCTACCCCCGTACCAACGCTCGGTGGGCACCGTGTTCCAGGACTCGCGCCTTTTTCCACACCTCGATGCCCGCGGCAACCTCGCGTTCGCGACCCGGTCGCGGCGACCCGGCACGCGGCTCGAGTTCGACGAGGTGGTCGAATTTCTCGACCTCGAGCCGCTTCTCGAGCAGTACCCGCACGAACTCTCCGGCGGTCAGCGCCAGCGGGTCGCGCTGGCCCGGACCTTGCTCGCGCCGGCCCGCCTGTGGTTGCTCGACGAGCCGATGTCGTCGCTGGACCCGGCGTCCAAGAGCGAGATCGCGCCGTACCTGCACGATCTCTGCCGGCGCCACGCGATGCCCATCGTGTACGTCTCCCACTCCTTGCCGGAGGTGTTGGCCATGGCGGACCACGTGCTCGTCGCGGCCGACGGGCAGGTGTCCCGGGTGGACTCCATCGGCGAGTTCTCGACCTCGTTCACCAACCCCCTGCTCGCGGACGAGGCCGGCGCCGTGATCGATTGCCAGTTCAAGTCGTACGACCCCCGCTACCGCCTTTCGGAATTGGTATTCGGCGCATCGTCCCTGTTCGTACCGGGCGACCTGTCGACAACGGGTGAGCGAATCCTGCTGCACATTCCAGCGCGGGACGTGAGCCTCGCCACGTCGCGGGTCGAGGACGTGAGCATCCTCAACCGCGTCGACGGCGTCATCGACGCCTTGCAGGAACAGGGCGAGTCGGTGCTGGCGCGGGTGCGGTGCGGGGAAGATCAGTTCCTGCTCGCGCGGGTGACCCGCCGATCCGTCGACGAACTCCATCTCGGTGCCGGGGTCCGGGTGCAGGCCCTGATCAAGTCGGTCGCCGTACGAACGGGCGCGCCGTAGGCGCGGCGTTGCGGTCCCCGCACCGCCCTACGGGTGCGGCGTTGGCTTTCGCAGTCTCCAGCGTCCGCTTGTGCTCCACCTGGTTCGCGTACTGCAGGAGGAAGTACGGTCTGTATTCCTCGGGGCAGGCCGCCAGGTCCCCGAGGAAGGTTTCGCGGGTCCTCGGGCTCGCACCCGAAAGATCCCCATCGCCGCCGGAACGCGCATGGTGGTGGGTGGGATAGTCGACCAGATTGGACACGATCCTGTGATCGAGATGCCGGGCTAGCTCGTCCGCGTCGGCGTAGTCGCCCTCCACCGGCGGCGACACGTGGACGTGGATGCGACCCTTGAACCCGGCAATCCCTCTCTCGATGCTCTCGGCGTCCTCCTCCGGATCCTTGTCGTAGCGGCCTTGTGTGTCCCGGTAGTAGAGTTCCCTCGCCTTGATGGGTGCGCACGGATCGATCTCGTAGCTGATCGACACCGGTGCCAGACGCACCCGGCGCAGCCACTCGCCAACCGATCGGGTTTCACTACGGTAGGCGAGGTGAAGCATCTTCAGGAGCGCCGGCTCGGTGCGGTCGACGCCATCCTTGGAACGACCTTGGCGCTGTGCGATCCACACCGACTCCCCTGCCTCCAGAACCGTTCGCATGTAAGACGAGGTCTGCCGCATGGCACTCAGTGCCGCCTTCGCCCCGCTGACGTCGCGGTAGACCACGAATGCCTTGTTCAGGCGCATGAGGTCGCAGCGGTAGCCGGTCCCGAGGAGATTGTCGCCAATGGCCACCTGGGTCGTCGCGTGGCCTTCGAGCCAGAGCGCATAGTTCAGAAGCGTGGGGTCCAAGACGATATCGCGGTGGTTCGAGATGAAGAGATAGGGCTGCGAGGGGTCCAGGACGTCGAGACCACGAACCGTCATGCCGTCCGAAGTCACCCGCAACAGGAGCCGCAGGTAGCGGCCGACGAGTTGCTGCAGGTCGTCAACCGAGTCCAGCCGCCGTGCCTGGCGTTTGATCAACCTGCGAATCAGCGGATGCAGCAGCGTCCGGAGACCCGGTCCCAGCGCCGGTACGGCGAAACGCGCCCCGAAGGCGACGAACGCCGGATCGTCCGCCAACGCGGCGACGGCCGGGCCGACCTCGTCGTCGCGGTACGGGCGGATGTCGTCGAATTCGTCCATTACCCCGTAAACTAACAGTCCGTCGAGTTTCTCGATACCACGAGAGCGAGGTCGACATGGGCTTGGGAACGCGGCCGTTCACCCACGGGCTGCACGATGTGGGGGACCACTGCTACGCCTGGGTCCAGCCGGACGGCGGCTGGGGATGGAGCAACGCGGGACTCGTGGTCGACGGCGAGGAGAGCCTGCTCGTCGACACCCTGTTCGACCTGAAGCTCACCCGCGCCATGCTCGCCCGGATGAGGGACGCCGAACCCAACGCCACACGCGCCTTCGACAAGCTGGTGAACACTCACGCCAACGCCGACCACTGCAACGGCAACGAACTCGTCGCCGAGGCGGACATCATCGCATCCCGCGCCACCCGAGAGGAACTCGCCGCCGAACCGCCCGACCGGCTGGCGGGCATCATGCGCGCCGCGCCCAACATGGGCGACACGGGCGAGTTCCTGCTGACCTGTTTCAGCGCCTTCGACTTCGAAGGCATCACGCCGACGCTGCCAACGACAACCTTCGACGGCACGTTCGAAACCACGGTGGGCGACAAGAACGTCATCTTGAAGGAAGTCGGTCCTTGCCACACCCAGGGCGACATCCTCGCCTACGTGCCGGGTGATCGGCTGATCTTCACCGGCGACATCCTGTTCATCGAGGGTCATCCCATTCTCTGGGTCGGCCCCGCGGGCAACTGGATCGCGGCCTGCGACTACCTGCTGGGACTGCCCGTGGAGGTCGTCGTTCCGGGGCATGGACCGATCACCGACAAGCGCGGTGTAAAGGCCGTGCGCGACTACCTGGTCTACATCCGCGACGAGGCGAAACAGCGTTTCGACGCCGGCCTGTCCGCGTTCGATGCCGCCATGGACATCTCGCTCGCCGACTACGACTCCTGGGGCGACGCCGAGCGGATCGCCGTGAACGTCGCGACGCTCTACCGCGAGTTCGGTTCCACCGAGGACCCCGGCAACCCGTTCGAGGCCATGGCGAAGTTCAACAAGGCACGGCGCTGACATGGACTGGCTCGCCGGCACCAGCGGCTACAGCTACAAGGAGTGGAAGGGCAGCTTCTACCCCGAGGACATCGCCGCCGACGGCATGCTCGCCCACTACGCCGCGCAACTCCCCGCCGTGGAGATCAACAACACCTTCTACCGGATGCCGCGAACCCACGTCCTCGAGACCTGGCGCGACGCCGTGCCGGACAACTTTCGGTTCTCCATCAAGGCGTCGCGGCGGATCACCCACCACGCGCGCTTGAAGGACTGCGACGAGGCCGTGAACTTCCTTGCCACCGGACTCGAGGCCTTGGGGGACAAGCTCGGTTGCGTGCTCTTCCAACTGCCGCCGTACCTCCGGCGCGACGGCGAGAGGCTCGACGCGTTCCTGGCGAACTGGCCCAAGGCGCTTCCCGCAGCGCTGGAGTTCCGCCACGAGTCCTGGTTCGACGACGCCACCGCGCAGACGCTGACCCGCCACGGTGCGGCGATCTGCGTCTCCGAGGCCGCGTCCCCGAACGGGGACGGCGAACCACCCCTGCCGGCGTTTCTCGCCACCACGGACTGGCTCTACCTCCGACTACGCAAGCCGGCCTACGACGATGCGGCACTCGCCGGGTGGCTCGACCGCGCCGCAGCGACTTCGGCCGCGCGGGGTTTCGCCTTCTTCAAGCACGAGGACGAGGGCGCGGGTCCCCGGTTCGCCGGCCGCTTCCTGGAACTGGCACGGGCGTGTTGACCCAGGAGCAAGTCGGAAGCTTCCGCGAGTCCGGCCGTTCGCTAGCCTGCGGCCCCTCTAGGGAAGGTCTGATTAAGACCTTCCCTAGCGCGGCACAGGGATGTGCCGCCAAATTCAATGACGCAAGGAATTGAACGCGCTCTTGTTTTTGCGTTTCTGATCAAGCCAAGGATGGCTTGATCAGAACATTCCTAGGGAAGGTCGTAGTCAGACCTTCCCTAGCGTCGCGTCGTCAGGAACTCCTCGTTGACGCAGTTCATCAGAATCCCATCGCGTAGGTAACGGGCTGCGGTTCGCGCGGAGAAGGCGCGGATGTCGCGCACGCTCTCGGGCGTGAAGAACGCCGAATGGGGCGTGATCACGAGACGATGCCGGATCCAGTCTTCGTCGCGATGCCAGGCGGCGATTAGCGGAACATTCAGGTTCGCGGGTTCGTCGGGCAGGACATCGAGGCCGGCCGCCAGCACGGTGCCGTCCTTCATGGCGTCGTGCAGCGCGTCCAGGTCGATGATCGGGCCGCGCGCCGTGTTGATGACGATCATGCCTCTCTTCGCTGCGGCGAACGCTTGCGCGCCGATCAGGTTCCGGGTCTCGTCGTTGAGCGGCGTGTGGACGCTGACGATGTCGCTCTGCGCCATGAGTTCCGCCAGGGTGTCCACGCGGCGGATGCCGAGGGCCAGTTCGATTCCCCCGGGCTGGTAGGGGTCGTAGAACACGCAGTCCATGTCGAACACCTTGGCCCGGCGAATGGCTGTAGTGCCGATCCGGCCCAGGCCCACGACGCCGAACGTGCACGCGGCCATGCGTCGTCCGTAGGGATTGAGCGCGGGACGCCAGTTCTTGACGGGATCCTCGCGCAGGCACTCGTCGTGGAAGGCGATGCTCTTGGTCAGCGTCATCATCAGCGCGATGGCGTGGTCGGCGACCTCGCGGGTGCCGTAGTCGGGACAGTTGCACACCGGAATGCCGGCCTTGCCGAACGCCTCGACGTCGACGTCGTCGAATCCGACGGCGGTCTTCACGACGACCCGGCACTTGTCGAGCAGCGGCAGCTTGTCGAGGGGTGGCGCCACGCCGACGACGCCGTCGCAATTGCGCCACTGTTCCTCGGTGACCTCTTGGAAACCGCGCGCGAACTCGGTGACGATGCCCTCGCCCACCGCCTCCTCCTCAACCGAGTGATCGCGCCCGCTGCGCGGCCAGAGTAACCGGATACTCATGTTCTCCCCCGTGGTTCCACCGCCCGACGCGGCACGAAAGCCCGACAGTCTACTGAATCTGCGCGGTAGCCGAACTCCGTCTCCGCACAGCGGCGCACAGCGGCACAAAGGGCTACAATCGCCACGCGTTTCCGCAAGCTGGTCGCCGACGCCAGAGCGGAGAAGACGTCCGCTCGCGATCGGCGCCCCGATCCATCCTCGCCATAGTGGGGAGCAACCAAGTGTCCATGTCCCAACCCATCGCCCTGCGGGGTGCGCCCGGATCGCCCTATACACGCAAGATGCTCGCCGTGTTGCGCTACCGGCGCATTCCGTATCGTTTCCTGGTGGGCCTCTGGGCGCAGAATGCGGGTCTGCCCGCACCCAAGGTCGATCTCCTGCCGACGTTCTATTTCGACGCCGACGACGGTCTGGAAGCGGTGGTGGACTCGACGCCGATCATCCGGCGGCTGGAGGAGGACGCGATGGGGCGCTCGGTCATTCCCGACGACACGGCGTTGGCCTTCCTCGACTACCTGCTCGAGGACTACGCCGACGAATGGCTCACCAAGGCCATGTTCCACTACCGCTGGTGGTACGAACCCGACATCGAGCTCGCGGGCGAGATACTCCCCCGGTGGCGCGACCTCACGGCGAGCGCCGCAGTGATCGAACCACGCGCGCAGACGGTGAGGGATCGTCAGATCGGGCGGCTCTACGTGGTCGGCAGCAACGACGTCACCGCACCGGTGATCGAAGCCAGCTACCGCCGTTTTCTCCAGCGTTTCGACGAGCACATCGGCAACGGTCCGTTCCTGTTCGGGACGAGACCGGCGGCTGCGGACTTCGGGCTCTTCGGTCAATTGACGCAGTTGGCGGCGTTCGACCCCACGCCCGCGAAACTCACCGCCGACGCCGCACCGCGGGTGCTCGCCTGGGTGCAGACCGTCGACGACCTCTCGGGCCTGGAGCCGCGGGAGGACGATTGGACGCCGCGCGACTCGCTGCCGGCGACGTTGCAGGAACTGCTTGCCGAAGTCGGCAGGACCTACGTGCCCGTGATGCTCGCCAATGCGCAGGCCATCGACACGGGGGCCGAACAGGTCGAGACGGAGGTCGACGGCCAGCCGTGGCTGCAGCGGCCGTTCCCCTACCAGGCCAAGTGTCTGCAATGGGTCCGGCAGGAGTACGCCCGGCTCGATGGCGACGACCGCGAGTGCGTCGACACCACGCTCGCCGGGACCGGTTGCGAAGCACTGTTCTGACGCCAAACGGCCCCCGCGCCAAGGGGCGCCAAGGGTCCAACGCTTTGACCTGACGTCCCGGTTCCCCGATAGTCGCGCCTTTCGACCAACGGAACCCGGTCATGTTGAACCCCGTCCAGCTTGGCAGCCAGAGCGGTCTGCGCGTCTCCGAACTGTGTCTCGGCACGATGAACTTCGGCGAACCCGGCCGCGGCCACCAGGGCGACTGGACCCTCGGCGTCGACGACGCCCGGCCGATCTTCAAGGCCGCGCTGGATCACGGGCTGTTCTACTTCGACTGCGCCGACACCTACGGCATCGGCGCGTGCGAACGGGTCGTAGGTGGATTGCTCAAGGAACTGGCACGCCGGGACGAGTACGTGCTGGCGACCAAGGTGTCGATGCCCATGGGGCGCGGGGCGAACCAGGGCGGCCTGTCGCGCAAGCACATCCTGGAAGGCGTGGACGCGAGCCTCGAGCGCCTCGGCCACGACACCATCGACCAGTTGGTGATCCACCGCCACCCCCACGGCATCCCCGGACAGGTCCGGGCGCCCATCGAAGAGTCCCTGGAGGCCCTCCACGACGTCGTCAAGGCGGGCAAGGTGCTCTACCTCGGCGCCTCGTCGATGTTCGCCTGGCAATTCGCCGAACTGCAGATGACCGCCGAGGCGAACGGCTGGACGAAGTTCATCTCCATGCAGAACCACTACAACCTGGTGTATCGCGAAGAGGAGCGCGAGATGAACCCCTACTGCGCGCACACCGGCGTTGGCATCACCCCCTGGTCGCCGCTCGCCCGCGGCATCCTCGCGGGTTCCTACCGCGGGGGCTTCGAATCGGGTTCGACGAATAGGTCGACGGGGCGCGACCGCGTTCGTACCGAGGGCCTGTATCGCGGCGCCGCGACCTTCGAAATCGCCGAACGGGTCGTCGAGATCGCCGACAAGCTCGGCAAGACGCCGGCCCAGGTCTCCCTCGCCTGGCTTGCCGGCAAGCCGGAGATCCAGGCGCCCGTGGTCGGCGTCTCGCGCATCGAACAACTCGACCAACTGGTCGAGGCCTGCGGGATCGAGCTTGATCCCGAAGACGTGAACTATCTGGAAGAGCTTTACCAGCCGGTGGAGAATCTGCTGTCGACCGGGACTTCGTGACGCTCGGAAGCGGAAGATTTCGCCCTTACGCGGCTGCGAGGTCAACGATGGTGGACAGCGGCACGGCGCGGACGTCGTTTCGCAGCGGGAACGCGTCGTCACCCGCGTGCACGACGTACTTCCGCGACGGACGAAGGTCTTCGCAGGCCATGTGAAAACCCTTTTCCACCTTGGGCGCGGTGCTCTGTTTGATCTCGACCGCCCAGATTTCACCGTCGCCCTTGTCCACGACCAAGTCGACTTCCGCGCCGCCCGTGGTGCGGTAGTAGCCGATCGACGAGCGGGCTGGAAGAACACAGGCGATGTTCTCGACGACGAACCCTTCCCAACTACCACCCACGACAGGGTGGCCGAGTAGATCGCTGATCGTTCCAATACCGAGCAGCGCGTGACACAAGCCGCTATCGCGTATGTAGACCTTCGGCGCCTTCACCAAGCGCCGGCCCAGGTTGCTCGTCCAAGGCCTCAAGCGCCGGACGAGGAGTAGATCGACCATCAGGTCCAAGTACCGGCCGATGGTGACGCCATTGAGATCCAAGCCCCGGCCGAGCGCGGATGCATTGAAGACCTGGCCCTGATTGTGGGCAAGCATCGTCCAGAAGCGCCGCAGCGTCTCGGCCGGAATGCGGGGACCGAACTGTGGGAGGTCCCGCTCCAGGTAGGTCCGCACGAACGACTCGCGCCACTCGAGGCTTTCGTCGTCGCTACCCGCCAGGAAACTGTCCGGAAAGCCACCCCTACACCAGAGGCGGCGAGGTGGCTCGGACAGGACTTCCCTCACGTTGAACGGAAACAGCTCGCAATGGGCGACCCTCCCGGCGAGCGTTTCTCTGGACTGACGCAGGAGATCGATGGCGGCCGAACCCAACAGCAGGAACTGGTTGGTTCGTTTTCCCTCGCGCCGGCGTCCGTCGATGATGCTCCGCAAGGGCTTGAACAGCCCCGGCATGCGGTGGATCTCGTCCAAGACGACAAGCTCCTCGGCGTGCTCCTCGCAGAACTGCTCGACATCCCCGATGCGGGCCAGATCACGGGGCCTCTCGAGATCCACGTAGACGGCGTCCCGTGTCCCGGACACTTCGCGCGCCAGCGTGGTCTTGCCCACCTGGCGCGGACCGGTCAGTACGACAGCCGGGTTCCTGTTGAGCAGTCGGTCAAGGGTCCGACGACATTCGCGTTCAACCATCTATGCAAATCTAACTCAACGCGAAGGATTTGCATAGTTCGACCGGTCGAATCGTCAGCCGATGACCGTGCCGGCGTCCTCCTCGACAACGGTGTGCTCGATGTAGCCGATGTTCTCGATCTCGATGCGGACTTGGTCCCCCACCTTGAGCCATGCCGGGGGCTTCATGGCGGCGGCGACACCCGAGGACGTGCCGGTGAAGATCACGTCGCCGGGGTCCAGGGTGAAAGACTTGGTGAGGTGCTCGACCTGGTCGAAGCAGTCGAAGATGAGGTGCTCGGTGTTCGAGTTCTGCCGCACTTCGTCGTTGACCACTGTGCGGATTCCGAGTTTGTGCGGGTCGCCCACCTCGTCCGGGGTGACGATCCACGGGCCGAACGGCGCATGGGTGTCGAAGGACTTGCCGATCTGCATCGTGCGCGCCGCCGCCTGCCAGTCCCGAACGCTGACGTCGTTGCCGCAGCAGTAGCCCGCGATGACCTCGTGGGCGCGTTTCTTGGGAACGTGCTTGGCGCGTTTGCCGACGACGAACGCCAACTCGCCCTCGTAGTCGAGCATGTCCGACACCGCCGGCTTGTTGAATGATCCGTACGGCCGGTTGGTGGCGTTGTGCTGCTTGTTGAACCACATCTGCACGGTCGGCGGTTCCGAACCGGTCTCGGCGATGTGGTCGGCGTAGTTGAGACCGATGGCGAGGATCTTGCCCGGCATCGGCACCGGCGCCTCGAGCACCACGTCGGCGACGGGGAACGCCACGTCGGGCCTGGTCTGTGCCTCGCGGGCCGCCGCCAGGGCCGGTTCGCCGGCGGCCAGAAACGAGATCATGTCGTCCGGCAGGTCCGGCGAGACCGCCGGCAGGTCGATGACGAGTTCGCCGACAACGACGCCGATCCGGGTTCGCTGGCCGTGGGTGAAGGTGCAGAGTTTCATGGGTGTCCCTGTTCAGTGGGTGTCCCGTTCGGGGGGTGCCGTTCGGGGGGTCGTGTCCCTATTCAAAGGGTGTCGAGCGCTGTATCCAGCCAGGCCCTCGCGTAGCCGGCCATCTCCGTGAACACGTCGTCGGTTCGCGTGCGTGTGCGTTTCAGCACCTTGTAGCCGTGATCCGCGGTCTCCAGCCAATTCACCGTCGCGCCAACACGGCCGGCGACGGCATTGAGCAAGTCGGGTTCCGCCATGCCGTCGCGGGTGCCCGAGAGGAACAGCATGGGGGCGGCGATCTTGTCGAGATGTTCGGCGCGCTTGGTCGCCGGTTTTTTCGGCGTGTGCAGGGGGAAGGAGCAGAACACGAGGCCCGCGA
This sequence comes from Pseudomonadales bacterium, assembly GCA_021295875.1. GTDB lineage: Bacteria > Pseudomonadota > Gammaproteobacteria > Pseudomonadales > Azotimanducaceae > VXYL01. The sequence continues at coordinate 11,598 of JAGWBN010000064.1, forward strand.
CCTCGAGTCCGTGGTCGACCACGGCGTGGGACGCCATGCGCCCGCCGTAGCTGTGCCCGCCCACGAGGTGCGGACCCTCGGCGTGTTCCCGGGCGCAGGCGAACGCCGCCGCCACCGTGGCAGTTGAAACGGCCTGGGCGTCGACCCGCGGGCGTCCGTCTTCGCGGAACGGGAAGTTGTAGCGCAACGTCGCGATGCCCACCTCGGCGAACGCCAAGGCGATCGACTCCATGCTGGCGTGGGTCATGCCGGCCCCGGCGCCGTGCCCCAGGGTCAGGGTGGCGCGATGCGTTCCCTTGGCGGCTTGCAGCAGGGCGCCGACGGTGCGCTCGCCCAGATCGACGCGGAGTTCGCGCATCAGCCCGGCAGGTCGTCGACCGAGGTGATGACCGTACCCACCAGTCCGTACTCGACGGACTCCTCGACGCTCATCCAATAGTCCCGGTCGGTGTCCTTGGCCACCCGTTCCAGGGGCTGGCCGGTCTGTTCGGCGATGATGCCGTTGATGCGCTCGCGGGTCTTGACGATCTCCCGGGCGTGGATTTCGATGTCCGAGGCATCGCCGCCGAAGCCGCCCGCCGGCTGGTGGATCAGAAAGCGCGTGTTCGGCAACGCGAAGCGGTTGTCGCGGTCGGTGGCGAGGTAGATGTGCGTGGCGATGCTGCCCACCCAGCCCGTGCCCACCATCCGCACGGTGGGCTTGATGAAGCGGATCATGTCGAAGATCGTGTCGCCGGACTCGACGTGCCCACCCGGCGAGCCGATGTAGACGGTGATCGGCTCGTCGCTCTCGAAGGACAGGGCCAGAAGCCTCTCGGTCGTACGCCGCGCCACGTCCTTGTCGATCTCGCCGAAGATCGTCAGGGTGCGGTTCTTGAGCAGCTTGTTGTCGAGGAAGGCGAACTGCTGCGCTGCTTCGGCGGCTTCCTTCGCGCCTTCGGGGGGATCGTCGACCATGGGTGTGCCCGTGACCAAAGGTGGCGATATTACCGGAATTGATACACTCCAAGCGCGCCGAAACGGACGCCTTCACCACCCGGGAGCCGACGCCATGCCCCTTCACCCCGAATACGAGACCATGCTCCGCCAACTCACGGAGATGGAGGGTCCGGACCTGGTCGACCTGCCGGTCGCCGTCGGCCGCGAGATGTACCGCGCGATGCAGCCGGAGGCGCCCGACGTGCCCGTGGGCGCGGTGTCCGACGTCGACGCCGGGGGCGTGCCGGCAAGGGTCTACCGACCGGAGGGCGACGGGCCGTTTGCGGTCGTCATGATGTTCCACGGCGGCGGCTGGGTGATCGGCGACCTCGACACGGCCGATCGCCAAAGCCGCGAAGTCTGCCGAGGCGCAGGCGCACTGGTGGTGTCCGTGGATTACCGGCTTGCCCCCGAGCACACGTTCCCCGCCGCCGCGGACGATTGCTACGCCGCGACCTGCTGGGCGGCGGAGCACGCAGCCGACCACGATGGCGACGCGTCGAGGCTGGCGGTGGCCGGGGACAGCGCGGGCGGGAACCTCGCCGCCGTGGTGGCGCAGATGGCGCGCGACCGGGGAGGTCCCGGCCTCGCGTTCCAGCTGCTGGTCTATCCGGTGACCGACGGCGTCGACCACGACTGGCCGTCCTACCGGGACAACGCCGAGGGCTACCTCTTGTCCGCGGCTGCCATGGGTTGGTTCTGGAACCACTACGCGCCGGCCGCGGCCGACCGACGCAATCCCTACGCGTCACCGCTGCGGGCCGAGAGCCTCGCCGGGCTGCCCCCCGCCTTGGTGATGACGGCCGAGTTCGACCCCCTGCGGGACGAGGGGGAAGCGTATGCCCAGGCGCTGACCGCCGCCGGCGTCGAAGCGGAACGGGTCCGCTACGACGGCTTCATCCACGGCTTCTTCTCGCACACCGGCACGCTCCCCGCCACCCGCACGGCGATGGACAAGGCCTGTGCCGCCCTCTCCTCCGCACTCGCGTAGGGGCTCGTGGTTGGCCGCGGGCGTCCGCAAACGCGCAATCGGGCGTGCGGACGCTAGTCCACGCGGGCCTTGGCGTCGCCCTTCAGGACCTCGGCGCCGTCCTGGTTGACGGTCGAGATTTGGAGTTCGACGATGCCGTCCTGCACCGCCGAGACCGTGGCGGTCGCGTCCAGGGTGTCGCCGGGGAAGACCTGGTTGGTGAAGCGAACGCCATACTCGGTGAGGCGTCCGTCGCCGACGTAGTTGGTCAGCATCTTTCCCGTCATGCCCATGGTCAGCATGCCGTGGGCGAAGACGCTCGGGTATCCGGCCACCTCGGTGGTGAACACCTCGTCGGTGTGCACCGGGTTGTAGTCTCCGGAGGCACCGGCGTACATCACGATCTGGGTGCGCTTGAGGTCCTCCACCAGGCGTTCCGAGTAGGTGTCGCCGACCTTGAGTTCGCTTGCTTTCAGTGCCATCTCGCTACTCTCCTCAACCCTGGTCCACCGGGCGTTCGGTGCGCACACCGACGCCGATCGCCGTGACCACCAATTCGCCATCCTGATCCCGGTACTCGGTGATCGACTCGCTGAAGACGAGCTTGCCGGACCGTCGGCCTTGCTTCTCCCAGGTCTTGCCTGGCTTGTTGGTGCTCGTCAGCACGTCGCCCGGTTTGAGGTGACGGTGGTAGATGAAGCGTTGTTCGGCATGCAGGCCGCCGCCACCGCCGCCTCCGCCGCCACTGCTTCCACCGCTGCTCGGCCGAGGCTTGGTGCCGGTCGGCTTGCCGCCCGAACCGAACCAGCCGTCGCCGTCGATCTTGGGCCTCAGGCCGTAGGTCGGATCGAACTGGGCACTCGCCTGGGCGAACGTGGGCGGCGCGATGACGCCACCCGGCTCCGTTTCCTTGGCGTACTCGGCATCGTGGTAGATCGGATTACCGTCCCCCACGGACCGGGCGAACATCATGATGTGGCTCGCCTCCACTGGGAATTTCTCAATGGCCATGTCTCTCCCTCAAGTTGCCTATCTCGCGCCAGTCACGGCGCGTCGCAACGCGCAAGCATACCCCGGCTGCGCGCAACGGCGCAGCGTTCGCGCGTTGAATGGCGACGCGGCTACCGACCCCTGAACTTCGGCTTGCGCTTGTGCAGGAACGCGGTGATGCCTTCGTGTTTGTCTTCGGTCTGGACCAAGGCCCCCTGGGCGTACTTCTCCAACATCAAGGCACCCGCCAGGCTCGCCTCCATGCCGAAATGCACCATCGCCTTCATGGTGCGCGGCACGAACGGCGCAAGACCCGCGAGGTGCTCCGCCATGCGCCGAGCTTCGGGAACCAGCGCATCCGGTTCCACCACCCGCGTCACCAGGCCGATGGACAGCGCCCGTTCGGCGTCGATCGGTTCCCCCATCAGCAGCATCTCCATCGCCCAGCCCCGGCCGACGAGGCGCGGCAGGCGGGCCGTGGCGCCGCCGCCGGGAATGATGCCCAGCTTGCCCTCGGGCGTGGCGAACCGGGACCTCGGTGTGGCGATGCGCAGATCGCAGCCCAAGGCGACTTCCA
>JAGWBN010000064.1:15218-22027 GCA_021295875.1 Pseudomonadales bacterium
AGGTCCGAGCCCGAGGCGAACGCCCGTCCTCCCGCACCGGTGATGGTGATGACCTTGACGGCATCGTCATCCGCCGCCTCGGCGACCGCGCGTTGCAGTTCATTCAACGTGGCCAGCGAAATGGCGTTGTGCCGTTCCGCTCGGTTGATGGTGACGAGCGCCATCGGGCCGTCGATCTCGAAGAGAATCTCGTGAAAGCTCAACAAGCCTGTCCTAGCCTAGCGTACGTCCGCGACCGCGTAGTTTGACACGGATTCCCGCAGCAACCGGGCACTCACAACCACCTGATTTGGACGGCATTTCGCCATGGGGGCTGCGACTTCATCGGAGTGCGCTTACGACAAGGCAGATAAGTCCCGGAACCCCTTGCGGGGTTCCGGGAAATCGGATCGCAACGATCCGAGAGGGGATCAGCAAAGACTCATGCGCCGAACCCGTGAGGATCCGACGCAAGGCAACGGTACCCGAGCGGTTGTTACCTTCCGATTTCCCCGGCGTAGCGACTTGGTGTCATTTTGTTACCGATTCCTCTTGCCGCTCCATGGACAGACCCGTCCCCAAGGGCACGACGACACAGGCGTCGGTACCGCCATCCGCGCCGCTTCCGAGCGTGACCGTCCAACCGTGCGCTTGGCAGAGCTGGGAAACGATCGCGAGTCCCAGGCCACTGCCCCCGGTGGCACGGCTTCGCGAAGTATCCAGACGATAGAAGGGTTGGAACACATTGTCGCGCTCCGCCTCCGGAATGCCCGGTCCGTCGTCGATCACGTGGACCGCGATGTCATCGCCGCAAACGACGGCCACTTCGGCCCCGCCCCCGTGCTGCTGCGCATTCCTGACGAGGTTCCCGACGACCCGCTGAAATGCTCCCGTGGCGATCCGCACGGAACCCGGGGGCGACACCCGCCAGTCGACGCGCAGTTCCTCGTCGATGTTGGCGACGACGGACTCGAGGTACTCCCGGAAGTCCACTTGGTGCGGCTCCTCGCCGGCGCCGCGGGAGAAGCGCAACGCATCCGAGATCAGTTCCTCCATGGCCGTGAGGTTGCGTTCGAAGCGCTCGACCACCTGCGGGTCGACCTCGTCCGGCAGCAGCTCCACGGCGAACCGCATGCGCGTCAGCGGTGTGCGCAGGTCGTGGGAGATACCCGCCAGGAGTGTCGTCCGGTTGGTCAGCAGCTCGCTCACATCCCTCGCCATCGCATTGAAACTCGCCGCCAGGGTGACCAGTTCCTCGGGACCCTCCTCGGGCAGAGCCTGGAATCCTCCGGCGCCGCGGAAGGCCTCCACCGCCTCCGCGGTACGCGACAGCGGGCCTGCCACCCGGCGGACGATGATGCCGGAAGTGGCCGCGACGATGATCGCACCCATCAGGATGATGACCACGCCGACGTACACCGGCTGCACATCGCGGCGTTGCGAGGAGAACCCGATCTGCATGACGTAGTTCCCCATGGGGACGTCCGCCCAGAGCAGATCATCGCTTTCCATCAGCCGGATCGGACCGTCGAGACGCTCGCTCAGCTTCGACTCGATGAGTTCGTAGTAGCGGTTGCCCTCATCCACGCGGGGAAGGTCGCGGGGTTCTGCCGAGATGATGAGGTCGTGGTTCTCCAGCAGTTCGATCTCGAAGGCCGGGCGCCGGGCAGCGTCCAGTTCCACCCAGGTCTTGGCCGACAGCACGATCAGCCCGGCTTCATCGTCCGCGGACCGTTCTTCGATGGGCAGGATCACGAACACCGCCAGCGCGATGATCGACGTCAACGCCAGTGCCGTGGCACTGACACCGAGGACAAGGTTGGTCCGCGCCAGTAGCGTGGCCGGTCGCTTCACCGTGGCTCGCATCGCCTGCTTGACGAGCCAAGGATACCCTGCAGCGCGGGAAATCCGGCGGGGGTGTGGATTGCCGACGGTTGGCGCGTCAGGCCGCGTCCGGGCAGAACATGTAGCCCTTGCCCCAGATCGTGCGGATGAACACCGGCGAGGAAGGATCCGGTTCGATCTTGCTGCGCAGTCGGGTGATGCGCACATCGATGCTGCGGTCGAAGGGCGATCGCTCGGCGCCGGTAAGCAGATCCAGGATCCGGTCACGGTCGAGCACCTTGTTGGGATGGCACACGAGAATGCCGAGCAGGTCGAACTCGCCGGAGGTCAGGGGCACGGTGCTGCCATTCTTAGACAGCAGGTGGGCATTGAGGTCGAGACGGAAGTCGCCAAACTCGACCACCCGCATGGTGCCGCCCGGTGCGCTGGCCTGGCCTGTGCGGCGCAACACCGCGCGCACGCGGGCAAGGAGTTCACGCGGGTTGAAGGGCTTGCCGATGTAGTCGTCGGCGCCGACTTCCAGGCCGACGATGCGATCGACGTCCTCCCCTTGGGCGGAGACCATGACGATGGGGATGTCGGTGGTGTGCTTCAGACGTTTGGCGATGGACAGGCCGTCCTCCCCCGGCAGCATCAGGTCGAGAATGACCAGGTCGAAGTCGCCGGATCCAAGTGCCTGGTCCATGGCACGACCGTCGCCGACGGCAACCAGGTCGTAGCCCTGCTTGCTGAGGTACGCGGTGATCAACTCCTGCAGCTCCGGATCGTCATCGACGACGAGCAGCTTGGCTCGTTCGCTCACCTTCGGCGCTCCGCCGCTAGTCCCGGGGCAGCGGTGGCGGTTCTTGAGCCTGTCTCGACCTGCCCGAAATCGAATCGCGGCCGCTCGGCGTCGAGCGCTCCGGGCCGGTTCCGTACACGCCTGGCTCGTCAGAAGTCGCGGGTGCCGAGTTGCCCTCCTCAAGGCCGACTTCACGCACCAATACGCCGGCCTTGCGGCCATCGCCGAAACGTCCCCGATCCCTTACGGGAATGCGCGGACGTTCGCCCCGGGCGGACATGCGTTTGCGCACTTCGGTCAGGAACCAGCCGCGCTCATTCTCCTCGAGGTCATGGAAGGACGCCGCCAAGGCCCCCAGCTCTTCGTCGCTAACATCGGAATAGGGATTGGATGCCGCTGCGTCGGTTTCTGCCGCGAGATCCGGCGCAGGCTCCGGCTGCGCCAACTGAGGTTCCGGCTCTGCCAACGGTGGCTCGGACCGCCCCACCGCAGGCTCCGCAAAGGCCAAGGGGAGGGATGCCCCCGTGACAGCGAGAACCGACAAGATGCGCATCCCTTGCAGGCGATGCGCTTGCGCAGAGGCGTTGGCCATGTTCCTGAATACCCGACAACGCCATGGGAGTGTCCCCCAAAAGGCGGTCGTTGGCCAACCACCGCGCGGTATCAAAATGTTTCGCGCGGCGAAAAGGAGAGTGAGCGCGCGATCGCGCGTCCAGTGCGGTGTAGGGCGACATCGGCGCTCTCACGCGCTCGCAGAGTGCGGCCCTCCAGCGCCCACAGGGCGCGGCCCTCACGTGTTTTATGCCCACACCTAAGGCCGGTCGCGCGGGCGACCGGCCTTGGCGTACGGTGCGCGGACTTCCCGCCTAGGCGCGTTCGAAGAGGCCGGCCGCCCCTTGACCGCCGCCGATGCACATGGTCACCACACCGTAGCGCTGCTGGCGTCGCTCCAGTTCACGCAGGATGGTTCCCGTGCAGCGCGACCCGGTCATGCCGAACGGATGCCCGATGGAGATGCTACCGCCATTGACGTTGTACTTGTCGTTGTCGAGGTCCAACTCGTTGCGGCAGTAGACGCACTGGGATGCGAACGCCTCGTTCAACTCCCAGAGGTCGATGTCCTCCTTGCGCAAGCCGGCGTTCTCCAGCATGCGCGGGATGGCGTACACCGGACCGATGCCCATCTCGTCGGGCTCGCAAGCCGCCACCGAGAAGCCCCGGTAGATGCCCATGGGCTCGACGCCGAGCTGTTCGGCGCGTTCGGCGCTCATCAACAGGGTCATGGAGGCGCCGTCGGAAAGCTGGGAGGCGTTGCCCGCGGTCACCGTGCCGTCCTCCTCGAAGGCGGGCTTTAGGCCTGCCAGGCCTTCGATGGTAGTCGTCGGGCGGTTGCACTCGTCGCGATCAACGACCACTTCCTCGAAGCTCTCCTCGCCCGTCTCCCGATCGACCTTCTTCATCGTGGCCGTCATCGGCACGATCTCTTCGTCGACCCAGCCGGCGGCCTGGGCGTTGGCGTAGCGCAGCTGGCTCTGCAGCGCGTATTCGTCCTGCATTTCGCGAGTGACCTGGTAGCGACGCGCGACGACTTCCGCCGTGTTGCCCATGGCCATGAAGATCTCGGGCTTCTCGTCGATCAGGCGCTGGTTGCGCTGGGACTTGCCCGGTTGCTGGCGGGCACCCATGGAGATCGAGTCGACGCCGCCGGCCATGGCCACCTGGGTCTGCCCGGAGGCGATCTGGTTCGACGCGATGGCGATGGACTGCAGTCCCGACGAGCAGAACCGGTTGACGGTCATTCCCGCCGTCGTGATCGGCAGCTTGGAAAGCACCACGGCGAGTCTCGCCAAGTTGCCGTCCTGTTCGCCGGTGTGGTTGGCGGCGCCCACGACCACGTCCTCGACCTCGTCCGCGGAAATATTCGGATTCCGGTCGAGCAGCGAATCGATCAGGTGAGCCAGCATGTCATCGGATCGCGTCAGGTTGAAGCTGCCGCGATGGGCTTTGGCAAGACCCGTGCGGACACTGTCTACGACTACGACATCTCGTACGGCCATTCGTCTTTCTCCCCCTCAAAATATAGGTTGGTGACCTGACAGCCTGTTTGCCAGGCCGCAAGAAAAGGCAGTCTACCGCAAAACTCCCCCGCGGGTTCAAGGGCAGCGGACGGCTCCGACGGCTCCGGCACGGCAGTCGGTTCGTCGCCGGCCTGGTCTGCCAAACTGTCGAGTCAACTAGACGATTCAAACATTGTCGAGTAAGATCGACACCCTATGAAACGTAGAGTTCATTCGACGGATGAACGACGAAGACCTGTTGGACATCGCCGCCACGTGGAGCTTCTGGGACCGGCCGCCGCCGAAGTCCATCGGCCGGGCCGTCTCCCTGCCGAAGTCGTTGTCGAAACGCACTGCCCTAGTGATCCAGGGTGTCCGTCGCTGCGGCAAATCCACGCTGCTCACCCAGTTGATCCGCCGATATCGACTCGAGCGGCGGGACTGCCTGTTCGTCAACTTCGAGGACCCCCGCCTCGCGGGCTCGCTCCACTATGACACGCTCGAACGATTGACGGCCTTGTTCAGCGCATTGCGTCCCGATGCCGCCACGCTAACGGTCTTCCTCGATGAGATCCAATGGGTCGAGGGATGGGAGCGGTGGCTGCGGACAAGGCTCGAACGACCCGGACGGTTTCAGTTCGTGGTGAGCGGTTCGAACGCCCATCTCCTGTCCAGCGAATTGGCAACCGTGCTTACGGGTAGGCACATCACGGTCGAACTCTTCCCGTTCGACCTTGCCGAGTTCCGCTGCGTGCATGCCGACGGAACCGTGACCGACTACCTTGATCGCGGTGGCTTTCCGGAACCGATCACCAGCGACGACGGAGACCAACTTCTGCGGCAGTATTTCCTCGACATCCTGCAACGCGATGTGCGCGAGCGAGTCCGCGCCAGGTCGTCGATCGCGCTTCGGCAGATCGTGCAGATGGTTTTCGAGTCGGCCGGTTCCGAACTGAGCCTGCGCCGTATCGCCGCCGCCAGCGGAGTGGCCGTCGAAACGGTGTCGGCATATCTCGATGCCTGCGAGCAGGCCTACCTGCTGTTTTCCTGTCCGTGGTTCGCCTACTCGGAACGCAAACGGGCGCAAAGGAATCGCAAGTACTATCCGGTTGATACCGGGCTGCGCCGAGTCGCGGTGACGCGTACCGGCAGAGACCTGGGCAAGGCGCTCGAGTGTGCCGCGTTCGTCGAGCTGAAGAAACGTCACCGCGACGTCTTCTACTGGCGGTTGACCGGCGAGGTGGACTTCGTGATCCAGACCGACAACGGTCCAACGCCTATACAGGTCACCCTGGACGGGGCCACCGAACGGCACTTGCGCTCTCTCGACGGGTTCTATGAGACGTTTCCCCAAGCCGCCGAACCGGTAATCGTGACGATGGCGAACTTTCCGGACGTGCTCTGTGTCAGAACGCCCACTTGAAGCTGACCGACGCACTGCTGCCCGGCCGCTCGCTGAACACGACGATGCCCTCCCGCTCGATTTCCACGGTGCCGTCGAGGATGTTCCTGAGCTTTCCCTTCACCGCGATGGACTCGGTGGGGAACCACGAATAGGTGAAGTCCAGGGAGTGGTAGGGCTGCTCGTAGCCGTCGGGCGCGCCGAGCCGACCGGCAACATAGAGACGTTCGCCGAAGACGTTGTAGACCATTGTCGCCGTGTGCCGGCCGTCGTCGCTGTCGAAGCCGAGCATGGCGTTGGCGAAGCGGACGGACGTCGTTGGTCGGCGCATCGGCCTTCTCGCCGGCGACGAGTTCCGAGTCCTGCAGGGTCAGGTTCGCCTGCACGAAGAACCTATTGATCCAGTCGCCGGCGATTCCCGAGAGGAAGTTCAACGTCTTGAGCGCCTCGATTTCCACCCCGGAGACCTTCGCAGAGGTCGCGTTGACGATCTCCCGGGCGACGGTGGTGTCGCTGGCCGCCGATTCGAAGAACTCGATGGGATTGACGATGTCCTTGTGGAACGCGGACAGCGTCAGGTTGTCGCCGTTGTTGAAGAAGAGTTCGGTGCGGATGTCGTAGTTCGACACGTCGGCGGGGATCACGCCCGGGTTGCCGTCCACAAGGTCGTCGGTGATCGGGTCGATGTAGCTGGCGTCGGTGATCTCGCGCAGATCCGGGCGCACGACGGTCTCGCTCCAGCCGA
>JAGWBN010000064.1:22101-22573 GCA_021295875.1 Pseudomonadales bacterium
TCGCCTGCTCGAGGCGGTCGGGATCGGTGGTGACCACCGGGTCGGTGATCGTGAAGCCGTAGGGGTTCCAGTCGAGCGCAACCTGCCTGTAATCCTCCCAACGGGCCCCCGCGGACAGTCGCCAGACCTCCTTCCACGTCACGTCGATCTTGCCGAACACGGCATCCGTCATGGTGGCGGCGAGGTAGCTCTGATTGTTGGTGCCGGTCCGGTCGAAGACGAAATCGTTGGCGGGGTTCATGATGTTTGCATCGGAGAAGGCCTCGCCGATGGCGCCCTCGAGGATCGACGGATCCGCGACGGCGAAGGTGCCGAGACGGAACTGCGATTGCCGGTAGGTGCGCGCCTTTCGGGCGTGCGCGTAGCCACCGCTGGTGTCCACGTTCCAGTTGGTCGTGGTGACCGGCACATTGAACTGCCAGCCGTAGTTCAGGACATCGTCGTCGAGCCGCGTGAACCGGAAGTCGGCGGT
>JAGWBN010000262.1:0-1598 GCA_021295875.1 Pseudomonadales bacterium
AAGCGCCGAGGCCGCCGGGGCCTCGGCAACGAGAGCGGGCAGCAACTCGATCGCATCGCCGGCGTCGACGCGAGGCGGTTGCCGCAGCCAGACCTCGCGGGCGTTCGCGAGAAGCGCCGCGCGGTCCGCATGGTCTGGCCAGATCAGCGCTTCAAGCCATCGGTACTGCTCGTCGTCGCGCAAGTCGATCGGTTTGAGATCGACACCGACGCAAAAGGACACCTTTGGGAAGCGTGCCGGAATGCGTGGCATCGCGCCGCGGGTCTCGCATTCGATCCGCACCGGCGATCGTTCCGGTCCGAACGCCGATCCATCGGAATAGCGATAGTCGAACCGGTCCCACAACAGGTTCAAGCCCGCGCCGGCACCGATGTCGATCAACGCGAGATCCTGTCCGGTCACTTGCGCGACGACGCCGAAGGCCGGCATCAGGTGCGAACACCGACCCACCTCGTTGGTTTGCACGTTGCGGGTTCGAACCAAGTCAATGATCCGCCTGGCCTTCTCCTGGCAGAACGCCTCGAACACGCCCGGCAACCCCGCGGCCGGCGCCTTGCCTTGGGCAGCGTCCGCGTAGAGCTTGGCGAGCGGTGCATCCGGTTCCTCCGCGACAAGGCGCTTCGCCGCCGCGAACAGGAGGTTCGGGATCGGCTGGCCAAGGCGACACTCGCGGGCGAGTGCGAGCAACGGTTCACAGGTCGCGACGTGGCGCGCCAGCAGGCCGTACGTCGGTGAGTCGACGCTCATGCCCGATCCCCTCGGAGCGCACTCGAGGTCCGCAAACCCGTTGAAGCGAGTGGCGAGGGCGCCATCCGTACGGGCGTCCCGGTTCAGGTCGACGTGACCGTGTCCCGGATGCCCGCTATCCATCGAACCCACGCCTGTCCAAGAGCCGCCAACGGCGGCGGATGCCCGTCAAGGCATGTACGGCGTCGGGCTCGGTCCCAACTGCGTCTCGAGCATGGGCTGGGCCATCTGCACGAACTCCGAGACCATCGGCCGGGTATCCCGGGGATCGATGATGTTCTCGATGTTGAACGCCTCCGCGGTTCGGAATGGCGACGACAGCGCCTCGAGTTTCGCCTCGATTTCCGCCTGCTTGGCTTCGGGGTCGTCCGACTCGGCGATGACCCGCCGATAGGCGGCCGAGACGCCCCCCGAGATGTGCATCGAGCCCCAGTGGCCGGACGGCCAGGCGACGCGTTTGAACATGCCGCTTGGGCGGTCGTGGCATTGCCCGGCGACGCCGTAGAGCTGGCGGATGATGATGGTGATCCAGGGCATCCGCGTGCGCAGCGTCGCGCACAGCATCTTGGCGCCCGCGCGGACGATGCCCTGGCGCTGCTGTTCCGGGCCGACCATGAAACCCGGCTCGTCGGCGAGGTAGATCATCGGCAGGTGGAAGGTGTCGCAAAGCTGCAGGAAGCGGATCACCTTGACCCCGGCGGAGACGTCCATCGAACCGCCGATGCGCTTCGGATTGTTGATCATCACGCCGACGGGATAGCCGTCGACGCGGGCCAGGCCGACGATGCGCGACCGGCCGTAGAACGGCGTGATCTCGAAAAACGACTCCCGGTCGACCACGGCGTCGATGA
>JAGWBN010000262.1:1619-2475 GCA_021295875.1 Pseudomonadales bacterium
CGGACAGAAGATACTCGTCTCGCCGGTTCGGGTCGTCGCCGGTGTCCACGCGCGGCGGCATCTGCCAGACGTTGTCCGGGAGGTAGCCTAAGAATCGTTTGACCATGTCGAAGGCGTCGACTTCGGTATCGGCGAGGTTGTCGATCACGCCACTGCCGTAGACCTGGGTGCGTTCGTCGCCCAAGTCCTCCTTGCTGATATCGATGCCGAGCGCCGCCTTGACCACGGGCGGGCCGCCGGGGAAGACCTGGCTGGTGCCCTTGACCATGACGTTGAAGTGGGCGAGACAGGCATCCACGGCGGGCAGCCCCGCGACGGAACCGAGCACGGCCGCCACCACTGGCACTTGGCAGAGCAGTTTCTCGACGCCGGGGGTCACCGGGTTCGTCGGAATGTAGGTTCGCCCGATCTGTTCGAAGGTCTTGACACTGCCGCCGGTGGCATCCAGCAGTCTGATGAACGGCAGTTTCCAGTCCAGGGCCATCTTCTGAGCGTGGCCGCCCTTGTTGCCGATGGAGGCGTCCGATGCGCCGCCGCGCACGGTGAAGTCGCCCGCCGTCAGCACCGCCTTTCGGCCGTTCAGGTCACCAAGGCCGATGATCATGTTGGAGGGGCGGACGTGGACCGTTCTCGTAGGTCGCTGCCCCCGCGAGTTGACCGATCTCCTGGAAGGAGCCTGCGTCGGTCATGAGGTCGATGCGCTCCCGAACCGTCAGTTTGCCGCGCCGCCTCTGCTCGGCGATGCCGGCTTCGCCGCCCATCTGTTCGGCGAACGCCCGCCGGCGCTTCATCTCGTCGATTTCCGGTTCCCACACCATCGTTCGTCCTCTCCCCTGACCAAGACCGCGCACTTTAC
>JAGWBN010000065.1 GCA_021295875.1 Pseudomonadales bacterium
GGTGGGTATCCAAAAGCCTGAGCGCATCAACAGCGGCTGCAATTCGTAGAGCATTCCCTGAATCGATGTGGATCCGGTCTTGGGCAAGCCGATATGGACGACTAACTCTGTTGACATTGGTCTGAGGTGGTCGAGATCGATTGAACGGTTTGAGGGCGAGAAAAATCTCGATTCGATTTTGATGCCCTCTCGGTCATCTTAGGTGGGGACTGGACCCCGGTCAATAGCCTTGGTCCGGACTTGGTAGTGGCTGACTTGTGGCCGCCGTCCGCGTTCCCGCCCAACGCGGTTGCACTGGGGCCCGTTCCGAGGGGCGGTCCTCGGAGGTGGCTCCCCGGAGGTGGCTCCCCGGAGGTGGCAAGTACCGGAGTTCCAACGTTGCCGATCGCGGCCCCTGGTGAGATATGCGGGCTAGGCCGTTGGCGACGAGTGATCGGAGCTTGAGCACATTAGTCCGAGCCTCAGGCGATGCTCGGCCTCAACGAATACATCGTGATTGGCAGCCAGTCGGTTCTCGGCGCGTATCCGAACGTGCGCGACCCGCCGCGTGCGCGTATGCTCGCGCCCGTCGCGCCAACCAGCCGGCGAACCTTGACCAGCACACCGGAGGCTTGTGACATGACCGTGCTGCGAATACTGTTGATTCTCCTGTCCGCCACTCCCGCGATCGCCGACGAGGAGCCCGACTACGAACTCGTCCGTGGAGGCGACGACTACGAGATCCGCGAGTACGCGCCGTATCTGGTCGCCGAGACCACGGTCGGCGGCGGGTTCGACGAGACCGGCAACGCCGCCTTCAAGCGGCTCGCGGGCTACATCTTCGGAGACAACCGCAAGCCCGACGCCGCGGGGCCGGACGCGGACGAGTCGATGCGCATGAAGATGACCGTGCCTGTCACCCGCCACCGGGACGGCGGTTCGACGGTCTACCGCTTCGTGATGGAGCGCGCCTACGACAGGGACTCGTTGCCCGTGCCGAACGACGAGCGCGTCACCATCAGGCGTGTTCCCGGCGGCACCGTCGCGGTGCTTCGCTACCGTGGCCGGATCACCGCCGCGCGGTTCGCCGAGCAGGCCACACGGCTCCGCGCCGCCCTCGAGCGCGACCGTCTCCAACCGGTCGGCGAGGCCGTGTCAGCGGTCTACAACGGACCCTTCACACCGCCCTTCCTGCGGCGCAACGAGGTCCTGATCAGACTCGCACCACCCGCTCCCTGACCGGCCCAGGGGCGACGCGATGCGTTGCGCGAGTCCCGCACCAGGCGATCAGCCAGGCTCCAACGTCGCAACGGGCGAAGGTCGCGCTTCGGGATTCTAAGTGATCGGCTTTCGGGGCGTGGTGATGTTCGAGGCGTCCCCGACGACGCGGCGCGTGTCGCCGATGCGCTGGGTGTAGCCCCTGCCGTCGAAGTACTCCAGGACCTCGATGACGACGTTGCGGCCCATGCCCGAGGCATCGCGGAACTGGCGGACGGTGAAGGGTGCGCGTGCATCGAGCTTCCCGGCGAGCTTGGCGAGTTCCAAGAGCCGATCCGGTAGGAAGTAACGGGTGTCTCCGACCCTGACGGCGAGGTTGAAGGCGGGGAGGGCGCGCATCTCGCGTTCGAACACGGGGAAGGGTCGGCCAAAACGCTTTGCCAAGTCGCCGAGGCTCGGGGGCTGGTTGGAATCGAGCAGCGACCCGACTTCCTCGAACAGGCGAGTGACGTTGGCGGGAATGGCTGCCTGGTGCGCGGCATCGGCGTAGAGACCGGTCTCGACGCGTAGCGAACCGCGCTCAACCAGCGATGCGAGCGTCAAGCGCCGGGCATGGCGCTCGGCGGCGTTGCCCGTGCAGATTTCGTCGGCGGTGAGTCCGGGGCTGTCCGGGTGGAGGCGGTGGTGGTCGGCGAGTTTCTGGCCGATCACGCCGGCGGTCGCCCTGAATAGATCGGGGTGGAGCAGGTATGCCTCGATGTTGGCGAGGTTCAGATCCTTGACGACTCCGTCGAGGCGCCGATCCGCCAGGTTCCAGTGCCGAGCGAATTCGGTGGCCCGTACCGGTATGTGCCGACTCAAGGCATCCAGCGTTGCGACCGGATCACCCGGTCTTGTCGCCGCGAGCCGTTGCTTGCGCAGGGGGGAGCGTCGACGACGATCCGGCACGGCCAGATCGACAACCCGGCCGCCACCGAGTGTGCGTTCGAGGTCATGGTCGCGTAGGACGACTCGATCACCGACCTTCACATGCACATGCAGGTGCTCTTGGCAGACCAGGTCCACGGTGGCGGCACCGCCGGGTTCGATCGGCGCACCTTCGATCAGCAGGACCCGGGCCTGGGTATGGCTGGTGCCGTGGTAGACGTGCAGCGGGGCGTTGTGCTTCACGGCTCGGGGGAAGTCTTCCAATACGGACAGATGCACGGCGAACCGGGACGCGGGGTCATGCATCGCCGGGTCCATGAGCCAATCACCGCGTCGGACATCGTCGACGCCGGCACCCGCGACATTGACCGCTGCTCGGTCGCCGACGGTCGCCGTGTTGGAGGGTTCGTCCTGAACGCGCAACCCACGTACGCGTACGGGATTGCCGGTGGATGCCATGACGAGGCGGTCGTCGAGGTTGGCCGTTCCGGAGACGACGGTTCCGGTCACCACCACGCCGCTGCCGCGGACGGTAAAGGCGCGGTCGACGGCAAGGCGGAACGGTCGGTCGTCGGTGGGCGTCGGCGATGCGGTTGCCGCGCGTTCGAGGTGTCGGCGCAGACCTTCGACTCCGGATCCGGTCTCGCACGACAGGGCGAGAATCTGCGCTCCGTCCAGGAACGTACCTGCCGTCATGGCGCGCGTCTGGTCCCGGACCTCCTCGATGCGTTCCGCCGACACCCGGTCGATCTTCGTCAATGCCACGACGCCGCCGGCCAGGCCGAGCAGGCGCAGAATCGCGAGGTGTTCCCGGGACTGGGGCATCACGCCGTCGTCGACGGCGACGACCAGGAGCGCGTACTGGTGCGCGGCGATGCCCGCGACCATGTTGTGTACGAAGCGGTGGTGGCCGGGCACGTCGACGAAGCCGACGCGGCGACCGCCCAAGTCGGTGTACGCGAACCCTAAGTCGATGGTCAACCCGCGGCGCTTCTCCTCCGCCAACCGGTCGGTGTCGACGCCGGTCAGCGCGCGCACGATAGAGGTCTTGCCGTGGTCGACGTGCCCGGCAAGGGTGACGATCAAGCGGCGAGACCCTTGAGTACGGCCAGCAGTTCGTCGAGCGGTGCCGCACCGCGCATGTCGAGCCAGACCCTCCCGTCGGCGATTCGACCGATCACGGCGGGGTTCAGGTGGCGGAGCGACTGCTCGAATGCGAGCAGGCGTTTGGCGGAATCGAAGGCAATGGTGACGGCCCGGCTTTCGATGGACTCGCCCGGCAAGGCGCCGCTGCCGAGTTGCGATCGGGAGACCTCGACGTCGATCCGGCCATCGGCAGTGCCTTCGAGGCAGCCGACGACTGCCCGGCCTCGGCGCTCAAGTTCGTCAATGGGCAGGGCGATCATTCCCAACAAGGGAATCTTCCCCACGGCCGACGCCTCGTCTTCGTAGGCCTTCAGGGTCTCGTCGAGCAGGACGAGGGCGATCTTGTCCAGACGCAGCGCTCGCTTCATCGGGTTGGCCTTGAGCCTTTCGACAAGCCCGCTTCTACCGACGATGATGCCGGCTTGGACGCCGCCTAGAAGCTTGTCGCCGGAGAAGGTAACGAGATCCGCGCCATCGCCCAGCAGGTCGCCGGGCAGGGGCTCGCGCGGCACGCCGAACTTGCCGAGATCCACCAGCGCACCGCTGCCCGCGTCGACGCATAGGGGGAGGTCGTGCTCGTGGGCGATGTCGGCGGCTTCGCGGATACCCACGTCCTTGGCGAAGCCCTCGACCCGGTAGTTGCTGGGATGCACCTTGAGCAGCAAGGCGGTGTCTTGGTCGACCGCGTGCTCATAGTCCCGCGCGTGCGTTCTGTTGGTGGTGCCGACTTCCTTCAGCCGGCAGCCGGCGCGTTCCATGATGTCCGGGAGGCGAAAGCTGCCGCCGATCTCGATGAGTTCGCCCCGGGAGACGGGTACTTCCCGGTCCTTGGCCAGGGTGTTGAGGACGAGCATCACGGCGGCGGCGTTGTTGTTCACGACCGTCGCGGCCTCCGCCCCGGTCAAGACCTTCAGGCGATGCGCGACGATGCCTTCCCGGTCGCCGCGCTTGCCGGCGTCGAGGTCGTATTCCAGCGTCAGTGGGCGGGTGGCGGCATGGAAGGCGCAGGACACAAGCGCCGGCGACAGCGGGCTGCGACCGAGATTGGTGTGCACGAGCGTGCCGGTGAGGTTGAAAACGGTCTCGTAACCCCGACCCACGTGGCGTCGCAGCCAGTCTTCGATCACGGCGGGATACCCGGTGGCGATTGTTGCCCAATCCGGTACGTCGTCGGCGCCACGCAGATCGCCTTGCACCGCTTGCAGCGCGAGTTTGACCGTGCGTGTGCCCCATCGGACGACCGAAGGCGCCAGGGACGCGTCGTTGAGCACGCGATCGACACTGGGCAGTTGACGGCGCGACATGGTGCGAGCTTACCACCCGGCGGGAACGGCCAGCCGCCGGAGGCGAAGGTCGGGCGGTCGAGGAACACCGCGTGCGGGCGTCTAGGGAAGGTCTGATTAAGACCTTCCCTAGCGCGGCACTGGGATGTGCCGCCAAATTCAATGACGCGCAAGGAATCGAATTTGTAGGCAAGAAAGACCGCGCTCTTCCCCGGTTAGGGTGCCCGTCACGATCCGCGACGGTGCTGTTTTTGCGTCTCTGATCAAGCCAGGGATGGCTTGATCAGAACATTCTTGGTGGCCGCGAACCGGAACCGGTCGCCCCGGCGGGGTATTCGCAGGGGCGTGGTAAGGTGCGACGTTGGGTGATATCGGGGACTATCGTGGCGGAGAGCAGAGACGTCGCCTTCGTCGGTTTGGGCGTCATGGGATATCCCATGGCCGGGCACTTGGCCGCCGCCGGTCACCGCGTACGCGTCTACAACCGGACCCGCCGCCGCGCCGCCGAGTGGCTGGAGGAACATCGCGGGTCCTGTGTCGCCAGTCCTCGGGAGGCGGCCGAAGGCGCCGGGACCGTGTTCCTGTGCGTCGGCAACGACGACGACGTACCCAGCGTCGTGTTGGGCGACGACGGCGTGTTCGCCGGGGCGGCGGAAGGTGCGGTCGTGGTCGACCACACCACCGCATCGGCCAACCTCGCCCACGAACTCCAAGCGGCCGGGGATGAACGCAACGTCGGCTTCGTCGATGCGCCCGTGAGCGGCGGGCAGGGCGGCGCGGAGAGCGGTCAGGGGGAGAGCGCCGACGCCGCCGAATAGCAAACCGGCCTTTTTCATGCGAGAGAGTTAGGACACGTCGCGGGCATGACCCGATTCGCCGCCACGCCGGACGACGACTATCCCGTCGTCTACATCGCCGACACGGACAAGCCGTTGCCGCGCAAGGTCAATCCGGCGACGCGCTACGCCTACTTCAAGCTTATCGCCCGGGGCGGGCGGTCCATCATCCAGTCGTGCAAGGACCTGCACCTGATGCGGGTCGTCTGCTACAAGAGCCTGAAGGCGGAGTTCGCGGACGATCCGGACGAACGGCGCCGCTTCCTGCGCGAGGCCCGGGTGTCGGCGATGCTGCAGCATCCGAATACCGTACCCACCTACGAGCTCGGCCGCGATATCCAAGGCCACTACTACTTCACCATGAAGATGATCCACGGCTACACGCTGCGGGAGATCTACGACTATCGCGAGCGCTACGACCTACCCCGTCTGGTCGAAGTCATCATCCAGGTGGCCCATGCGCTGGAATACGCCCACGGCCACGGCGTCGCCCATCGTGACGTAAAACCGGAGAACGTCCTTGTCGGTCCCTTCGGCGAGGTTCTCCTGCTCGATTGGGGTCTCGCCAAGGTCTGGGATCCCGAAGGCGGCTCGGGAGAAGTCCCGCCGGCGACCGAGGCGGTGGTCGACGACCTCTCGCTGACGCTACACGGCCGGCTTCAGGGAACGGCGTCCTACATGTCGCCCGAGCAGATCCGGAGGGACGACGACATCGACTACCGCACCGACATATACAGTCTCGGCGCGGTGCTCTACGAAGCCCTCGCCGGGCAGCCGCCGGTCGTCGGCGAGAGTATCGACGACATCCTCGACCACACGCTCCATCGGGACATTCCGTCGCCGTCGGCGGTGTCGAACCGTGTCGTTCCGCAGCGCCTGGACGATCTCTGCATGCGCTGCCTTCGCCGCAGTCCCGACGAGCGGGTGCAGATGACCGGAGACCTGATCCGCGAACTCCAGGAGGACTGGTAGCGCCACCACCCAAGTCACCGCGCATCGTTCCAACGCGGTTCTGCATATGGCGATGGCTTGATCGTCGGTCAGAGCATCGAATCGCCCGGTCATAACGGGTATAGTTCGGGGTGTCCGCAATTGGGGGGTAAAACATGAACTCGGTTCAATCGAAGTCCCGGAAGAGGATCACTCCGACACTCAGGCACGGGGTCGCCGCGCTCACCGGTTTGGTGCTCATGGCACCGTTCACGACGCTCGCTGCCGAGGAGGAAGAGGAGGACTCGCAGTTCATCGAAGAGGTCACCGTCACCGCCCAGCGGGTCGCCGAGAGCATCCAGGATGTGCCCATCGCGGTGACGGCGCTCACTGGCGACGACATCGAAGAGCGCCAAGTCATCACCCCGTCGGACCTGCAGATGAACGCCTCCAACGTGTCCTTCACGGCGACGAACTTCGGTGGCTCGAGCTTCAGCATCCGCGGCATCGGCAATCTGGTGATCGCGCGTTCCGGCGAACCCGGCGTCTCGCAGCACCTGAACGAGATCGCCGTGTCGGCCAACCTCAACACCCTGGAGTTCTTCGACATGGAACGGGTCGAGGTGCTGCGCGGTCCGCAGGGAACGCTGTTCGGGCGGAACGCCACCGGTGGGGCCATCAATTTCGTAACCCGTAAGCCGGACCCCGGCGCGGTCAATGGATTCGTCGACTTCGAGTACGGCGACTACGATCATGCCCGCAGCAAGGCCGCGGTGAACCTGCCGCTGGGAGATTCCGTGGCGGTACGGCTGGCTGGCTTCCAGTTGGAACGCGACGGCTACACCAAGAATCTCGCCCACGGCCAGGTGGGGAGCAATGGCCAAATGCTGTCGGGAATCGATGAGACCGTCGACGGTCGCGACATCCTGGCGTACCGCGGGACCATCCTGTGGGAGATAACGGACCAGGCGCGGGTGTGGGGGCTCTACAGCCGCTTCGAGGAGGACGATGACCGGGCCCGGATCACCAACCAGGTCTGTGTCCAGAATCCACTGCCGACAACCGGGTGTCTGCCGGATGAGTTCGGCTGGGAGACCTCGCACCTCGGAGCGACGACTGCGGGCATCTTTGCCGGGGCCGCGGGTGCATTGCCGTTCGGCGCTCGCGATGGTTCGTACGACTTCCCACGCCCGCCGATCAACTCCTACCGGCAGATGCACACCGACTTCGATCCCATATTCCAAAATCGGGAGGAGATTTGGGCGTTCGGCTTCGACTTCGACTTCAGTTGCTACAGTGCAAGCATCATCGGCCCCCGCCGCGACAACACCTACCTGTCGCAACAGGACTACACCAAGGACGTGGGGGCGAGTCTCGGACCCACGGCGGTCAACCCGCAAGGGGTCTGGCCGGCATCGAGACCGGCTGGCGGAGCGGGTGCGGAGTGGACGTCCGATGAGTGCAACCTATTGGACGGCACGGCTGGCATATTCGGTGGTTGCCGACTCGGCGTGGCGCAGAACCGGGTGTTCGCCTTCGACCAGCTCGACGCGTACTCCGAGTACTGGACGGTCGAAGCGAAAATCCACTCCAACTACGAAGCGCCCTACGGCTTCCTCGCCGGGGTAACCACGTACGAGAGCTTCGGTTACGGGGGCTACTACGTGCTCGCCAATACCCTCGACCTGGTAAGCCTCTACGGGTCGACCGTGTTGGGGGCGCCGCCGCTCTATCCGAGTTTCTTCATGAACGCCAACGATCCGGTGGAAGGCACCACCGGCGACGGTTTTGCGGCGTTCGGCGAGGTCTACTACGACCTGTCCGACCGCATGAAGCTCACCGCCGGCCTGCGTTACAACGAGGACGACAAGTCCACCAGCGACACCAGCGTGTTGTTCAATTCGGCGGACGCCAATGCGGCGTTCGGGGGATTGCTCGGGGACACCGTGTGGTTGAGGTCCGGCCTGTTCGGTGAGATGGTCGCGATCGCGAGCGGCGCCGCCGCCGGGATCAGCACGACCAGTCAGCGGATACTCGAATTCCATGATGCCCAGGGTACCTACGCGCAGAATGCTCCCACGGCCATTGGACTCGTGGTGGCGGTCGGGGCCGCGCAGGCGATTGGCGCGCAGGTTCTCGCGGAAACCTTGCCGGCGGCGCTGGTTCCCACCGTAGTCGCAGGCTTGCCGTTGCCGCCGCTCCTGCAGCAGACCGTGCTGGCCCTGCTGTCCGGAAACCCGGCCGCCATCGGCTTGGACCGGGGTCGACAGGCGGGTGCCGCCGCCTTCGCGGCCATCGCCAATGCGATCGGTCCGGTTCCGGCGTTCGGCGAGACCCGCTTCGTCACCGGCAGCCCCTCGGCCTCCAGTTGGAACGAATTCAGCGGTCGGCTGGGGATCGACTACCGGCTCGACGACGGCACGCTGCTCTACGGCTTCTACAGCCGCGGCTACAAGCCGGGTGGCTTCAATCCCGCGATCCCGCCCCAATTCCAGGAGACGACGCCATTCACCTTCGAGGCGGAGCAGGTCAATGCCATCGAAGTCGGTGCCAAGCGCACGCTAAGGGATGGACGCCTGGTGCTGAACGGTGCCGCGTTCTACTACGACTACGCGGGTCTGCAGGCGACCCGGATCCGCAACAACACGTCGATCAACGAGAACGTCGACGCAAGGATCATGGGCGTGGAGATCGAGGGCGTGTGGCGTCCCGAGGCGTTTCCCCAGGCCTGGGTCGACTTCGCCTATGGCTGGCTCGACAGCTCGGTGGTCGATTCGGAATCCATCGATCCGATCAATCGTACCGGCGGCAACCCGGCGTACATCGTGTTGAACAATATCGACCCGGGCGCGTCGACGGCGGTCAACTACGTCGCGGTCGAGTCGCAGATCACGGCTGAGGTGGTGGCTGCGGCCCGCTGGTGCCCTGGACCTCCGCAACGGCCAGACGGTGGAGTCGGTGTCCTATCCGGCGAACAGCGCGGGCGTGTCGATTCCGGCGTACTTCTCGCGCAACTTCCTAAGGCAGGTCGGCGTCGAGACGCTCGATGGCGTTCCGGTGGACCTGGACGGCAACAGGCTGCCCAACGCGCCCGATCACACGCTGCGGCTGGGTCTGGCGTATACGTTCCCCATGCAAGGCGGAGATCTCACGGCGCGTTGGGACGTCTACTGGCAGAGCGACTCGCATGCGCGGGAGTTCAATACGCGCGGCGACGAGATCGACAGTTGGACGCAGCACAATGCCTCCCTCATCTACGAACGGGGCGGTTGGACCGCCAAGACGTGGGTCCGCAATGTCGCCAACGAGGACAACGTCACGGGCAAGTACCTGACCTCCGACACCTCCGGATTCTTCCGCAACTACTTCGTGACGGAGCCGAGGATTTTCGGCGTGTCGGTGCGCTACGCCTTCGGCGAGTGACCCGACCGACATAGGCTGGGGCGACCCTCTCGGCCCGTGCACAGCGGGCGGGCCACGATGGATCAAGACTGTTTCGCCGACCGCGACCGTTACGGTGGGAGTTCGGCGATGCAGGCAGGATCGGAGGTTGGTACGTCGTTTTTGAGGTGGACGACGACCGTTTGCGCATCAAGAACCGGGTTACTCCCCGAGCTGCCGCCTGACGGAACCCAGGACTTTCGGCGTAGCCGAGCACTACACCTTCGAGGAGTAACGTGGCCGTGGCGCGCACGCGGGTCGGACGCGTGGCCGTGATGGGCCCCTCGGCCGACCCGGTCGCCCGCGCCAGGGGCATCGCGCAGGATCTGTATTCCCACCAGGTCGAGGGGGTCGGTTTCCTTCTGGGTCGCCGGCGCGCGATCCTGGCCGACGACATGGGCCTGGGCAAGACCCGGCAATCGGTCCTGGCCATGGTGGAGGCCGAGCCCATCGGACCTTGGCTCGTGGTCTGCCCGGCCTCGGTGAAACACAACTGGGCTCGGGAGATCCGCTTGGCGCTGGGTGAAACCGAGACGTACGTTGTCGGTCCCAAGCCGCCGCCCGAGCCGGGATTCGCCGGCTGGGTGATCGTCAACTACGACCTCCTGAAGCGTGACATCGACGCACTGGTCGCCCACGAGTTCACGGGACTGGTATTCGACGAGGGGCACTACCTCAAGAACCACCGCACGTTGCGCAGCCGGTTGTCCAGAAGGCTGGTGATCGATCGCGACCCGGTTGTCCACGTGCTTACCGGAACGCCGTTGACCAACCGCCCCCGTGACTTGTTCCCGCTTCTGCAGCTGGTGGGCCACTCCCTGGGCCAGAGCTTTCTCGCCTTCGCCAAGCGCTACTGCGACGCCCATCGAAACGACTACGGCTACTGGGTGACCGCAGGAGCAAGCAACGTCGAGGAACTCGCGGTGCAGTTGCAGGGAATCATGCTGCGGCGGAGCAAGGACGAGGTCCTCGACCTGCCTCCCAAGCAGCGCACCTGGATCGAGGTCGAAGTCGGGAAGGAAATCCGTGATCGGCTGAACGCCGCCGTGGCCCGATTCCTGTCCGACGAGCGCGGCGGGAGGGGCGGTCGTCTCGGGGTCGGCATGTTCTCCTCCGCCCGCCGGGCACTGGCCGTCGCCAAGGTGCCGCAGACGGTGGAATACGTTCGGGGCGCGGTGGATCAGGGCGAGAAGGTTCTGCTGTACTCGTGCTTCACCCACGCGACCCGGCGCTTCGCGAGGTCGTTCGGCGACCTGGCCGTGACCATCACGGGCGAGGTACCGACGGCGCGGCGCCAGGCCATCGTCGACCGGTTCCAGAACGACGACGCGGTGCGCGTGCTCATCGGCCAGATTCACGCGGCGGGGGTCGGCATCAACCTCACCGCGGCGCGCCAGGTGGTGTTCAACGACTTGGACTGGGTACCGGCCAACCACTGGCAGGCGGAGGACCGCGCCCATCGCATCGGCCAGACGGGCACCGTCAACGTCACCTACATGGTGGCCCGCGACACCCTGGAGGAGTTCGTCCGCACGGTGCTCGAAACCAAGTCGCGGCTTGTGGACGACGTCGTCGAGGGGAGGGCTTTGGGCAGCGCCGTGGAGGCCGACGTGCTGGTCGAACTGCGGCGTATGGCGGCCTACCTCGGCGATGCTGCTCGGCGAGCCGACGGTACGCTGGACGAGGCGGCCGTGGCGGACTTCCTGTCCGAGGCTGCGGAACGGTTCCTGGCGGAGCACGCCGATTCGATGGGTGCCGAGGCGCGTCGACAGCTTGGCCCGGTCTCGGAACGCGCCATCCGCGCTCTCGCCGAGGCGCTCGCGGGACCACGGCGGATCGTCTACACCGTGGCCAGTTCAACGGATCCCAAGGCCTTCCACCGGGTCGAGGTGGACGGGGCCGACATCGCCTGCGACTGCAAGGGCTTCAGCTACCGCGGGATGTGCCGGCACGTCCGTGATCTGAAGCAATCGTTGGCCGCCGGCGCCCCCGCCCCCGAAGGCTACCGGGTCGATACGAGGACACACGCGATCTGAGTCCTACAGGTCGTGGGGCGAATGTCGCACGTGGGGGGTTATCACCGTGACACACGCGACCTGAGTCCTACAGGTCGTGGGGCGAAAGTCGCACGTGGAGCGGCTATCCGTCGGCGCGCCGGGCGGTGCGATTTCCGGATCCGGGCGGCTCTCGGTTCGGGTTGCCTGGGTGGAACCGCTACTGGGGACTGGCCCTCGAAGGCCAGGGTCGTACGGGGACGTACGACGTGCGGCGTATTGACGACCCGCCTGGCTCAGGCGGGCAGGGGGGCCTCCCGGAGCTGAAGGCTCCGGTTTGCGGTCCACTGTCGTAGTGATGCTTCCGTGCCATAGGCGCGCTGCGGCTTTTTGAGCTGCTGTGTGCGCGCCATCCAGTCCCCGACGCGGTTCGACGGTGGTGCGGCGTCTTCTCTCTCCGCTTCGGCAATGCCCCTTAGGAGTCCGACGTACTCCGCCGCCGGCGTGGCAGGGGGCGGTCGCTTCTCGACCCCGGTCGTTGGCAGGTTTTGGTCCGTCTGGACATCGTCTTCGGTTCCGCCTTTGGACGGCTCGCGTTCGATTGCCGGCACGGCTTCAGCCATCGCGGCATTCTCAGGAATCGGTGCCTCTGGGGCGGCCACCGCCGCGGCGGTTACGGAGTCAACATGGCTCTCGGCCTCCAGACTCTCCAGCCATTGGTCGGTTTCCGCAGCGTTCGGCCAAGCCGGAGATGCCTCCGGGAACGGGTCTAGGCCCGACATCACGGGGCGCAGGTACCCCTCGAGGGCCTCGGCGCTGTTCTCCTGCAGGCGGTCGTAGATGGAGCTGTCGCGGATGTCCTCGA
>JAGWBN010000066.1 GCA_021295875.1 Pseudomonadales bacterium
CCGCCCGGTTCGACAACGACGGCAAGCTCGCGGTGGCCATCGGCAACTTCGCCAACGAGATGTCGTCCTTCTACGTGGCGCGCCCGGGCGAGGGATTGTTCAGCGACGACGCCATCGT
Source organism: Pseudomonadales bacterium (assembly GCA_021295875.1). Taxonomy (GTDB): domain Bacteria; phylum Pseudomonadota; class Gammaproteobacteria; order Pseudomonadales; family Azotimanducaceae; genus VXYL01. The sequence goes on from JAGWBN010000066.1 coordinate 119, forward strand.
CTCGGGGGTCGGGGCACCCAGCCGGCGGGCGTTGACCTTCGGCGTCTTCTTCTTCGACGCGGACCTCGACGGCCGCCTCGATCTGCTCGCCGCCAACGGCCACGTGGAACCAGAGATCCAACGGGTCCAGGCAAGCCAGAGCTATGCGCAACCCGGGCAGTTGTTCTGGAACTGCGGCCCGGCCTGCGCCCGCCGCTACGTGTTGGTCGGCGACGTCGGCAACCTCGCCGCGCCGCGTGTGGGTCGGGGCGCCGCCTACGCCGACATCGACGGCGACGGCGACCTCGACGTGGCGATCACCCAAACGGGACGTCGGGCCGTGCTGCTACGCAACGACCAAACGACCCGGCACCATTGGGTACGCGTCAAGCTGACGTCCGACTCGGCCAACACGAACGCCGTCGGGGCGGTCGTGACCGCGACCACTTCCGGACAACGGCAAGTCCGCGTGGTGAACGCCGCGCGGAGCTACCTCTCCCAAGTCGAACTGCCGCTCACCTTCGGACTCGGCGACGCTGCCCAGGTCGACGAGTTGACGGTCCGTTGGCCGAGCGGCTCAGAGCAGACCTGGGGCACCCTCGAAGCGGACCACATGATCGTCCTTCGCGAGGGAGACTCCCAACCGCACCACGCTCAATCGCCGTAGCAATCCGCGGTGTGCCACCACGCTGTCGTCTAGGTGGGTTGGTTGTTCTGTCCTCGTTCGAATCGACGAAGTGTGCAGTGAACGGCGCCCGCCCGGTAGACCTCGTAGAGCAGATCTGCCGCCGCCGTGCCTCCCTCCACGGTCAGCGATAGGTAGAAGCTCTCGTACCGGTCGTCCTCGAACGTCCGGTAGCGGGATCCCTGCAACGCGACCACTTCCCTCCCGTTCCGATCATGCTTGATCGAATGGTCGAGGTCATGGAGAACGAATGTGAGATCGCTCCCGACCACCTTGCCCACGTCGCGACGACGAAACCGGGCGTTGGTACGCGACGATCCGAACATGTAGCCGATCGAGCCCGCCAGCAACACCAAGACGAGTACATAGCCGAGAAGGACGACCGTCTGCGACTCCATCTCGATTTCCGATCACACCGGCTCAGAAAAACGTGCCCTTCGCGAGGACCGCGACCATCGACACGATCGCGGTTCCACAGAGCGCATAGACCACCGTCCGCTCGTGGCGCATCTCGACCCTCAACGTCGACGCGAGATCCGCGATGTCCGACCTCAAATCGCCGCAGATGCGTGAAAAGTTCCCCTCGACGCGTAACATGTCGGACTTCAACTCATCGCGCGTCTCCTTGATGCTGTCCTCGACGCGGACGATGCCCGACCGAAGTTCCTTCTCCACGTCCTTGATGCCGGACTTCAGTTCCTCCTCCACATCTTTGATGTCGGACTTCAGTTCCTCCTCCACATCCTTGATGTCGGACTTCAGTTCCTCCTCCACGCGCACGACGCTGGACTGAACATCCTTGATGTCGGACTTCAGTTCCTTCTCCACGCGCACGACGCTGGACTGAACATCCTTGATGTCGGACTTCAGTTCCTTCTCCACGCGCACGATGGTGGATTGAACATCCTGGATGTCGGACTTCAGTTCGTCCCTGGTCAGCCTGAGATTGCACTCCTGTTCGCGCCGTTGTTCCTTCACGCTGCGCGCGACATCGGCAATGTCGGATCTGAGTTCGTCGCGGGTGAGGACGATGCTGCTCTCCACCCTTTCGACGCGGTGCGACAGGTGTTCGACATCGTTCTGGATCGTCGCCAGGCGGGTCTCCACGGTGACTTCCGGGTCAGTTCGTTCATTATTCTGCATGGTTGCCTGGACCGACGGCCCAAGTACATCTCTTGACTCGACAGCTTACCCGACGCCCCGCCAACGTCAACAAAAATCTAATGAAAATAATCACTTGAGTAAGACTTCGCAGTTGCCTCCACGAAATCAATGGCTTGCGCGACGCCCCGATCGAGTCGTTCGTACCCACCTGTGCGAGAGCCTGTGCGAGAGCCTGTGCGAGAGCCAGTGCGAGAGAGAGTGTCGACCAGTGTCTTGTCGACCCCGCCCGCCTCGGCGAACGTTCAGTCCAGTAGCGGATTCCGCACGGCCAGGCCCGGGAAACGGCTGAAGTCGCGGTCCGCGGTCCAGAACTCCGTCACGCCGTGGCCGATGCAAAGGGCGGCGACACGCGCGTCGTGCACCAGCGGTCCTCTCACCCGACCGTTGCGAAGTTGATCCTTGAGCACGTCCCAATGCGAGTCCGCTTCACTCAGCAGCACGGCGACGGGTGACGCCAACCACGCGTCCACCTGCTCAATCGCTTCCTCGACGGTCGATGGCGGATCATAGATTCGCGGGTGGCTCGCGACGGCCAGGAACTCGTGAACACATGGCCACGGTAGGCCCCACGTGACACGTCCCTCCGCAAGGGTCGCGACCCGCCCGCGTGCCTGCTCATGCCACTCCGAGTCCGCGCGGTGGGCGTAGACGAGGATGTTGGTGTCCGTCGCGATCACCCGCCGCGATCCCCGTAGGCGGCTTCCCGAATGCGTGCCCAGTCGGCATCGCGATACCCCGGTTGCAGTCCCCGGCCAGTCACGGACGCATCCGGCAAGCTGAACAACTGCGGGTCAGCGCGCATGGCGAGGCGTAGACCCCGTTCAACCAGCGACCGCAGCGTGGTGTTCTCCCGCGCGGCATGGGCTCTGGCCTTGCCGGCAAGTTCATCGGAGATCTCGATCGTCGTCTTCAATACGGTCTCCCGTATGATTAAGTACAGGTACCCATCCTACTCTTACTGTTGGCCCGTATCACAGGCCGACGTGGGAGCGATCCTTGCCGTCGACCCTATGGTCGACCGGGTGCCTCGCCTCGTCGAGGGAACGCTGGGCACCCCAAATCCACGATTCGGCAGCTAGACAGCCCTTGACGCCAGCGCGAATTGGTGGTGCGCTTGGCAACGGGTGAGGGACAGATTCCATGGGACTCCAACCGCCCGTTGGGGAAATCTCTTTGGCTGCGGCACGATCGGCCGCAGGGACATGATCGCTCGTACCGGGAGAATCAGCCCTTCCGGAGCGCACGGACGGCTCGCCCGTGGCTGACATCGTCCAGGACATAGACGCCAACCGAACCCGGTCCCGAGCCCTACCGATGTTCGGCCCCGGCTACCTGCCACCGGAACGGAAGCCCGACGTCGACTCCGACAACAGCGGATTCCGCGACGTTCTCTACCTGTTCCTGCGATCCTGGCCCTACATCCGCTACTACTTCCTCGGGCGCTGGTGGATCCCTGGCAAGGGCATCGGCACCGAAACGGCCGAAGTACTTGCGAGCGAAGGCTACAGCTTCGCCTATGCGCCGTTCCTGGTGTCCGCCGTCGCACTTGCCGGTCCGCTGACCGGCTACGTGCCGGCCACCCTCGAGTGGCCGTGGTTCCTGATGTACATACCGACGGCCACCATCGCGGCATCCATGTTCGGATTGGCGTTCGCGCCGCACGGCCCCGGGCAGGCCAGCTCCATCGCCGCCGTGATCCTCTCCGGAATCGGGGTCGTGACCTTCTCCGGCTTCTTCATGGCCGGCTGGCCGCCGAAGCTCTACGGCGCGGCGGTCATCGCCGCCTGCATCTTCGGCTGGACGGTCCAGTTCCGCATCCGCAACAACGGCGAAACCCGCCTGGAGTTCCGGGTACGTGCGGCAACCCACCTGGTGTACTTCTACGCCATCAACTTCGGGCAGCGCTTTCTCGGCCTGGCACTGGGCCTGATCCTCGGCGACCTCATCAACCAGAACCTCCTGCAGGGCGAGCCATTGGCACCTTCGCTGCAAAAGATCGCGATGTTCTTCGGAGTGCCGGAGTGGGCCTACACGACCGCCGAGGAATTGACCCGGGAGCAGAAGGTCGAACTGATGTGGCTCTACATCAAGATCGAACTGCTCATATGGGTGACGCAGTCGCCGCTCAACGGCTTCGTCAATCCCTACTACAACCTGTGGATCATGCAGCACATCAACCAGGACCTCCGCGTTGCCCTGGTGGAACGCTGGCACCAGTTGTCGATGAGCTATCACAGCGGCCACCGCACCGGCGACTCGATCTTCCGCATCTACCAGGACAGCGCCATGGTGACCTCGGTCATCGGCCATCTGCTCGCCATGACGCTGGCTACCGGAAGCTATCTCACGTGCGTGGTCCTGGTAACTCTGCTGAGCCCCTGGCTGGGGCTGATGGCCGCCACGCTGCTGATTCCCGCCTTCATGTGGGCCTACTGGGCGATGCCGCGGATGCGTGTGCGGGCATTGGCTTACCGTGCTGCGGCTTCCGACGTCACCGCCACGATCCAGGAAACGTTCAGCGCCATGAAGCTCATCAAGGCGTTCGGCACCAAGGAACGGGCCCAGAGCCGCTTCGAGGACGACGCCGTCATCTCCTTCAACGCGGCCTACCGGGTCCGGATTCTGATCGCCTACGTCACGATCATCATGTACACCCTGGCCGCCACCTTCTTCATCGGCGGCGAGTTCGCCATGGCCATGTGGACGAATCGCGCGGATCCGGTGTTCGCCGCCCAGCTGATCGGCCTCCTCGGTCTCAGCTACGTGATCTGGAACCTGGCCACGTTCCGCTGGACGGAGGCCCAGTTCAGGGAATCGAGCGGCGACATCCGCTGGGTCCTACGAGGCTGGATGATGGCCCAGGACATGGCCATGGGCCTGCGCCGCGTGTTCGACATCCTGGATATCGAGCCTGACGTGAAGGACCGGCCCAACGCCGTGCCGATGACGCGGTTCGAACGCGAGATCCGCTTCGACAACGTCCGCTTCGCCTACGAACCCGGTCGCCCCGTGCTCGACAACGCGAGTTTTTCCGCCGCGCCCGGAACCGTCACCGCCATCATCGGGCCCACGGGGTCCGGCAAGAGCACGTTGATGACGTTGTTGCTGCGCCTGTTCGACACCCAAGGCGGCACCATCTCGATCGACGGCCGGGACGTGCGCGACTACCAGGTCGAGTCGCTGCGCGCCAACATCGCCATCGCCCTCCAGGAAAACGTCCTTTTCGCCATGTCGGTGCGCGAAAACATCCGCTACGTCGCGCCGGGCGCGGACGACGCCGCGGTACGCGAAGCGGTGCGCGTGGCGTGCATGGACGACTACGTGAACGGTCTGCCGCAGGGTCTCGACACCGTGCTTTCCGACCGGGGCGGCAAGCTGTCGACCGGTCAGCGCCAACGGCTCTCCATCGCCCGGGCGGTGGTGCGCGACACGCCGATTCTCGTGCTCGACGAGCCGACGGCCGCACTGGATGCGGCAACCGAACTAAGGGTCATGACGAACCTCGCCGAATGGGGCCGTGATCGGGCGATCTTCATCATCACCCACCGAATATCGACCATCCGCCGGGCCGACAACATCGTCTACCTCGACGGCGGACGCATCGTCGAGAGCGGCGACCATGACACCCTGATGAGGCTAGAGGAGGGCCGCTACCGGGCATTCGTGGAGGCCGAGTCCCACCTGACGGGGACCGCGTAGCGATGTCCGACCCAGCCGACACACCGCGTCGCAGGCGCACGCTTCGCGAACGGGAGCGGGACCTCGAACTGCGCGCGAGCCTGATCGACACCGAGACGACGATCACCTACAAGCAGTCGGCGCGGATCATCCTGCGCGCGGCCAGCTACCTGCGCTACTTCGTCGGCCGGTCGGTCGTAAAGCTCGTGATGACCTGGGTGGCCCAGGCGATACCGATCTTCGTGCTGACCTGGTTCAGCAAGATCCTGATCGATCACGTCGTACTCGGCGTGCCCATCGAGGAAGCCAAGCAGTACCCGGTCTACATGCTCCCCGTGCTGGACATGCTGCAGGGTTACTCGGCGTTCGAGATCATGATCTTCCTCGCCATCGTCGGTGTCGGCCTGATGCTCGTCATGGGCGCCTACCCCGGCTACCGCGACGACGTCGAGGCCGGCCTGCTGCAGGGCCGGGACTACGCGACGAGCGTCGAGAACGCCCTGCACGGCGGCCACAGCAGCCTCGGCGGGATCTACGGGTACGTGGAGTTCACGATGAACATGCGCCTGACCCAGGCGCTGAACCACACCATCCGGTCCCATGTCTTCAACCGCATCATGGGGCTGTCCATCACTCGCCTGGAAGACCAGCGCATCGGGGACTCCATCTACCGGGTGCTCTACGACACCCCCCAGATCAACGAGATCTTCTACCAGATCGTGCACACCCCGGTGATTACGACCACGATGTTCATGGTCACCGCGCTGACGATGCTGAGCGCCTATCCCACGGTCCCCGAACTGCTCTGGATGACGGTGGTCATCCTGCCGCTATGGTTCGGCGTGTCGTCCCTGTTCGCGCCCATGGTGCGCCGACGCGGCCAGGCCGCCAGGGCCGCCGGCGCACTGACCACGAGCACCATCGAGGAAGGCATGGACAACGTCCTCGCGGTGCAGAGTCTCGGCGGCAACAAGAAGGAACGGGGCCGGTTCGGCGGCGACAGCAGCGAGTCGTTCAAGCGACACCGCATCCAGTCGCTGGTGTGGATGTGCATTGGTTGGGTCAACGGCGCCTTCAACCAGATCATCGAACTGTTCTTCTTCTGCTACGTCCTGATCATGGTGTTCGACGGTCAGCTCTCCGTCGGCGACTTCGGCGTGCTGCTCGGCATGATCGGCCAGCTCCGGGGGCGCGCCCAGGAACTCGCCTGGATCTGGATCCGCTTCCAGGACAACGTCGCCGCCATGCGCCGCGTGTTCGCCATGATGGACCTGCCCCCGGAGGACGACCTCGGGCGCGAGACGCTGCCGCCTATTCGCGAAGGCGTGACGATGCGCGGGGCCGGGTTGGTCTATCCCGACGGCCGACGTCTCGACGCCAGCGTGGGCGAGATCGTCGCCTTCGTCGGTCCCACCGGCGCCGGCAAGACCAGCCTCGCCTACCTCATCCCCCGCTTCCACGAGGCCACCGAAGGCGAGGTGCGGATCGACGGCCATCGCGTCAACGATCTGACCCTCGACAGCCTGCGCAGCCAGGTCACCTACGTCTTCCAGGAGACCCAGCTGTTCCGCGACTCGATCCTCGACAACATCCGCTACGGCAAGCCGGACGCACACCAGTCCGAGGTCGAGCGGGTGGCGAAAATCGCCGGCATCCACGACTTCATCATGTCGCTTCCCGAGGGTTACAAGACCGAACTCGGGACAGTGACCAGCAGCAAGATCTCGGTGGGCCAGAAGCAGCGCATCGCCATCGCCCGGGGACTGCTGCGCGACTCGCGGATCCTCATCCTCGACGAGCCAACGTCCGCCCTCGACCCCGAAACCGAGGAATACCTGGTTCAGTCGCTGCACGAGGCCGCCAAGGACCGGCTGGTCATCATCATCGCCCATCGGCTGTCGACCATCGCCAATGCCGACAAGATCGTGTTCCTGGAGGACGGTCGCGTCGCCGAGCAGGGCGGCCACCGGGAGCTAGGGCGGGCGCTACCGCGAGTTCGTAGAACTTCAAACCACGGCATCCGCGTAGGTGGTACGGACCGGCCAGCCGGCTGTAGACTCGAACCAACCGGTTGAGGAAAAGCCGATCAGGCGATGTGGCCGCTCCGAGGTGCGTATGCGAACAACCTGGTTACTGATCGTCCCCGCCCTCGCGGCGGTCGGCTGCAAAGGCCCGGTCGACCCCCTCGATCGTGCCGGTGAAGTCGCGGTTTGCGAGGATGTGCTCGGGCGAATCGAGATCAGCACCGTTCTCGACAAGCGCAAGGAAGTCCGCGTCCGGAGTTTTTTCCAATCCCTGGACGCCGACGGTCATTCGGCGCGGGAACGGGAGTTGATCGCGGATCTCGCGGGGGTCGCCAATCCCCCATTGGTCGAGTTTCGAAGAACCACCCCCGCCTCGGAACTTCCTTCGCCTCGGGCGGGCCTGACCGCGATCCCGTTCGATGATCGCGTCCTCGAGATCCGCGCGTTGATCGCCGAAGGCCGGTTGCGGGAACTGGCGGCACTCGCCACCGAGGATCCGACGCTGGCACTGTCGCAGGTCTCCGGCCAATCGCTGGCCGTGCTGTCGATCCTCCAGCCTTCCGACGCATCGGCCGATGACCTTGGCCTTCTCCTCGCTGCCGGCTTCGAGTTCGGATTGCACGAACTCGCTTCCGCGATCGCACACAACGTTCCGCGGGCGACCTTTGAACTGTTGTTGGACAACAGCGACGCCGACCTCGCCGAGTCTTGGACCGATCGTCACAACAACCGACCAATGGACCTTGCCGGTCTCGCTGCAGCGAAGTCGCGGCTGGACCTGCTCGATGCGCTGCTGCGCCGTGAACCGGACCCCAAGGCCAGCCGGGCGATGGACTACCTGCCGGTGCCCGCCGACCCCGGGGATGCCACGGCCACCGAAGCCATTCTGAAACGGCTCGCTGCGGCGGGCTACCGGCCGACGTTGCCAAGCACGGCAGAACGGCTGCGAACATGGGTTGCCAACGCCACGTTCGATTCCTTGCCGCTCGACACCCCGATCGCCGGTCTGACCCCGGAAGTCCGTGCCGTGGGAGATCGGTTCCAGGACGAGGCTCACCGCCTCGACACGGAACTGGCGGCCGCGCGGGAACAAGAGTCGCAATGCCAGCGCGAAGGTCTCGACGAGTCGGCCAATCCGGGGAGCCTGCTGGCGAAACGAGGGGCAAGTGGTGGCTTCTCCTACCCGAACATCGGACCCGGCGCGACCGAGATCGCCGCCGTGTTCAAGAGGCAGTTGTCCGACCGGGAAGCGGCTGAAGCTGCTCAGTTGTTGGCCCTGACTTCCCACGTTTCCTGGCCCCACGCTCCTGGTCGCTGGAACGAATTCGTCGAGTTCGTTGAAGACATCCCCGAAGGGACGAACCCACGGATCCTTTCCACAGCCACCCGTTTGGCCTTGGGTCTAGCACCCTACGAGGTCTTGGCAGAGACCCTGGCACTAACGGGGGGACTCCCCGCCAATGCCGTGGTGAACTTGGCGTCACGGGTTGGCGACGACACGGTGGACGTGTTCAACAAGCTCGCCGAGCAGGGTTTGGACCTCCACTACGTCGACTCACAAGGAATGAACGCCATCGGCGCGGTTGCGAGGACCATGGTCTCGCTGGAAACGCTCGACCACCTGCTCGACAACGGCGTTGCAGTCCAACCGGATGCTCCCGGCTTCGACGCCCTCGACTACGTCCTGCTCAATCTGATCACGCTGCCGGAGTTCCGGACCAGCGCATCGGCCCTTCCCTGGATCCAGAAGTTGATGGACCACGGGACCTCCGTCGAGGCAAGCCATCGACAACTGATGGAACTGCTGCGGCTTGATCGTCCGGACACCCACGCGGACATCGTCAGGACGGTTCCCGAACTGGCCCAACGGACCTGAATCCAGGCCAACGACACCAACTCGTTGCCCTTCGACGACGAAAGTAGTAACGTACCTACTTCTAGGTGGGCTACCCGAGGAACGCAATGACGTCGACCATGAGCAGCCGGGAGTTCAACCGGGACGTCAGCAAGGCAAAGAGAGACGCGCGCCGGGGACCCGTGTTCATCACGGACCGTGGTCGCCCTGCCCACGTGCTCCTGACCGTCGAACACTACCGCACGATCACGGATCGCGAGGCGAGCCTTGGCGATCTGCTGTCGATGCCCGACGCGGCCGAGTTCGACTTCGACCCTCCCCGCCTTGGCGACGTGACCGCGTCCACCGACCTGTCGTGAATGTTCCTGGTCGACACCAACGTCGTCTCGGAACTGCGCAAGGCTCGAACACCGCGGATCGACCAGAACGTACTCGCGTGGTCGAGCGGCGTGTCGACATCGAGCGTTTTCGTTTCGGTGGTAACGATCCTGGAACTGGAGAAGGGCGTGCTCGGTATCGCTCGACGGGATCCGGACCAGGCAGCCATCCTCCGCCGATGGCTCGATGAGCATGTTCTGACCGCGTTTGCCGAACGCATCCTGCCGATCGATACGGCGGTGGCCCGCCGCTGTGCCGCCCTGCACGTTCCGGATCCTCGACCCGAGAGGGATGCGCTGATCGCGGCGACCGCGCTGGTTCACGCCCCGTCGACTTTGCGTCCTTGGGAGTCCGAACCCTGGACCCTTGGGGCGTCGCCGGCGCGTAGCGCCCCGATCCGGACGGAGCCGAATTCAGGCCAACGGCACCAACTTCGACTTTCGCATCGCGGCATCCCGAGTGAGCAACGGTACCCCGTGAACCAGGCTGGTCGCTGCGATCAGTTCATCGGCCGGGTCGCCGCGAAAGTCCAGCCGCGTGGACATCCGGGCGATTGCCAAGTCGATGGGCCAGAGCCGGATGCTAGCCAACGCGCGGCCAACGTCCCCATCATCGAGGTCCAGTTCCACCCGGCCAAGCTGAACGAGCTTGGCGAGTTCCCACGTCACGATGCCCGACATGCTCCACTCGTTCTGCTCCAGCAGCGTCTGCTCGCGCGGGCGCAGTTCGCCCTGCAGCGCGAAGACCACGATGTGGGTGTCAAGATTCAGCATCGGCGTTCCAGCGTGTCCGTGTACGCTGAGCTTGTCCTTCAGGCTGCCGATCAACGACTCGAATCGACGCTCGTACGGTAGTACCCGGGCAACGGGCCTGCCGTGCTTGGTGACCACAAGGCCCTCCGCGTCCAGTTGGTCCAGCAAGGCGAGGCACTGCTCCTTGAACTTGGCGGCCCCGATGGATTTCATCAGTCGGCTCCGAACAGGAAAATGTGGACAGATAATATGACTGGTTGAGAATTATGTCCACTACTCCCGGTAGTGGGGCGCGGCACTGACGCGTATCGCCGACAGCGGTCGACGTCACCTGGTCAGACCGAAACTCGCCTACGAATCGGCAGCGGCAGTCTGCAGCTCGACGAACTCGCGGTAGCGTCCCTCGGGCCGGGCGATCAGCTCGTCGTGGCTACCCTGCTCCATGACCCGCCCTGCTTGGGCGATGGTCGACAGGCGGTGGGCGATGATGATGACCAGGCGGTCCTTGGCGGCCTCGTGCAGCGACGCGACAAGGTACTGCTCGGTCTCCGGGTCGAGCGCGGAGGTTGGTTCGTCGAGGATCAACACCCGCGAATCGCGGAGTAGTCCGCGGGCGATGGAGATGCGCTGCTTCTGCCCCACGGAGAGCTTGCTGGCCGCGGCGCCGCCGAGCTTGGTGTGGTAACCCTCCGGAAGGGTGCTGACGAAGTCGTGGATACCCGCGATGCGCGCGACCCGCTCGACCTCCGCGAGCTCGGCGTCCGGCTTGCCGTAGCGGATGTTGTCCAGGATCGACTCGGAGATCAGCTGCGTCTCCTGGAACACGTAGGTCACCTGGCGGCGCAGGTTCTCTAGGGTGATGTCGTTGACATCCCAGCCGTCGATCAGGATCTCGCCTTCCGTGGCCGTGTGATAGCGCGGGATCAGGTACGCCAGGCTGGTCTTGCCGGCCCCCGTCGGACCGACAAAGGCGACGATCTGGCCGACCCGCATCTCCAGGTCCACGCCTTCGAGCGCACGCCGGCCGTCCGGGTAGACGAGGCCCGTATCGCGCATGACGATGCCCCCGCTGATCGGCGGCAAATCCACCCTGCCGCGGTCGGCTTCCGCGGGCAGGTCCATCATCGCGAATACCCGCCGCATGCCGGCGACGTTGTCCTGAAAGCGTATCCACAGATAACCGAGCGCCCTGGCGGGCCCCATCAGGTAGCCCCAGAAAACGAACATGGCCGCGAAGTCGCCGGGCGACAGCCGGTCGTCGATGATGAGCTTGATCAGCAGGACGAAGAACACCGTCTGGATGAGCGCGACCAGCGTGTCGAGCACCTGGGGGATGATCATCCACATCAGCGACACGGCCCGATGCCGGCGGAAGGATTCCTTGCTGTCGGCGTCGAAGCGGTTACGCTCCTTGGTGTTGCTGCCGAGACTCTGCACGGCCAGCACGTTGTCCATGCCTTCCTCGATCGTGCCCGTGGTGATCGAGCCCGCCGCGCGGGCGGCCTGGCCGCGGCGGCGCACGATCCGCGTGAAGAGAAGCGAGATGGTGAACCAGGTCGGAAACAACGCCGTCGTCATCCAGAACATCTCGGGCATGTCCGAGTAGGAATAGGTGGCGATGGTCGTGAGCATCGCCTGGGCATAGAGGAAGGAGGACATCAACGGCGTATGGGTGATCTCGTAGAACACCTCCTTGATCTGTGGGGCGTCGTAGAGCACGCGGTAGATCGAGTCGCCGATGCGTTGGTCCTCGAGTTGCGTCAACGACAGCGATCCGATGCGGCTGAACAACTGCGCCCGCAGCGTGTGGTTCAGGGCCTGGGTGAGGCGCGACTCGATCTTGAACTCGACGTAGCCCCAAAGACCGCCGAACGTGCTGCCGCCACCGTGGATCTGGTTCTCCACCTGCGTCGCATAGTCGTGGCCCTGCACCAGGCCCACATTGACGTCGTCGTTGTAGCCGGTGACATAGCGGCCGATCAGCAGCACCAGTGCTGCGCCGATACCGAGCAGCAGGGCCAGGATCTCCAGCGCCGACCACCCCTGGCACAGGTCGATGACCGGTCGCCAATAGGGGGGATAGTCCGTCGCCTCCTCGATCGGAATCCCGAGCACGACATGGTCGGTGAGCATCTTCGTGGGCCACGGCAGGAGTCCCAGGCTGATGATGTAGGCACCGAGCTTCATGGCGAACTTCACGGTGTAGCGCACCGGGAAGTAGCGTATGTAGGCGGCACTGCGTCCGATGATGCGCAATGCCTCCCACTCGCCGATCTTGGTGTGCGTATCGATGCGGCTCGTACGGGTGTCGAGGGCCTCTTCCTGTTCTCGGCGGGAAGGCCTGCGCGAAGGTTTGACGGAGGTCTCGGCCATCTCCTTAGACGCCTTCCCGCAGACTGCGCGCCGTATCGATGAGCGTGGATTCCGCCTCGACGAAGGCGCGGTAGCGACCGTCCTCCCGCGCCATCAGGGCCTCGTGGTCGCCACTCTCGACGATGCGGCCACCATCCAGATAGACGATGTTGTCGGCACGTCGGATGGTCGAAATGCGATGCGTTATCAGGAAGATCGCCCGACCCTCACCCCATTGGGCAAGGCGTTGCATGACGCGATGTTCGGTGGCCGCGTCGAGGGCCGCCGTCGGCTCGTCGAGAACGAGGATCGGCGTGTCGCGAACCACAGCGCGGGCGATGGAGAGGCGCTGGCGCTGGCCGCTCGACAGCTTGCCGCCACGATCCGAGAGCACCGTGTCGAGGCCGTCCGGGAGCCCCGCCACATAGTCGTCCATGGCCGCCACCCGCACCGCTTCGCGGACGCGCTCATCGTCCGCACCCGGCGCCGCATAGCGGATGTTGTCGCGCACCGACATGGCGAACAGCACGTTCTCCTGCAGGGCGATGGCGATGTTCGCGCGCAGCGAATCCACTAGGTAGGCGTCGAGCGGTTTGCCGTCGATGGTGATGGTGCCGAAGTTCGGATCGAACAACCGCAGCAGGAGTGCCATCAGGGTGCTCTTGCCGGAACCCGTGGGGCCGATGATCGCGGTGATGGATCCGGGTCTCGCCGCGAAGCTCACGCCCTCGAGTACCGGCCGGTCGCTCTCGTAGGCGAAACCGACATGCTCGAAACGGATTTCCCGCTCGAAGGCCGTCATCGGTACCGCGTCCGACCGGTCCTGAACGTCCGGTTCGATGTCGAGGATGTCGAACACACGCCTCAAGCCCATGGCCATGTCCTGGGCCGTCATCCAGTCCCGTAGCAGCAGGCGGATGTCGCCGGTGGCCTCGTGGAACTGATCCCGCGTCCAGCTGAAGCTCGCCAGGTTCCACGCGACGAAGCTGATGCCGACGAGCCGGATCAACTCCAACGCCCACGCGGGCTCGCCCTGGTTGGCCCACCAGGCCATGAACGAGCTGCTTCCCGCGACGAACATGGCGGCCACCGAATACATGACGATGGTGACGATGGCGATCAGGTGGCGTACGCGGAAGGCGGCGTTGAAGGCGACCACCGAATCCTCCTCCAGGCGGCGCTGAAGGCGTCCCGCGGTGCCGAACGCCTTGACGAGGCGAATGCCGCCGAACCCCTCCTGGATGGTCGACGTGACATCCGAGGTCGCCGCCCGGTAGACCAGTGTGCGGGTTCGCATCCGCGGCATCGCCCACTGCGCCCAGAGCAGCGCGGGAACGACCAGCACACCGGCCGCCAGGCCCAGCCAGGGGCTCAACAGCGTCACCAGCGCCACACAACTGTAGTAGCTCATCAGCGCGAGCGTCATGTTGATCAGGTGGCCGATGACCGCCGTGACCATGGCGCTGTCCTGGTAGATGCGGAAGATCGCGTCGCCGGTGCGGTGGAGCTGATGCCAGCGTGAGATCAGCGCCACCCGCAGATCCTGATTGATACGCTGCATGATCCACATGTGGTAGTAGGGGTTGATGATCCTGAGCGGCAATTGCACTAGGTGCGACCCCAAGGCGAGGTAGACGTAGATCCACACCAGTTCCCGGCGTTGTTCGTCGGTCAACTCGCCGACGTACGCCTGCGTCCACTCGGGCAGGCCGAACAGATTCGCCAGCGCCGGCGATAGCGGCTCCGCCTGCAGCAGGTTCTGGTTCAGCAGATCGGCGAGGATCACGCCAAGCGCCAAGGCGATGAAGCGCTGCGTGAAGTTGATGGCGTAGAAGTAGACCACGTGCGCGCCGACTCTGACGCGGTATTCGATGCGGCCTTCGCGCAAGCGGAACTGCAGCATCCAGCCAGCGATGCAGGACACCGTCACGGCCGCGCCGTAGAGGCTCGACGCGTAGCCATCGATGAAGAAGTTCGCCGACACGTTCGTGCCGATGCCGGCGAGCACAAGAACTCCCGTGCCGATGAGCTGGATGCGCCCCTGGGCGAAGGCCATCGCGAACATCGCCCCGACCATGGCCACCACGGGTCCGTGGAGCAGGTACATCGGCCAGTCGAAGGTCGCCGGCACCCAGCCCGTTATCGGCCCGAGGGCGGCGACCATCGCGACGAAGAAGGGCGCGTATCCGAACTGGTAGCCGTCGCCACTCACCAGGTCGGCGACTTCCTCTTCCGTCCCACGCCCCGGGTACCACCAGCGACCAAGCAACTGCGGGCGGATATACGGCCACGACCGGAAAAGGAGTCGCGCAACGTCCTTGAAGCCGCTGTCGTCCTGGCTGACGTCGCGGTCCCGTTCCGGGGGAATTTCGCCCTCGCGGAACATCGGCAACGCCCGTGCGCGTTGTCGGTTCGCTTCGTGTTCGGCCCAGGTGCTGGGCGGGTGGCGGTCATGCCACTTCTGGCGCAGCCGACGGAATTGGGCGTAGAGACGGTTCAGCAGCCGAAGGAATTGGGCGTAGAGACGGTTCAGCAGCCCAAGGACTTGGGCGTAGAGACGGTTCAACATGTCGTCGCCGATCCCTTTGCGTGCGGCCTCAACGGGTCGGACAGCAATTGGCCCCGGACGACAGTGCGCAACATTCCCGAAGGTGCCCGAAAGGATGCGTCGTCCTCAACGCGCCCGCAGGGCGCGCCGTCCCCAACGCGCCAGCTGGGCGCACCGTCCCCAACGCGCCCGCAGGACGCGCCGCCGGCACCGTGCGCGATCATCCCCTCTCCCAATTGCCGGCCGCTGGCCGGACAACAAAAAAGACTCAACATCGAGTCCCGAACACCGGAACTTACCAGCGTTTGTCGGCAAGCGCCAAGCCCAACAACCCGCTGGAACAGACTTAGAAGGGCCAACGGCGGCGGTCGAGCCGCCTCGGAACACCCGCGAGGAGGAGCAGGATGGCCTACATGACCAATGGCATGGACACTCTCCAGTGGACGGCGCTGCTCATCGGCTGTGGCTTGAGCTCTACACGGACACGACGATGCGCATTCGCTGAGGCGGACGATGCGTAGGCGAAAGAGGGACACCCACCCCTCAACGGGAATACAATAGGACCCATGCTGAATCACGGGATCAAGCCGCACCTGGTCGGCTTCGGTGCCACGTTGGCCCTGCTCGCCATGCTGCAGGGGTGCGCCACGCTCTCGGAGGCCGACTGCCTGTCGGCGGACTGGGCGGTGATGGGCGAGGCCGACGGTGAACAGGGCCGCTCGATCTCCGAGCTGAACCGGTATCGCCGCCAATGCGCGGACTACGGCGTGGTCCCCGACTCCGAGGCGTACCTCGACGGACGCGAGCGCGGACTCGCCCGTTACTGCACCGAGACCAACGGCTATCAGGAAGGACGCGCCGGGGCTGCATACCAACCGGTCTGCCCCGCTTCGCTCGACCCCGGATTCCAACGCGCACACCAACTCGGGCACGCGGTGTTCACGACGCTGACCGAGCTACGCCAGAGCAACGACTCGATCGATTTCGCGCGCAACACGATCGACGACTTGGAGTCGGAAATCGCGGATGCCGAGGCGTCCATTCGCTCCGGCGACCTCGACGACGAGGAGAAGGAACGCCTGCGCGACAAGGTCGATTCCAACAACCGGCGTATCAAGAGTCTGGAAGATGAAGTCGACGTATTGACCGGCAGCGTGGCCATCTCGATCGTCGAGTATCAGGCGGCGGTCGAAGCCGCGCGCCGGGAAGGCTACGACGAGCCCATGGAAGGGGAGTTGCTGCAGCAGCTTTGGCGGCTGATTCGGTAAGTCTTCGTACCGGGTCGGGCGCGTCTACGAAGTACCGCGTTCCTCGGCCACCACGTCCGCCATGCCGGGCCATTCCCGCCAGATGTCGCACAGGGCATCCGGATAGCAGGTGCGGTTGGGCTCGGGGCGAGCTTGGGGAGTCACACGGAAGAAAGCCATCAGGCGGGGCTCCTGGGCCGTGACCCGGGTTGCCCCGTGGGGAACCGCGTGCAGGACGATGGCGGCATCGCCCGGTGCCAGGCGCAACAGGGTCGGCTTCGGCCAGAGCCTGCCATCGGGCGTGCGCTGCGCGTGTTTCGAGAACGCGGCTCGCACCGCCTCGGGATAGTGCCGTAGCCCGCAGCCGTTGGGAGTGTCGGTGTCGATGCGTTTCCAGTCGGGACCATCCGGACCGAGAGGTCCTCCCGCCTCGCGTTGGTCCTGGAAAAAGCGCTCGATGTGGTGGTGTGCGCCCTTCAGGACACCGAAATTGCCGGATCCTTCGGCGGTCTGATCCGATAGGGCGATGGCGACGAGGGCCGCGAAATTCGTGAGGTTGGACCCGAGGTCGGGAAACGCCTTTCGACAACCGTTGGTGGACGGTTCCTGGTTCCAGGCTTCGGTCTCTTCGCGAGTCATGGCGCGACCGACGTGCTGGTGGATGCGGGTGGCACCGTTCCACAGGCCATCGAGGTGTCCGTGCCAGCCAAGGAACGGCGTGTCGCGGTCGCGGTATCCGGACTCGTTCACGTAGTCCCCGGGCTCAGCGTGCAGCCGGGTCGCCAATTGGCAAGCCCGGGCTGCGTCCACCGGGCCAAGCACCGCTTCGATGACCTCCCGGAGTCCGGTGTCGTTGAACAGGCCGACCACCTCGGGGGAGAGCCCCGGATACGGCCTCCGGGCCTTTCGGTCCTCGGCCCGGGCACCGTGCCTACGGTCGAGATCCTCGAGCACCAGCCGCCGCGCCTGCGCCACGCGGTGTCCATCGACGAATCCCCGCAGGACGACGAACCCGTCGCGGTAGAGGGTCCGCTTCTGGTCGAGACTCAGGCGTTCCGGTGTCACCTGTGGAGGCCGCCGGGCCGCGTTCGGCGGTTTCCGATCATCCACCCGAGCGTACCAGACTGGCGCTCGACCACCGCCCAAAATGAGGCCGGATTCCGAATTGATGTAGAATGGCCGATCAACTCCGCCATCCCGTTCCGCTTTGCCTAGGCTTACACAGCGCCGCCATTCCTTCCCGACCCCCGCGTCGCCCGTTGGCGATGCCCCGACACCGGCAGGTGACCGCCGATGGCCATGAGAGGCGGCGGCTACGGCGGCTACGGCAGCTACGGAGGCCGCCGTGGTGGAGTCGTGCGCGAACGGTCGTCCATGAAGCATCTCGGGCACCTGAAGCGCCTCTTCCCCTACCTCAAGCGCTATGCCTGGGTGCTGGCGTTTTCCCTGGTGGGGCTCCTGGTCGTGCGCGCGTTCATGATGCTCGTGCCGCAGTTCATGCGCACGGCGGTGGATAGCCTCGCCTACGACGAGATCGAACCCAACTATGTACTGCCCGCGCTCGGCATCCTCGCTGTCGTGATCCTGCAGTCCGGAATCTACATCGTGGCCCGACGGGTGCTACGCCGAATCTCGGTCGCCATCACCTACCACCTGCGCAAGCGGCTCTTCAACCACATCCAGTTCCAGGGACCGACCTTCTTCAACCGCTTCGGAACCGGCGATCTCATGTCGCGGGCGGTCAACGACGTGCGCATGGTGCGCATGGCGGCGTCCTACGGCTGGGTGATGGTCGTGCAGACCATCATGACCTTCGTCATGGGACTCGCCTTCATGCTCTACATGGCGCCGGGTCTAACCGGCTGGGCACTGATTCCCCTGCCGTTCGTGGGCATGGTCGGCTGGTTCATGGCGCGGGGCATGTACCCCTACTACCGCGAACGTCAGGAGGCGATGGCGGCCGTCACGTCCTTCGCACAGGAGAACCTGAACGGCATCCGCACCATCCAGGCCATGGCCCAGGAGGATCACGAGATCGAGCGTTTCAATCGCTCGAGCACCGTCTATGCTCAGAAGTGCTATCGCGCCACCCGCTACCAGGCGTTCATGGACGTGGGCATGCAGACCACGACCCACGTCTCGCCACTGATCATCATGTTCTACGGCGGCTCCCTGGTGCTCGCCGGTGAACTCACGGTGGGAACCTGGACGGCGTTCTCGTTCTACCTCGGCATGGTGACGATGTCCGTCACGCAGATCGGCTATTCGCTGTCGATGTTCGTCGCCGCCGCCGCCGGCACGGAACGCATCTTCGAGGTCCTCGACGCCCGGCCGGAGGTGGTGGACGATCCCCACTTCCAGCCCGCCGGCGAGATCGAGGGCAAGCTCGAGTTCCGCGCCTTCTCCTACCGTCACCCCGGTGCGCCCCGACCGACCATCAGCAACGTCGACATCCACGTCAATCCCGGCGAGACCGTCGCCTTGCTCGGACGCGTCGGCTCCGGCAAGTCCACGATCCTGAAGGCCGCGGTGCGGCTGCTCGACACCCCCAAAGGCAGCGTGTTCCTCGACAACCACGACATCTGCGACTTCCCGGTACGCAAGCTGCGCGAGATCGTGACGCTGGTGCCGCAGGATCCGTTCCTGTTCTCCGCGACGTTGCGCGAGAACCTGACCTACGACGATCCAAGCCGGGGCGACGAGCCGATTTGGGATGCCGTGGAGGCCGCAGGGCTCGAACCAACCGTCCGCGATTTCGCCGAGGGTCTCGACACCATCGTCGGCGAACGCGGCATCACCCTGTCGGGCGGCCAAAAGCAACGTGCCACGCTGGCGCGGGGCTTGATCCGCGATGCCAAGGTGCTGCTCCTCGACGACTGCTTCTCGAGTGTCGACACGGAGACCGAGGATCGGATCCTGAGCGGCTTGGAGCGCCTCCGGGGGGCCAAGACCACGGTCCTGATCTCCCACCGCGTATCCACCGCCCGCCACGCGGACCGCATCTACGTGATCGACAATGGCCGGGTCCTGGAGACCGGCTCACACGAGGAGTTGCTCGCCAAGGGCGGCTACTACGCCGAACTCGAGGCGGTGCAGAGCAACCAGGAGTTGGACCGCTCCCGCAAGAGCCAGCTCCTGCACAGTCTCGAAACCGATGACGACGAGGAACCCATTCTCGCCGCTGCCAGGGGTGATGCGTGAACGGTGCCGCGTCGCGCTCGCAACCGGCGCGCAACTACTCGGCGTTCGACGCCGAACTGACCCATCAGGCGCTCAACTTCCGCCTCTTCCTGCGCTTCCTCAAGTGGGCGAAACCATACCGCGTCACGTTGTTCGCGAGCGCGATCCTGGTCGTCGTCGGCTCGTTGCTCGGAACGCTCATGCCCGTCGTTCAAAACCGCATCCTCATCGACGAGATCCTCGTTCCGAACCCAGCGGCCGAGATGCCCCACTACGGCCTGGTTGATGCATTGCACTGGATGGTGGACGTGTTCTCCATCCAGCCGCTCGCGGCCGCGGTGCTGTTCTACATCGCCATCTTCGTGGTGCAGATGTTCATGGGCGTCGCGCAGCAACTGCTGCTCTCCAGCGGCGCGCTGAAGACCCTGCGCGATCTGCGCATCGACCTCTTCGCGTCGTTGGAGAGGAAGCCGGCCTCCTTCTACGACCACGTCGCGGTCGGTCGCGTGATGACCCGGGTGACCAACGACATCGAGAACCTGTTCGATCTCCTGACGGGCTTCGTGGCCCGCGCGGGGATCGTCATGCCGTTCTTCTTTTCGCTGGCCATCATGCTGCACTACAGCATCAATCTCACCGCCATCGGACTCGCGATGATCCCGGTCGCGGCTGTGGCGACGTATTTCTTCCGCATGTTCATGCGCGAGATCTTCCGCAAAATCCGCGATTCCGTCTCCGCCCTCAACCAATACATCCAGGAAGACCTCATGGGTATCGAGGTCGTGCAGCTCTCCGGTCGAGAGGAAATGAACATGGCGGAGTACGGAGAGCTGAACCGTGACAACCGCCGCCAGGAGTTTCGCGCCGTCCCCTACGAGATCACCTTCGAGACGTTCAACACCAGCCTGTCCAGTCTCGGCACGGTCGCCCTGCTCTGGTATGGCGGTGGCTTGGTGGAGTACAACGCGATCAGCCTGGGCACGCTGACCCTGTTCGCCACCTATCTCAACATGATGATCGGGCCGGTCTCCAGCGTCGGCTACTTCTTCAACACCCTGTTCAGGGCGATGGCGTCCGGCGAGCGGGTCTTCCAGGCGCTGGACTGGGACGAGCGACTGCACGAGCCCGACGACCCCGTGCAACTGCCGGAGCGGTTGAACGGCGAGGTGGTGTTCCGCAACGTGCACTTCGCGTATCCGGGCGGCGAGGACGTGCTCAAGGGTATCTCCTTCGACATCGGCTCGGGCGAGAAGCTCGCCATCGTCGGACCGACCGGTTCGGGCAAGAGCACCATCATCCGTCTGCTGGCCCGGTTCTACGACTTCGACGACGGCATGATCTTCCTCGACGGCACCGACGTGAACCACATCGCCAGCAGCGACCTGCGCAAGCGCGTCGGCGTCGTCCTGCAGGACTTCCACATCTTTTCCGGCACGGTGGCGGAGAACATCTCGCTGAACAATCCCGAGATCTCCGACGAACGCGTCAGGTGGGCCGCACGGGTGGTCAACGCGGATCCCTTCATCCAGGAGTTGGCGGACGGCTACGACACCGAACTGGCGGAGCGCGGCCACAATCTGTCGCAGGGCCAGCAGCAGTTGCTCGCCTTCGCCCGGGTACTTGCCGCCGACCCGGAAATCCTGGTCCTCGACGAAGCCACCTCGAGCATCGACACGGGCACCGAGCTCATCATCCAGGACGCTCTGCACAAGCTCACCGAAGGTCGTACCTCGATCATCATCGCCCACCGTCTGCAGACCATCCAGGAATGCGACCGCATCCTGGTCCTGCACCACGGCGTGATCAAGGAGCTCGGCACCCACGACGAGTTGATCGCCCAGCAGGGCATCTACTACACCCTGCACGAACTGCAGTTCCAGGACAGCAAGGTGGCCGCCGAACTCGCCGGCGAGAAGGACGAGAAGCCGAAACGGGGCATGCCGTGGGCCGAGCCCGGCGACGACGAGCCGTTTCCCGACACCCCCATCGAGGGAGGCATGGAAGGCGGCATGGGTGGACCCGGAATGGGCGGCGGCATGGGCGGCATGGGCCGCCCCGGCGGTATGGGTGGCGGTCCGCGCGGGGGTCGTCCAGGAGGTCGACCGAAACGCTCGTAGCGGTCAGATCACGCCTTTCGGATCCAGGCCAAGGAAGTACTGTCCCGCCGTCTCGTAGTGGGCTTCGCGGCCCTGCACCTGCTGGGTGATGACGTGGGCGTCCTGGAAACGCCGCTGAATGGCCCGGTCGTGGAAGATCGCCGTCGAACCGCTCAGGTTGTAGGCGATGTCGACGACGGCAGCCGACTCCCGGATGGCGTGGGTTCCCGCCATGCGCAGCTGGATGCGTTCCTCCAAGGTGATCCGTCCGGTCGCCGAAACCGACCGCCAAACCGCGGCGGCCGAGTCGAACAACAGCGCCTTGGCGGCCTGCCATCGGGCTTCGGCCTTGCCGATCCGCTGCTGGATCACCGGATCCTCGCACAGGGGCCGAGAGCCGAACCGGGGGCGCTTGTCGCTGCACAGTTCGATGGTCGCATCGAGTCCCGCCCGGGACACCCCCAGCGCGACGCAGCCGAAGCCGCAAGCGAACAGCAGCCCTTGGGGAATGACGTAGACCGGCCCCGGTTCCCGCGGCGGCACGTCGAGACGCATGGTGTGGGCGTCGGGGACGAACAGGTTTTCGGTGCGGAAGCTGAAGCTGCCGGTGCCGCGCAGCCCGCTCACCTGCCAGACGTCGATGAACTCCACATCGTCGCGCGGCAGCAGATGCAGGCGGGGCGGTTCACCGCGACCACCGGACACCGCGGCAATCCAATTCGCGTGCCGACAACCACTGGAAAACAACCAACGACCGGTGAGACGGAATCCACCTGAAACGGTCTTGACCTCGACGGCACCCTGGGGAGGCCCGTTGGCGACCACGGTTCTCGGATCCCCCCAGACCTCCCCCGCCAACGACTCGGGCGCCCGGCAAGAGGTCGTGGCGAACACCGCGCCCTGGTTCAGACACCAGCCGGTGCTGCCGTCGGCATAGGCGATGGTGCGCACGACGTCGAGATAGTCGACCCAGTCCATCTCCTCGCCGCCCACCGAACGGGGCACGAGGAGGCGAAACAGGCCCTTGTCCTTGATTTCGTCAGCCAGTGGCGCTGGCAATTCGCGACCGGCATCGATGTCGTCCGCCGCGGCGGCGATCATCGGTACCAGCGCTTCGGCCCGGGCAAGCGGGCTGAGGCCGCCGTTGTCGGTGTCCATCCGCTCAAGTTTACGGTTTTCTCGTCGCGCGAACATCAACCCACCCGCGACGCGGCACACCCGCGCTTGCCTGCGGCCCCCGTTCACCCTAGATTGGCTGGCTCCCAGCTAAGTGGTCGAACACTCCCGGTGAACGATGTGGACCGTGTCAACGCACGCTTGGAGCGCGTGCTCCGGTTGGATGACAGTCCCAAACGCCTCGCCGAGGCCATGCACCATATGGCGCTCGGCGGCGGCAAGCGCATTCGGGCGCGACTGGTCTACGCCGCGGGCAGACTCGCCGATGCGCCGGACACCGTGCTCGACCAGGCGGCGGTTGCGGTCGAGCTGATCCACGCCTACTCGCTGATCCACGACGACCTCCCCGCGATGGACGACGACGACCTGCG
>JAGWBN010000263.1:0-1185 GCA_021295875.1 Pseudomonadales bacterium
CCCGCCGCCACGACGCCGGCGGCAACTACCTGGCGGCGGCCGTGGTCGCCGAACTCTACAAGGACGGCGTCTGGGAACTCACCGACAAGCTGAACGACGCGCTGAAAATCAAGAAGAACCTCGTCGTGAACGGCCTGGCCGAGGCCGGCGCGGACGTCTGCGTCTCGTCCAATCCGACGGGTGGGCTGTTCGTCTGGGTGCGGTTCCCGGACGACGTCGACCAGGAGAAGCTCCTGCGACTCACCGCCGAGCGCAACTTCCGCTACGCGCCGGGCGCGAACTTCCACATCCACGGCACACAGGTGCCGTACCTGAGGCTCGCCTTCGGTCACGTCCCGGACGACGTCATCCGCGCCGGCATGCCGGTATTGGCGCAGTGCCTTCGCGAGGCACGTACGAGCAACGAACCCCGGCAGTTCGAGACCTTGTTCGACTGACAACCCAAACCCGATCCGGATCTCCGCTGGCACACACCGGAGTTACGGTCCAAACTCCTCGGCAGCAAGGGGATCGGGGGATCCATGCACAAGCTCCATCGGCACACGCCGGCATTTGTCACGCGTGTCTGTTCCGCGGGCGTCCTCGGTGCGGCGCTTTCCGTAGGCGCCGACACGGGCACGGCCGGCGGTGAGTGGCGCCACCACGGTGGCGATCACGCCTCCTCCAAATACTCGCCGCTCGCCCAGATCGACGCCGCAAATTTCCCCAAGCTGGAGATCGCCTGGCGCTGGAAATCCGTCGATCAGAACATCCCCTTCGACAATGGGCGCTACTACACGGGCCACTACCGTGCCACCCCCTTGAAAGTCGGCGACCGCGTCTACGCGGTGACCTCCCACGGCCAGGTCGCCGCCCTCGATCCCGCCACCGGACGTGAACTGTGGGTCCACGACCCCGAGAGCTACGCCAAGGGTCAGCCGAACATGCAGCCCCTGCAGACCCGCGGCATCGAATACTGGACCGATGGCAAGGTCGAGCGCCTATTCGTCGCGACCATGGGCAAGCAGCTCGTCTCCATTGACATCGCCACCGGCAAGCCGGACCCCGGGTTCGGGGACGACGGCATCGTGGACCTTGCCGGGGACCTCGGACCCGGCGACTACGAGATCAACAACATCACCCACGGCGCGCCACCCATCGTGGTCGCCGACACCGTCATCGTCGGCTCGAAGATCTTCGACTACG
>JAGWBN010000263.1:1226-2804 GCA_021295875.1 Pseudomonadales bacterium
TCAAGTGGCGCTTCCACACCATTCCGCGGGAAGGCGAACCGTTCGTCGAGACCTGGGAGGACGAGTCCTGGCGCAAGGCTGGCAACACCAACGCCTGGTCGATGCTCGCCGGCGACGACGAGCTGGGTCTCGTCTACCTGCCGATCTCGACACCCACCAACGACTACTGGGGCGGCAAGCGACCCGGCGCCAACGTCTACGCCGAGAGCGTCCTGTGCCTCGAGGCCGCCACGGGCAAGCGGGTCTGGCACTTCCAGACCGTGCATCACGGTCTGTGGGACTACGACGTCGCCTCCGCCCCCAACCTGGTCGACATCGTCGTCGGCGACCGACCGATCAAGGCCCTCGCGCAGGTGTCCAAGACCGGCTTCACGTACGTCTTCGACCGGCGCACGGGGGAACCGGTGTGGCCCATCGAGGAACGCCCGGTGCCGCAGAGCGACGTGCCCGGCGAGAAGTCGTACCCGACCCAGCCGCATCCCACCAAGCCACCGCCGTTCGAGCGGCTCGGCATCAACGAGGACGACCTCATCGACTTCACGCCGGAGTTGAAGGCCGAGGCCGTCGAGATCGCCAAGCGCTACCGGCTAGGCCCCATCTTCACGCCGCCCATCGTCCGGGGCGCCGGCGGCAAGCTCGGCACCATCGTCATGCCGGGCGCGGCCGGAGGCGCCAACTTCCCGGGCGCGTCCGTCGATCCGGAGACCGGAATCCTCTACGTCGAATCCCAGACCACCCCCGTCGGCATGGCGGTCGTGCCGCCGGAACCAGGCAGGTCGGACTGGGACTACGTCATCAGCTACGTGCCGACGCCGGGACCAAGGGGGCTACCCCTGCTGAAGCCGCCCTACCGGCGCATAACCGCCATCGACCTCAACACGGGGGAGCACGCCTGGCAGATTCCGTTCGGCAACGGCCCCACCAACCACCCCACGATCAAGCACCTGGAACTCGGCCCGTTGGGGAGTCCCTACGGCGACGCCGTCGCCGAGGGAGGCATCCTGGTGACCAAGACGCTGCTGATCGCCTACCTGGCGAAACCGGGCGAACTCGGTCGGGGGGCGAGGGGGACCTTGCTGCGCGCCTTCGACAAGACGACGGGCGAGTTGCTCGGCGAAGTCGATGTCGAAACCCGCCTCCACGGCGCGCCCATGACCTACCTGCATGGCGGACGTCAGTACATCGCCGTCGCCGCCGGCGGCCGGCGGGGCGACGACGAACTGATCGCCCTAGCGTTGCCGCGCGAGGAATAGGCCGCCACGAACCGCAGGGGACGGCCCCGAGGCGCTAGGTATCCTCTGATCAAGCCCGTCCATGGGCTTGATCAGGAGCAAAACAAAAGCGCGGTTTTGTTTTGCTCACAAATTCAGTGGCCTGCGCCACCGAATTTGGCGGCACGTCCTTGTGCCGCGCTAGGGAAGCTCTTGTTCAGAGCTTCCCTAGCGGTTGGCTTCCAGCGCGACCCGTTCCTGGTGGCGCGCGCCGCGCAGGGTGTTGAACATCGAGTAGTTGCCCTCGTGGCAGGCGTACTCGTACATCTTGGACTCGGTCTTCGGCCACGGCATCTCGCCGGTGTAC
>JAGWBN010000067.1 GCA_021295875.1 Pseudomonadales bacterium
GCGGCACGAATTCGACAGCGCCTCGACCGCCCTGACGGCCCTCGGCTGGTCCAATTCGGCCACCGCCTTGGACCACTTCTTTTCCCGCTTGCGCGCCCCGCGCCTCGTCCAGCGTGCTGGTGTGGGATTGGCCATCCACGGTCGCAACCTCACGGATGGAACCTCTCGGCCGGAGGCGTTTCTGGACGCCCTCACCGCCATCGAAGCGTTCCGCGAGAACCCGATGACCGAACTGGTGATGCGGACGGTTGAGATCTGTACCGCCACCTCCTTGAACGAGCTGCGCCGCCTGATCGAAGACCTACGCGGACTGCGCGTCGAAGCGGAACCGGGTCCAGCCTACGGCATCGCGCTCCGCCGGGCACGCCTGACCCACATCCAACGCTCCTAACGCGTCGTAGAAGCCTACAGTGGCGACAGTTCCAGCGCGCGCGGGTTGCGACTTCCAAGCCCTCTTGCTGGCCTGCCTGGAGTCGGAGCGCTCCGGCATGGGCGATCATGGCGCCGTTGTCGGTACACAGAGCCGGGGGTGCGTAGGTCACCTGCGCCAAGGCGTCCTTGAGGCGTTCACGCAACCGGCGGTTGGCCGCCACCCCGCCGGCGGCGACGAAGCGTTCGAGACCGGTTTCCCGCATCGCGCGTCGGCACTTGATGGCGAGGGTGTCCACCACCGCCTCCTCGAACGCGCGGGCGATGTCGGCGACATCCCGGTCGCCGAGGGGTGAGTGGTCGCGCACGGTGTTCAAGGTGAAGGTCTTCAAACCCGAGAAACTCATGTCGAGGCCCGGACGGTCGGTCATGGGCCGTGGAAACACGAACCTGCCCGGGTCGCCTGTCTCCGCCTTGGCGGCGACGGCCGGTCCGCCCGGATAGCCGAGACCCAGCATCTTCGCGACCTTGTCGAAGGCCTCGCCGGCGGCGTCGTCCAGGCTCTCGCCGAGAAGCGCGTAGCGGCCGATGTCGTCCACACGGAACAACTGGGTGTGGCCGCCGGAGACGAGCAGGGCAACAAACGGCGGCACCGTGTCGCCCGAGTCGTCGCCGATCAACGGGGCCAGCAGGTGGGCCTCCAGATGGTGCACGCCGATGGCGGGGACATCGAGCCCGTAGGCTAGGGCCCGCCCGAACGTTGCGCCCACCATCAACGCACCGATCAGCCCGGGGCCCGAGGTGAACGCCACGCCGTCCAGATCGTCGACGGTGCGGCCGGCCCGCTGCAGGAGCTCTGCCAGCAGCGGCGCGATCTTCTGGATGTGATCGCGTGATGCCAGTTCGGGGACGACGCCGCCGTAGCGGGCGTGAAGCTCCACCTGGCTGTAGAGCGACTCGGCGACAAGGCCCGCCGCCGTGTCGTACAGGGCGAGACCGGTCTCGTCGCAGGAGGTCTCTATGCCGAGAACGAGCATGGGCTGACTGGAAGCATGACCGGCCTACGCTACACCGAATCCGCAACGTTCGACAGGCACCGACAGGCACCGTGGTTGGCAATGTCTTCGTCCGGCGAGTAGAATGCGCGCCGTTTCGAAATAAGCCATACATGCCATCCGTAAAGGTTAGAGAGAACGAGCCCTTCGACGTCGCCCTGCGGCGTTTCAAGCGCTCCTGCGAGAAAGCCGGGGTCATATCCGAGGTACGGCGTCGCGAGTTCTACGAGAAGCCGACCTCCGTGCGCAAACGCAAGGCCGCCGCCGCGGTCAAGCGGCACATCAAGAAGCTGCAGCGCGAAGCCCGGCGATTCGAAAAAGCGTTCTAGCGCAGCACCCCCGACATGTCCGATCTGAAGGCCAGGATCGCGCTCGCCACGAAGAGCGCGATGCGTGAGCGTGAGCGGGACCGCGTCCGTGCGCTGCGACTCGTCAACGCCGAGATCAAGCAGGTCGAGATCGACGACCGCAAGACACTGGGCGACGACGACGTGATCGCCGTGCTGACCCGGATGCTCCGCCAGCGGCGCGACTCGCTCGGCCAGTACGAGAGCGCCGGACGCGAGGACCTCGCCGCCGTCGAACGGTTCGAGATCGACGTGATCGAGGAGTTCCTGCCCGCCGCGCTGTCGGAAGCCGAGATCGACGAGGCCGTTCGCGACGTTATCGGGGCGACCGGCGCGAGCACCATGAAGGACATGGGCAAGGTCATGGGCGCCCTCAAGGGCAGACTCGCCGGGCGGGCGGACATGGGCGCGGTCAGTCGTCTGGTGAGGGCGGCGCTTTCCGACTAACGGCGGTTCAACGTCGTTCTATGCGGGACAGCGCTCCCGCCAAGGATTATTCTCTCCAGCCATGGCCGGTCTGATCCCGCAGTCGTTCATCAACGATCTGATCACTCGGGTCGACATCGTGGATGTGATCGGCGCCCGGGTCCAACTCAGGAAATCCGGCAGCAACCACAAGGGCCTGTGCCCGTTCCACAACGAGAAGACCCCGTCGTTCAACGTCAACCAGGACCGGCAGTTCTATCACTGCTTCGGCTGCGAGGCCCACGGCACGGCGATCGGATTCCTCATGGAGTACGACGGCCTCACCTTCCCCGAAGCCATCGAGTCCCTGGCGTCGTCGGTGGGCGTGGAAGTGCCCCGCGAACAGGGCAGCGAACCACCCCGCGACACCAGCCTCTACGAGGTGCTCGAAGCCGCCGCGGCCCAGTTCCGCCGCTGGTTGCGCTCGCAGGCGGATGCCGCCGCCGCCGTCGCCTATCTCAGGTCGCGGGGCCTGACGGGCGAGATTGCGCGGGACTTCGGGATCGGTCTCGCGCCCGCCGGCTGGGACGGGCTCAAGAACGCGCTGTCCTCGTTCGGCGAGCAGAAGCTGGTCGCCGCCGGCCTCGTGGTCCGCAACGACAAAGGCCGCACCTACGACCGCTTCCGGGAACGCATTGTCTTCCCCATTCGCGACACCCGCGGCCGCGTCATCGGCTTCGGCGGTCGCGTCTACGGCGACGGCGAGCCGAAGTACATCAATTCCCCCGAGACGGACGTGTTCCGCAAGGGACGCGAGCTCTACGGCCTCTACGAGGCACGCCGCGCGCAGCGCCGCTTGCAGAGCGTGCTCGCCGTCGAGGGCTACATGGACGTCGTGGCGCTTGCCCAGCACGGCGTGGTCAACAGCGTCGCCACCCTCGGGACCGCCATCGGCCAGGCGCACTTCGAGACCCTGTACCGGCACGTGGACCTGGTGGTCTGTTGCTTCGACGGCGACGAGGCGGGCCGCGGTGCGGCGTGGAAGGCGGTGGACGCGGCGTTTCCGGTGTTGTCCGAAACGCGGCAGCTGAAGTTCGTGTTCCTGCCGGAGGGGGAAGACCCCGACACGATCATCCGCAGCCGGGGGCGGGAACACTTCCAAGGCCTGGTCGACCAGGCCGTGCCGGTGGGCGAGTACTTCCTGGAACACCTCGAAGAAGGACTGGACCTCGACAACGCCGACGGCCGCGCGTTGCTCTCCGAGTTGGCCGTGCCGCATGTCGGCAGACTGCCCAATGGAGCCTTGCGCCGGGTGATTGTCGACGGCTTGGCGGATCGCACCGGCATCGACGCCGCGGCGCTTGACCGGGCCGCGGGCGATGCGCGGTCCAGCTATGCCGAACCACCGCGCCTGATCGGTCAACCATCACGGCTGGAGCTATCGCCAAGTGGAGAACGACTCCTGCTCGAAATAGTCAAAGACCCCGAGTTGATTGCCGTACTGGACTCAGAGACCCGGGTGGCGCTCGCCAAGGACGCGAACTCGAGCCTGCTCGCCGATGTCGCAAGCTACCTCATGGAAGAACCCGACGCGGACACGGGCACGCTACTCGCCCGGTACGTGGGTCACGATGCCCACGACCAGCTCGCCGCGTTCGCCGCCCGTCCTCTGCTGTTGCCGACCCAGGCGGCCGACTTCGCGGCCAAGATGCGCGAGTACATCATCGACATGGATCTGGCGGCCTCCTCGCGGGCTGCAGAGCAGAGCGGGTGGTCTGTGGACGACCTGCGGCGCCATGCCCAGAGGCGCCGGGAAGTGTTATGATGCGCTGTTTTTTACCCCTTGATTGGCCGCCTTCCGGCCACCACATTCCCGTAACCCGCGTCGTCGACGTCACGAGGTGATATGGCTACCGAAACCGACCAGCACCACTCTCGCCTTAAGGAACTGATCGCCAAGGGCAAGGAGCAGGGATTCCTGACCTACTCCGAGGTCAACGACCACCTGCCCGACGACATCAGCGATTCCGACCAGATCGAAGACATCATCAGCATGATCAACGATATGGGCATCACGGTCTACGAGTCGGCGGAAGCCGCTCCCGACGCCGACGAGTTGCTGAATGCCAGCGACAACACGGCGGACGAGATCGCGGCCGAGGAAGCCGCCGCGGCACTGGCCGCGGTGGAGACGGAAGCTGGTCGGACGACGGACCCGGTGCGCATGTACATGCGCGAGATGGGCACCGTGGAACTGCTCACCCGCGAGGGCGAGATCGCCATCGCGAAGCGCATCGAGGAAGGCATACGACACGTGCTGGCGGCGACCGCGCATTTTCCGGGCACGGTGAAGTACATCCTGGATCGCTACACCGAACTCACCAAGGAAGACAAGCTCGCCGACCTGCTCGTCGGCTACCTGGATCCCGCGGACCATGTGCCGCCGGCAGCCCAGGTCGATCACACGGCTACGGACGACAAGGACGACAATACCGAGGAGCGCAAGGGCCCGGATCCCGTCGAAGCCAAGCGTCGCTTCACGGCACTCAGGCGGGCATACAACAAGACCGTTCGCAACGCCGACGCGGGCAAGGCCATCGACAACGCGGCCCGGGCGGCGGATCAGGCGAAGCTCGCCTCGGCGTTCTCGTTCTTCAAACTCGTGCCCAAGCACTACGACGTCGTGGTCGGCTTGCCGCGCGATGCCCTGTGGACGGTCCGCCGCCAGGAACGGGTCCTGATGGACCTCTGCGTCGGGGCGGGCATGCCGCGAGCGGATTTTCTCGCCGACTACCACGGCAGCGAAACGTCCCCCGCCTGGATCGACCGCCGCATCGAGGGGTCGCACGACTACAGCCGCCGGCTTGCACGCGCGCGGGAGGACATCGTCCGCGCCCAGCGCAAGCTCAAGAGCGTGACCCAAGAGACCGGTCTCACCGTGGCGGAGATCAAGGACATCAACCGCCGCATGTCGCTCGGCAAGGCCAAGGCCGAACGGGCCAAGAAGGACATGGTCGAGGCCAACCTGCGCCTGGTGATCTCGATCGCCAAGAAGTACACCAACCGCGGCCTGCAGTTCCTCGACCTCATCCAGGAAGGCAACATCGGCTTGATGAAGGCCGTGGACAAGTTCGAGTACCGGCGCGGCTACAAGTTTTCGACCTACGCCACGTGGTGGATCCGCCAGGCGATCACCCGGTCCATCGCCGACCAGGCGAGGACCATCCGCATCCCGGTGCACATGATCGAGACCATCAACAAGCTGAACCGGGTATCGCGCCAGATGCTCCAGGAAATGGGCCGCGAGCCCACCCCGGAGGAACTCGGCGAGCGCATGGAGATGCCGGAAGACAAGGTTCGCCGCGTGCTGAAGATCGCCAAGGAGCCGATCTCCATGGAGACGCCCATCGGCGACGACGAGGACTCGCACCTCGGCGACTTCATCGAGGACGTGACCATCGGCTCGCCGGCGGAACTCGCCACCGGCGAGGGCCTGAAGGAAGCCACCCGCACCGTGCTGGGGGGGCTCACCGCCCGCGAGGCGAAGGTCCTGCGCATGCGTTTCGGCATCGACATGAACACGGACCACACCCTGGAGGAGGTCGGCAAGCAGTTCGACGTCACCCGGGAACGAATCCGCCAGATCGAGGCCAAGGCCCTGCGCAAGCTGCGCCACCCGAGCCGCAGCGACCACCTGAAGAGCTTCCTCGACGAGTGGACCGAACCTAGCCGCCGGTAACGCGCGCGCGCCCTTTGGGCGCGTTCGAGAATGCTTGCATTCTCGTGCCGTGCACTCGAAGCTGAAGGGAAATCCACAAAGATCTCGGCTTGCGAAATCTCGGGCGACCCGTGCCAGCGATCACGTTGGTGGGCCCACCAGGACTCGAACCTGGGACCAATGGATTCGCATGTTCCCGGCGTTTCCACCGGGGGCGGACTATCTCATCACCCGCGTCGCCACGAGGTCGTGGCGGCGTTGGGGTGCGGGACGCTCTAGCCTGTCATCAAGGACGCTCGGTGCCGACCGCGGCGCCAGTCCCCAGGTAGTCTCTGCACCTTCCGGCGGTGTACCGCCGGCTTGGCTCAGGGTTGCCGTGATCGGAGCGCCCGACCGGGCGGTTCCCCTGAATTCATCCCGTTCATCTCCCGCCTCTCGGCGAGAGCGCACCACTTCACGATGCCCACGTGGCGCACCGTCGCGATGAGTCCACTGCTCTAACCAACTGAGCTATGGGCCCTTCGCGCGAGTGTAGGACGCCGGTGCTGCTGGGTCCACCGGAACGGGCGGCTGGTACCATCACGCTCTCCGACGCCCAGCACATACCTTAGGATGCACTCCCAAGGGGACCTCTCCCCGTTCGGCCGGTTTCTCGAATACCGCGTGCCGATTTCGGCCACCCTGGTCGTGGTCGCCCTGGCCTCGCTCTTCGTACTGCCGTCGCAGAGCGCGTCGAGTCTCATCACCTACCTGTTGGCGATCTACTGTCTCTGCGGTTTCCGGCGTTGGCGCTCGCTATGGTTCCAACCGGCCTTCCTGTTGGTCGTTGCCCTGCTCGTGTACATACCGCTGACCAGCTTGTGGTCGGCGTCCTGGGACGGCGGCGCGGCAGCGTCCCAGGCGGTCCGCTCGGTCCTTGTGCTGGCGTTCGTGGTCGCGGTCGCCGAAAGCGTCCAGGTGGACTGGTTCCGCGAGCGGATGACGCTGGTCCTCGCCATCGTCGGCGGACTCGCTGCCGTCGCGGCGATCACCGTGTTCTTCGCCGAGTCACCGGAGGATGGGCGGCTGAACGGGCTCGGGCAGTTGGACACCCATGTCGCCGCCGCCTTCGTCTACGCCGCGGCAGCCCTCGGCGGGATGGCCTGGTTCGTGCTGCGACGGAAACCACTCGGAGTCGCGGGATGGGGGATCGTTGCGTGCGTCGTGGCGCTCTGCACCGCGGTGGTGCTGTCGGGGTCGCGCAATGCCATCGCCTGCCTCGTGCTGGGATCGGTTTGCCTGGGGATCGCACACCGCAGCGCCACGAGGTCGCGCTTCGTGTTGCACGGGGCCGCTCTCGCCGCGGTGTTGCTGGTGGTGCTCGTCCTGTCGATTCGCCTCGTCCCCGGCGCCGAGGCGCTGATTCTTCCCCGTGGAGACAGCTTCCGGCCGGGAATCTGGTCGGACTACGCCGCGCGTATCGCCGCGGAGGGTCTGTGGTTCGGTCTCGGCGTCCTGACCCGGGATCCGATCGAGGTCGAAGGATTTCCCGTTCTGCACCAGCACGGCCTGTTCCTGGCCGTCGCCCACCAAGGCGGCCTGTTCGCCTTGGGCCTCACGCTCGCCGTCGTCGGCGTCGTCCTCAGAACCCTGTTCGCCCACTACGAGCAACCCGAGGCGAAACTCGGGCTCGCGGTCTGGGCCCTGGCGCTTCCCGGCTACCTGCTCGACGGCCACGAACTCGTCGACAAGATCGGCTGGACCTGGCTGATGTTCTGGCTACCGGTCGGCATCGCCATCGGCCTGCGCGCCCGATGGGTGCTGGACGACGCCCGCCGGTTCGGCGTCTGGTTTCGTTGAGTGGTGGTTTCCAGTCCACAAATTACTGCTAAAGCAGTAATTGGATGGCACAAATGAAGTGCGGAACGGAATCGTCAGAGCCTATGAGTTCCAATTACCGTTATTCCGGTAATTATAGACGACAAGTTTGCAAATCGGTGACTTTCTTGCAATATATACCGCTGTACCGGCAATGAGATAGGAAAATGATGAGGGCGAACTCGTCAGAGACGGTCGGCGACGTCGTTCGCTACCACCGTCGTCGTGCGGGTCTGAGCCAGCACGCCTTGGCCGAACTCGCGGGAATCGGCAAGACCTCGGTGTTCGATGTCGAGAGAGGCAAGCAGACCACGCGCCTGACGACCCTCATGGCGATGTTTCGAGTTCTCAACATCGACGTCGAGCTCGATGGGCCGCTGATGGCGGAGTGCCGCTCGGCCTTGGAAGGGGAGAGCGGCACGGACATGGATGTCCTTCGATGAGGACCGCCTCGGTACTCGTTGGGGGCGAGCCGGCGGGGATGTTGGAAGAACACTCGCCGACAAGGTTCGTATTCCGCTATTTCGAGAGTTACGACGGCCCGCCGGTGTCGTTGACCATGCCCATTTCTACCCGGGAGATCGTCTTCGAAGGCTTCCCGGCCTTCTTCGAGGGGCTGTTGCCGGAAGGCGTGATGCTCGACGGCCTGCTGCGGCAGCGCAAGATCGATCATGACGACTATTTGGGGCAGCTCCTAGCGGTCGGTGAAGACGTCGTCGGCTCGGTCACCATTGTCGAGGCGACCGTGTGAACCGCTGCCCCATTACCTACGAACCCTGCACTGAGGGCATCTATTCCCAGGCTGGGTTGCGGATGTTGTCGCCCAATCTCCGCTATCTGAACGATTTGCCGTACGACGCGCGACAACAACGTCGCGAAGCCGTCCTGCGTGCCGGCAAGATGTCGATCCAGGGCGTGCAGCCCAAGTTGAGCGTTCGCCTCAATGCGAAGCAGGGCGTTTTCGACGTCGTCGATCGAGGGGGACGTTTCGTGCTCAAGCCGCAGCACGAGGTGTACCCCAATCTGCCGGAGAACGAAGGCCTCACCATGCACCTTGCGAAGCTGTGTGGCATCGAGGTGCCGGTGAGCGGCCTCGTGCGCAGCACGGACGGTTCGTGGTCGTATTTCGTTCGCCGCTTCGACCGGGTCGGGCACAAGGACAAGGTGGCCGTCGAGGACTTTGCTCAATTGTCGGGCGGGCGCAGGGACACCAAGTACGACTCCAGCATGGAGCAGTTGGTCAAGGTGATAGACGTCCATTGCACATTTCCCGCCGTCGAAAAGGTGAAGCTCTTGAAGCGAAGCCTTTTCAACTTCCTCGTGGGCAACGAGGACATGCACCTCAAGAATCACTCGCTGATCACGAGAAAGGGCAAAGTCGAACTCGCGCCGGCCTACGACTACCTCAGCACCACCGTGGCATACCTGGCGATGGGCGAATCGATCGAAGCGCTTGAGGAGACCGCCCTGCCGTTGCAGGGGAAGAAACGCCGCCTCGGCCGCAAGAACTGGATCGGCTACTACGCCGAGGAGCGTTTGGGGCTTCCTAGCCGTGTGATTGAACGGGTTCGAGACGACCTGATCCGTGCTGCTCCCCTGTGGCACGAGCGGATCGACGGGTCCTTTCTACCGACCGTCCAACAGGAGCGCTACACCGGGCTGCTCAAAATGCGGTTCGCGACTCTCGGCTGGTAGCGATCTGCGGATCGTGGGACGGAGAGGCTTGTCGTGGGAAGCGATGGACGCGTGTATTAGAACAGACCACCATGACACATTCGTGCGAGTCGAGTGTGGTGGAGTGCCTACCCGAAGCCGGCGAGGTGTGGTCCAAGCCGGTGGAACTTGGCGAGTGGTGGGATAGGGGCCCGGTACCGTTCCATGCGGTCCTGGTTAGCAATCCCGATGCTAATCCAGCATTCCGGCAGAGGTTGGCTGACGCGGGCCTGCAGGTTGATGAACTGTTGGCGTAGGGTTCGTAGGGTTTGCGAAGGATTAGGGTTTTCGACACACGCGACAGGCGTCCCATAGGGTTTGCGACACACGCGACAGGCGTCCCACAAACGACGTCACGGTGACATCGGCGTCGGGGGCGGGCGCGGGGTTGGTTCGGACGTTGCCTCAGCCGCGTCCCGCGGCGGCGGCGAGCACGTCGGCGGTTTCTCGGGCGGCACGGTCCCAGGAGAACGTCTTGGCGCGGCGATGGGCGTTGGCGGCCAGCCGTTGCCGTGTGCCGTGGTCCCTCGCCAGCT
>JAGWBN010000068.1:0-10813 GCA_021295875.1 Pseudomonadales bacterium
TGTCCATCAGGCTGACGATGGGCACCGAGCGGTTCGAATACCTGACGATGCACGCCGCCGCCTTCAGATGATGTTCCGGCATCCATTCGCCGCTGCGCACGGCGCGGTTCTGGGCGATGAAGCCGACGCTGCGCGGCGTGCCGTCGAAATCCATGGTCACCGTCGCGGAATAGTACGGCCCGTCGAGCTCTTCGCGTTCGACGTCGCCCAGCCGGCGGATGACGTCCGGCGCCGGTATCCGCTTCGGATCCTCGGCGCCGGCGACCACCGCCTCGATATAGGAGTCGATGTCGAGGTTGTCGAGGAGTTCGGCCTGGCGAACGATGTCCGCCTCGGAGAGTACGCCGCGCAACGGCGGATCGAACTCCTGCTCGGTATCCGGCAGGAGTGAGGAGTCCTGGGCGAGGCTCTCCGCGATCAGATACAGATCGCCCAGCGCGCTCTTATCCATTGCCCTCGGCCCGTGGCGGCATTGACAGCATGCGGCTGGACACTCGTCCGTCTTCGACTTCGCGCAGGCCGGACGATTCCACAAACCGGGGCCGAAATCCAGCG
Organism: Pseudomonadales bacterium; assembly: GCA_021295875.1. Lineage (GTDB taxonomy): Bacteria > Pseudomonadota > Gammaproteobacteria > Pseudomonadales > Azotimanducaceae > VXYL01. Next base: position 556 of record JAGWBN010000068.1, read on the forward strand.
CCCCAACAGGCCGGTTCGCCCACCACACGGTGCCCCGAGAACACCGTCGAGCCGACAGAAAGCCGACAGAATTCCTTGACGATCCAGCGACATGAACGGAATATAGCCGGTTGAGTCTCGGAGCAAGCGAGTCCATGTCAGGCGAAGCCATGCGACCGGCGGCCGCCGACAAGTCCAGGGAGCCTGCTTCGATTGTCTGGCGCCGCCGATTCACACGAGCCGCCGTGCTCCTGCCGGCGATGCTGGTTCTCGGTCGGGATGCGCCCCACCCTCCGGCCGTGCCACCGACCGGCCCGGCCTTCAACGTGGCCGCCCTTTCGTCGGTCGCTTCCGACCGGGAAACGGTTGACTCCGCTCCCGCAACCGGTGCCGTGGCAACCACCACCACGCACCGCGCGCCCCTGTTCCCGGCGATGGCGAACGCCGACCGCCAGGGCTTCGTGCGCGTCATCAACCACTCGTCGAACGACGGCGAGGTGACCATCGTGCCCGTGGACGACGAGGGTGTGCAGGGGGGGAAGGTGACACTCTCCATCAGTGCCAACAACACGCTGCATTTCAACTCCGACGACCTCGAAACCGGCAACGAGGACAAGAACCTGACCGGCTCGTCGGGACCGCCCACGGGGGGAGACTGGCGTCTCGAACTCGAGAGCGAACTCGACATCGAGGTGCTGTCCTACATACGCACCAGCGACGGTTTCCTGACGGCCATGCACGATACCGCCCCATTGCTCGGCAATCGTCACCGGATCGCCATCTTCAATCCCGGCCAGAACGAGAACCAGGTCAGCCTGCTACGCCTGATCAATCCGGGAGACGCGGCTGTCGACGTGACGATCACAGGCGTCGACGACGATGGCGAGACCCCGGGCACCGATGTCAGGGTCTCGGTCCCGGCGGGTGCGTCGCGGACGCTGTCGGCGCAGGAACTGGAATCCGGCGGCGCCGGCTTCGACGGGGCCCTCGGCGACGGCAAGGGCAAGTGGCAGCTGACCGTGGAGGCCGATCAGCCCATCATCGCGATGAGCCTGCTGAGGAGCCCCACGCAACACCTCACCAACCTGTCCACCGCTCCCGTTCGCGGTTTCGGCGGACCCGTCGCCGAAGCCGAGGAGATCTTTCGGGCGCGGGTTTCGAACCCCGTGGTGCAGTCGAAGTGCATCAACTGCCATGTGGAGGGTGGCCAATCCGGCGGCACGCGGCTGGTGTTCACCGAGTCCTCCGACGCCCATCACGCGACGACGAACTTCGACGTCTTCCAGGACTTCCTCGGGGAGGTCGACGGCGGTCGCGAATTGATCCTCGACAAGATCCAGGGGATCAGTCATACCGGTGGCGTTCAGATCGCGGTCGGGACCACCGACTTCATGACCATGGAGGACTTCCTGGAACTGCTCGACTTCGATCCAGCGAGCGTCGTCCACAACGTGCCCCTCATGCCGCCGGCGGGCGATCCCAGTGGACGCCAGGGCTTTGTCCGCGTCATCAACCATGACCAGTCGGCGGGCGAGGTCACGATCACCGCGGCCGACGACTCAGACGCGGACTATCCCGCCATCACCCTGTCCCTGGACGCCAACGAAACGGCGCACTTCAACTCCGACGACCTCGAGGACGGCAACGCCGACAAGGGCTTGTCGGATGGCGTCGGAGCGGGGGAAGGCGACTGGTACCTGCAGGCCACGAGCGAGCTCGATATCGAGGTGCTGGCCTACATACGCACCGAGGACGGCTTCCTGACCGCCATGCACGACCTCGCGCCGTCGCTCGACAACCGGCATCGCCTGGCCATTTTCAACCCCGGCAGGAATACGAACCAGGTCAGCCGGCTGCGCCTGGTGAACCCCGGCGAGCAGGTCGCCACCGTGACCATCACGGGATCCGATGACCGTGACGAATCCGCTGCAGACGACGTCACCGTCTCGGTGCCCGCCGGCACGGCGCGGACGCTCTCCGCCCAGGACCTCGAGTCCGGCACAGAGGGTTTCGAAGGCGCCCTGGGCGCGGGAACAGGCAAGTGGCAGCTCGCGATCGAGGCCGACGTGCCGATCTGGGCGATGAGCCTGCTCGAGAGCCCCACCCGTCACCTGACCAACCTGTCCACCACGCCGGGTCGGGGGACGGAGGAGACCACCGACGAACCCGAGGGGGAGACGGCGGAAGACGTCTACGAGAGCTCGATTTCCGATCCGATCGTGCAGTCCAAGTGCATCAACTGCCATGTCGAGGGCGGCCAGTCGGGGAACACGCGTCTGGTTTTCGTGGATACCAACGATCCCGATCACATCGACCACAACCTGGCGGCGTTCCGCGAGCTGGCCGACGAGGAAGGCGCGACCTACATCCTGAATAGGATCCAAGGCCTCTCGAATCACGGCGGCGGGGAGCAGGTCGCCGCCGGCTCCACCGACTACGCCAACATGGTCCGCTTCCTGGGCCTGTTGCGCGAAGACACCACGGGGCCCGCCGAACCGACGCCCATCAGCGACGAGGTGGGCCATCCCACCTTCGCCAGCCCGCATTTCCGGCCCATCGCCGTCAACGGGTCGTACGTGTACGCCACCAACACGCCGGCGGATACCGTGGACATCATCGACGTCGAGGACCGTTCGATCATCGGGCGGGTCCACGTCGGTGTCGACCCCGTGGGCCTCGGGGTCCGACCCGACGGCAAGGAACTGTGGGTCGCCAACCACATTTCGGACTCGGTGAGCGTCATCGACACCGACCCCTCGAGTCCGACCTTCCACGAGGTCGTCGCGACGATTCAGGATGTCAATCCTCACACCTTGTCCACCCGCTTCGACGAGCCCGTGGGCATCGCCTTCGCCAACGACGCCAAGGCCTACGTGACGCTGTCCACCACCAATCGCGTCGCCGTGGTGGATGTCGCCAGCCGGACGGTCACCGGCCACCTGCGGATACGGGCGCAGGATCCGAGGGCGCTGGTCGTGCGGGGTGGGCGGCTCTACGTCGCGCCGTTCGAGTCCAACAACCAGAGTCAGCTTTCGGGCTGCCTGGCGGAGCGGATCGACGGCGACGAATGCACCTTCGACGCGGTCCAGCACGTGTTCACCACCAACAACGTGCTGTCGACCGGCTACGATGCCGACATCGTCAAGAACCCGCGCATTCCCGACCGCGACATCTTCATCTTCGACACCGCGACCGACACCCAGCTACGCGTTGTCCACACCGCCGGTACGCTGCTCTACGGGCTCGCCGTCGACAGCACGGGCACCGTGTTCGTCGCCCAGACGGATGCGCGCAACACCGCCAACGGCCGCGCGGGCACCCGCAAACACGGCCTCGCCGAGATGGAGAACCGCGGGTGGATTGCGCGTCGTCCTGTCAGCGGCCGGAGTTCCTCGATCTCGAGCCCCTGCCCCCCGACGATCCGCAACCCGGCATGGCGCTCGCCACCCCCTTCGGCATCGAAATCAGCGATGACGATGCGACCCTGGTCGTGACCGCAGCCGGGTCGGACCAGGTGTTCACCCTCGATGCCGAGACCGGCGATGTCCTCGGACGGGTTGCCGTCGACGAGGTCCCGCGCGGCGTTGCGCTCGAGTCCGACGACACCGGCGCGCCGGCGGGCGCCTGGGTCTTGAACGTGGTCGCCAACACCGTGTCGGTCGTCGACCTCACTTCCGTCGCCAATCCCACCGTGATCGACACTATCGTCCTGGAGGATCCGACCCATCCCGACGTCAAGCTCGGGCGGATGGCGTTCAACGATGCGGACGCCTCGTCCACGGGCACGTTCTCGTGCGAGAGCTGTCACCCGGACAACCACACCGACCAGCTGATCTGGGTGCTGCAGACGCCGATCTGCGACGTCGACGGCTGTACGCAGATTCCCCCGCGGCTGACGATGCCGGTGCGCGGACTCCGCGACACCCAGCCGTACCATTGGGACGGCATCCCGGGGGATCCGTACGGCGGCAACAACACCGCGTCGATCAATGCGGCGGTGGAGCCGAACTGCGACGTCGGCGACGAGGAGTCCTGTGCGCGGGTCCTGGTGGACGGCAGCCTCGCGACCACCATGTGCGACCCCGACGACTGCCCGGTGAACGACGAGGGCAAGGAGGGGCTCCTCGACAGCGACGTGCGCGACGCCTTGGCGCGCTACATTCTGAGCGTCCCCTACCCGCCGGCGCAGACGCGACCGTTCGACAACGAACTGACGCAGCGGGCGCGCGACGGCTTCTTCGAGTTCAGCTTCATCAACGACTCGGGAGAGTCCACCGGCGCGCAGACCTGCGGCGACTGCCACAAGATGCCGTTCCTCGTCAGTTCCAACACCCCCGGGACCGGCATGGATGCGCCGACCTGGCGGGGCGCGTACGACCGCTTCATCATCACGCCCCAGGCACGCACCAACGTCATCGACCTGATGCGCCTGGTGAACATGGACGACACCTTCCCCGAGCGCAATATCTGGCTGCTGGGAGGGGCTTCCCCGGACATCTGGGAGATGGTGGTCCAGGGCGGTACCGGCTTCTCCGGCAGTTTCGCCCGGCAAACCACCCTGAACACCGCGACTGCGGACCTGCCACTTACCGGACACATCCTAGACGCCTTGGAGACCTCCGACACCGAGGGCGCGATCCTGCTGCAGGCGGAGGGTGCGCGGGTCGACGGCGACCAGGGCACCGCGGTCGCCCTGGAGTTCGACGACGGGTTGTATCGCGAACGTGAAGGCACTGCGACCTATTCCCGCTCGCAACTGATTCAGTCCGCAGCCAACGGCGAACTCGTCCTGACGCTCACCGGCCGAACGGGTCTGTACGTTGACGTCGACCATCCGCAACCCGCTCTCTGGCCCGTGGCGGCGATCCACTCCCAGACACGCAACGTCGGCCTGGCCTTCCTCAGCGACGAACTGACGCTTCGGATCAACGGCCGCCACGTCCGGGACGGCGCCTTCGCGACCATCGACGGCCGCCGGGTCGACGCCCGCATCCGCTGCGAGATCGGCACCCTTCCGGACTGCGACGGCGAGGTCCTCATCGTCGAACTCGACTCGGCGCCGGACCCGGGTGGGCTGCACTTCCTGCAGATCCAGAATCCCAACGGCCTCGTCAGCAACGACATGATGATCTTCAACGAGCAGTCGCCGCTCGATCCCCGACCCGGCAACCTGATAACCAGTGGCGGTACGTTCACGCCCTCGCTGTTCTCTTCCCACAACGAGGCCCCGGACAGCTTCAGGAAGCGCAACAACTGGAACACGGTGGAGTTCGACGGCGTCGTCGCGGACATCTCCTGGAACAATGAAGTGAACATCGACATGATCCGGGCAGCGAACCGGCCGTGGGAATCGCAGATCAGTCACGCCGTCACGGTGATCGGCGGGCAGGAGTACACCCTGTGCTACGACGCCAAGGCCCGCGCGAATCGCCCGATGACCGCGTACACCGACACCAACATGGACCGCTGGGAAAACACCAGCGGCCAACAGTTCCGGGTCGACCTCACCACGCAATACCAGACCTTCAAGCACACCTTCACCATCGCCGAGACCGACCTCCGGGGCCGGGTCGCCTTCGACCTCGCGCAGAGCCCCCACGACGTCCAGATGGACAACATCGGACTCTACGAAGGCAGCGAGTGCGGCGATCCCTGACGCACCCTCATGTGCACCGCGCTTTGGCTTGAGGACGCTTTGGCCCGCGCGCCACGCCTTAGCGAACATACTGCGCTTTAGCGTAAACTCGCCGTCCTGCCGTACGTCCCAACCAATCTCCTAATGACCGACGTTGCGCTAGCGATCGCCGTGCTGACGGTGTCCGACACCCGCGGACCCGACGAGGACACGTCCGGTGATCTGCTCGCCGAACGCCTCCAGGAAGCCGGCCACCGCCTGGGCGCGCGCCACATCGTGCGCGACGACGTCTACGCCATTCGCGCCGTGGTCAGCCAGTGGATCGCCGACCCCGAGGTGCAGGTCGTGCTGACCACGGGCGGTACCGGGTTCACCGGCCGGGACAGCACGCCGGAAGCCCTGCTGCCCCTGTTCGACAAAACGGTGGACGGTTTCGGCGAACTCTTCCGCCAGCTTTCCTACGACGAGATCGGCAGCTCGACCATCCAGTCCCGGGCCGTCGCCGGGCTCGCCAACGCGACCCTGGTCTTCGCCATGCCCGGATCCACGGGGGCCTGCCGGACGGCATGGGACGGAATTCTGAAGAACCAGTTGGATGCGGGGTTCAAGCCTTGCAACTTCGCCGAGCTGCTGCCGCGCTTCCACGAAGCCCCGACGGCCGCTGCAACCGCCGAGGAGACCCAATGAGCCACCACGCCTACATCCTAGGCGCCAAGAGAACACCCATCGGCAGCTTCCAAGGGTCGCTGTCCCATCGTTCGGCACCGGAACTCGGAGGGCACGCCATCCAGGCAGCCATCGACGACGCGGGCGTCGACGCTGAGGCGGTCGACGAGGTCCTGATGGGCTGCGTGGTGAGCGCCGGGGTCAAGCAGGCACCCGCCCGCCAGGCGATGCGGCTGGCCGGCGTCCCCGACCAGACGGGCGCGACCACCATCAACAAGGTCTGTGGCTCGGGCATGAAGGCCGCCATGCTCGCCGCCGACCTGATCCGCGCGGGCAGCGCCGAGTGCGTGATCGCCGGCGGCATGGAGAGCATGTCCAACGCGCCCTACCTGCTCGGCAAGGCGCGCGGCGGGCTGCGCATGGGGCATGCGGACCTTGCCGACTCGATGTTCACCGATGGCCTGGAAGACGCCGAGACCGGCGGTTCCATGGGCGGTTTCGCCCAGGACGCGGCCGACCGGCACCAACTCACCCGGGAAGCGATGGACACGTTCGCCATCGCCTCGGTCACCAAGGCGAGACACGCCATGGACTCCGGCACTCTGGATACCGAGATCAGCGCCATGGACGAAGTCACCGAAGACGAACAGCCGCGCCGATCCAAGATCGAACGCATTCCGAGCCTGCGGCCGGCGTTCAAGAAGGACGGCACCATCACCGCCGCCAACGCGAGTTCCATCTCCGACGGCGCATCGGCGCTGGTCATCGGCACCGAAGCCGCGGCGAACACCGAACCCCTCGCCCGGATCGTCGCCCACGCCACGCACTCGATCCATCCCGCCGACTTCACCGTGGCCCCCGCAGGCGCGATCGCCAAACTGCTCGACAAGACCGGCTGGACCCGCGACGAGGTCGATGTCTTCGAGATCAACGAGGCCTTCGCCTGCGTACCGATGATGGCGATCGACGAGTTGGGCCTCGACCCCGAGATCGTGAACGTCTACGGCGGCGCCTGCGCCCAGGGCCACCCCATCGGTTCCACCGGCAGCCGGCTGATCGTCACCCTCGCCCACGCCCTGGCGGCGCGGGGCGGACAGCGCGGCATCGCGTCGCTGTGCATCGGTGGCGGCGAGGCCACCGCCATCGCCATCGAACGCGTGTAGACTCCGACGGCGCGCATGGACCGACCGAAACAGAGATAGCCACCGTGGGTTCCCCATTGCCCGTCATCGTCGGTTTCGGCGGCATCAACCCGGCCGGGCGCGTGTCCTTCCACCACGCCTACCGGCGCACGGTGATCGACGTCGTCGGTGCCGCCGATGCGGACGACACCTTCGCCAGCCTCGCGAGTCTCATGAACGTCGAAGGCGACCCCGCCGACGCCGACAATCGCCGCCACATCCTCGACAACACTTTGATCCGGCGCATCGACTGCTTCGATCCCGAACGCATCCACTGGCAGCGCAGCGCGCAGTTGACGCCGGCTTCATCCGGGCCGATCACCTTCACGCTGGCGTCCCGGGACCTGCCCGACGAGATTCCACCCGACTGGTCGCTTCGCCCCCAGGAGGATGGTCGCGTCGAGGTGACCACCGAGCGTCTCGATGTGCTGATTCCCGACAAGCGGGTCTCCAAGGTCACCTCCGCCGGCCAGGTGCCCACGGGTTTCGAGCCGGGCAGCCTGTATGCGTCGCGCAACCATCCCCGCGGCCTGCAGCTCAACGTCTACGCCGCCTCGGATGCCGTGCAGTCGGTGGGCATCCCCTGGGACGACTTCAGGAAGCATGTGCGGCCCGACGAGTTCGCCGCCTACTCGGGCAGCGCCATGGGGCAGCTCGACACCTACAGCAACGGCGGCATGATGCAGGCACCCATGATGGGCAAGCGGCCGACCGCCAAGCAGGCGGCTCTCGGTCTGCCCGAAATGCCGGTGGACTTCGTCAACGCCTACGTCATCGGCAGCTGCGGCGCCACCGCCGGCGTGATCGGCGCCTGCGCGACGTTCCTCTACAACCTCAAGACCGCGGTGGACGACATCCGTGCCGGCCGCTGCCGCGTGGCGGTGGTCGGTGCCGCCGAGGCCCCCATCGTTCCCGAGGTCGTCGAGGCGTACCGCACCATGGGCGCCCTGGCCGAAGACGAAGACCTGATGGCCCTCGACGATGCCGAGGTCGTCGACAATCGCCGGGCCTGCCGACCGTTCGCGGCCAACTGCGGCTTCACCCTGGCGGAAGCCGCCGTATACATCGTGGTAACCGACGACGCCCTAGCCCTCCAACTCGGGGCCGACATCCATGCCGCCGTGGGCGACGTGTTCGTCAATGCCGACGGCTACAAGAAGTCGATCCCCGGACCCGGCATCGGCAACTACGTCACCGTGGCGAAAGCGCTGGCGCGGGGCCGAGCGATTCTCGGCGACGAGGCCGTGCGGCGGCGTAGCTACGTGCACGCGCACGGCACCGGGACGCCGCAGAACCGCGTCAGCGAGTCGCACATCCTGAACGAAATGGCCAAGACCTTCGGCATCGAGCGCTGGAACGTCGCCGCCATCAAGGCCTACCTCGGCCACACCCTGGCACCCGCCTCCGGCGATCAGACCGCGTTCGCCATCGGTGCCTGGCAGTACGGTTGGATCCCGGGTATCGCAACCATCGACGGGCCGGCCGACGACATTCACCACAGCCACCTGCGCATCGCACCCGAACACATCGAGATCGACCCGGACGCCGTCGACATGGCATTGATCAATTCCAAGGGCTTCGGCGGCAACAACGCGACGGGTCTGCTGTTGAGTCCGCGCATCGCCCGGGAAATGCTCACCGCAAGGCACGGCGCCGAAGCCATGCGCCGCCACGCGCAGCGCAACGAGGCGGTCCACGGCGCCGCCCTGGACTACGACGCGGCAGCCACTCGGGGCGAAGCCGAGACGATCTACCGCTTTGGCAAGGGCGTGCTCGACGGTGACGACCTCAAGCTATCGACCGAGGAGATCCGGATTCCCGGCTACGGCGAGGCGGTATCCTTGAACCTGGACGACCCGTTCAAGGCGATTGACCCGTAGGGTGCACCTCGCGGCTCAGTTGACCACCGACTTCATACGCCGAGCCTGTTCGATCCGTTCGCGCAGTCTCTCCGCCGTCGCCTCGTCGGGTGCATGGCGCACGGCATGCTCCAGCTCCTCGACCACCATCTCGGGCGCGCGCAGACCGAGCCAGGCGTCGGCGCGCTCCACCCGCAGAGCGTAGGAGTCGGGGACCACCACCAACTGGTAGTCGGCTATTTCCAAGGCGCGGGTGAAGTCGCCCAGCGACTGCACCAGCATGCGCACGTTGTTGAGCATGCGCAGGACGATGTCGCCGGCGTCGGCGATCCCGAAAGCGCCCTCTTCGCCAACCTTGTTCTCCCGAAGCCAGGCACGGCAGTTCTCGACAGACGTGGGGGCGACGGCATAGGGGTCGACCAGGAGGTCGCCGATGGTGATGAGGAAGTGGCGCGGAAAGTTGACGCCGAGGGCCTCCAGACCCAGCCGGCGGGCGATGCCCATGAGCACGACGCCGAGCGAGATGGGTATCCCCCGACGGCTCCTCAACACGTGGTCCAGGAGGCTGTTCTCGATCTCGTAGTAGCGCTTGCCCGCGCCCTTGAAGCCACACGCCGAGACGCCGGCGACCAACTCGCGAGGCGTCACCTCCCCCACCCCGCCGACCTCGGTCGCGAGGCGCCCGATCTCCGTTCTCGCCCACTCCACCTCGGCATCGCGATCAACGATTCCGGCGACGATCAGCGCACCCTCCACAGGGTCCTCACCATCCGCGATGAAGTGTTCCAACGACTCCCTGAGTGCCGGATTCATCAAGCGTCGGCCTCCGAGCAACCCGTGGGGGCGAACAGGACGCTAGCCCGCATATCTCACCAGGGGCCGCGATGATCGCGCAGGATTTTGGCCCCGAGCGCGTGCTCGCGACCGAAAGCATAGCG
>JAGWBN010000068.1:10874-33768 GCA_021295875.1 Pseudomonadales bacterium
TGCGGGATTCCGATACAAGCAACTGATTTCCTAAGCATTCGTCATTCGCACAAGCGACCTGGTGAGATATGCGGGCTAGTCGTGCTCCGCGTGTTCACGGGTCGCCGCGAACCGCAGTTCGCCGAAACGCTCCTCGGCCAGCGCCAGGTTGGCGCGGGTGGGCGCCAGGTAGGCCAGGCACCCGCCTCCGTCCAGGGCGAGACGCTCGCCGCTGCGCCGCTCGAGTTCCGAGATGGCCCCGGGATCGCCGCTGACCCAGCGGACGGTGAAAACCCTGGCGGTCTCGAAGACGCAGTCGGCCCGGTACTCGTCGTCCAAGCGGAACGCCACCAGGTCGAACTGCAGGGGTCCCACCGCGCCGATGACGATGTCGTTGCTCAGCAGCGGAAAGAACACCTGGCTCGCGCCCTCCTCCGAGAGCTGGCGCAGGCCGCGGGCAAGCTGCTTCGACTTCAAGGGGTCCCGCGGTCGGACCCGGCGAAACAGTTCCGGCGCGAAGTTCGGAATCCCGCGGAAGCCGAGCACCTCGCCCTCGGTGAAGGTGTCGGCGATGCAGATGCCGCCGTGGTTCGGCAGGCCGATGATGTCGCCCGCGTAGGCCTCGTCGGCACGCTTGCGGTCACCCGCCAGGAAGGTGACGGCGTCCGTGACCTTGACCGGCCGGGCGAGCCGAGCGTTGCGCATGCGCATTCCCTGGCGGTAGCGCCCCGAGCAGACCCGCAGGAAGGCGATCCGGTCACGGTGCCGAGGGTCCATGTTCGCCTGCACCTTGAAGACGAAACCGGAGAAAGGCGCTTCATCGGGCTGGACATCCCGGGTCGACGCTTCGCGCTTGCCGGGCGACGGCGCGTGCTCGACCAGGTGGTCGACGCACTCGCGGACACCGAAGTTGCCGAGCGCCGTGCCGAAGAACACCGGCGACCGGGTGCCGTCGAGGAACGCCTGCTCGTCGAACGGATGGCTGGCCCCCTGGATCAGTTCGACCTCGTCGACGAAGCCGGCGTGATCGTCACCGAGCCAGGCGCGTGCCTCGTCGCTGGCGAGCCCGTCGATGGTGTCGAAGAAATGCACGTGGTCGCCGACACCCGGTCGGTAGCAGATGATCCGGTCGAGTCCGAGGTGGTACACGCCGCGGAAGAACCGACCGGAGCCGATGGGCCAGGTCATGGGCGCGCACTCGATCTGCAGCACATCCTCGATCTCGTCCAGGAGCTGGATGGGCTCGCGAATCTCCCGGTCGAGCTTGTTGATGAAGGTCATGATCGGCGTGTCGCGCAGCCGGCAGACTTCGAGCAGCTTGATGGTCCGGGATTCCACCCCCTTCGCCCCGTCGATGACCATGAGGGCGGAGTCCACCGCCGTGAGGGTGCGGTAGGTGTCCTCCGAGAAGTCCTCGTGACCCGGTGTGTCGAGCAGGTTGACGACGCGGCCGCGATAGTCGAACTGCATCACCGAGGTGGTCACGGAGATACCGCGTTCCCGCTCCATGGCCATCCAGTCCGACGTCGCGTGGCGGTTCGACTTGCGGGCCTTGACCGTGCCGGCGAGGCCGATGGCGTTGCCGAACAGCAGCAGCTTCTCGGTGACCGTCGTCTTCCCGGCGTCCGGATGCGAGATGATCGCGAAGGTCCGCCGACGCGCCACTTCGCGTGCGAGTCCGCCCTCGTTGGCGGGGTCCGTTGCTGGGGCCGGCTCGGAAGCCGCGCGAACTGTTTGAACGCTCATTGGTCGGTCGTGTTGGACAGGCGGCCGAGGATTATAGCCGGGGCCGGACGCCGAGCCCGCGAGGCGTCTTGGCGGCGCTACCGGCGCGCCCCATCCCCGGGCGTTCCGTCCGCGATCAGTTGCCACAACGCCTTCTTAACGGCCGCGTCGGGAACCGACGGCACGACGTAGAGCAAGTCCCCGAGGTAGCAGGACTCGTCCGGTACCTCGTGTCCCAGCAGCTTCGCGACCCGTGCGCCGGAGACGACGACCCGGATCTCGTCCTGGGTGCGCGTCTGGTGGCCGAAGAACGCGGCGAAAGCCCGGTCGCCTCCCCGGGGTGCTGCTCCCGGTTGGGGCCAATCGAACACCAGATCACGTCGTTCGGCACCTTGGAAGTCGTTCAGCGCCCAGGCGACGTCGGCAAGGAACCGGCGCTGCGCCCAAGCGTCCTCCGCGATGGCCGCGAATACCCGGCCGTAGCGGAAACAGCGGACCCGGAACGCCTCTTCACCGCTCGGATCCAAGGCGGCCGGTCGACGTTCGCGGTGGGTTCGTTCCCCCTTCGAGTCGTCGCGAAGCGGAGCGTGCTGCTCAACTCGGGTAGTCGACCGTGCATGCGCCGGCGCGTCATCGGCCGTAGCGACGACCAACGGCGGCGCATTCCGACGCGACCCGCGACGCACCCATACATCCACACCCAACGCCTGGAAGTACGCTTCGCGGGATCGCCTTGCCATCGGCTGATTGTACATAGGTGCCCGGTCGCGCTAAGTTGCACGCCTTTTTTCGCAACGCACGACGAGCAAATGCAATATCTAACCGACGACGTACGCATCACCGGCATGGCGGAAGTGCTCCCACCGGCCGAACTGATCGACGAACTGCCGCTCGCGCCGGAACACTCGACCCTCGTCTTCAATGTCCGGCGCCAAGCCAGCGAGATCATCGCCGGACGCGACCCGCGTGTTTTGGCCATCGTCGGTCCCTGCTCCATCCACGACCCCGATGCGGCCCGCGAGTATGCCGCCCGGCTCAAGGAGCAGTCGGACGCCTTGCTGGATGCGCTGCTCATCGTCATGCGCGTGTACTTCGAGAAGCCGCGCACCACCGTGGGCTGGAAGGGCCTCATCAACGACCCCAACCTCGACGACTCGTTCGACATTAACCTCGGCCTCAAGACGGCCCGCGGCCTGCTGCGCGATATCGTGGACCTGGGGCTCGGCACGGGTACCGAGTATCTCGATCCCATCACGCCCCAGTATCTCGGCGACCTGGTCTGCTGGGCGGCCATCGGTGCACGCACCACCGAGAGCCAGATCCATCGGCAACTCGCCTCCGGCCTGTCCTGCCCGACCGGTTTCAAGAACAGCACCGACGGCGCAATCCAGGTCGCCGCCGACGCCGTGAAGTCGGCCCTCCACTCTCACATCTTCCTGTCCGTGACGAAGGCCGGTCACTCGGCCATCTTCTCCACCGCCGGGAACCACGACTGCCACATCATCCTGCGCGGCGGCGGCGGCAAGACCAACTTCGACAACCCCTCGGTGCACTACGCCAGTCGAATACTGGAACAGGGCGGGCTCAACCCTCGGCTCATGGTGGATGCAAGCCACGCCAACAGCCAGAAGGACCACAACCGCCAGATCGCCGTCTGCCAGGACATCGCCAAGCAGCTCGCCGACGGCGAGGACAAGATCATGGGGCTCATGATCGAGAGTAACCTCGTCGCCGGTCGCCAGGATCTCGGCGACGACCTGGTCTATGGCCAGAGTGTCACCGACGCCTGCATCGGCTGGGACGACACGACGGCGTGTCTCGACGAGCTCGCCGCGGCGGTGCGCAAGCGACGAGCTTGAAGCGAAGGGGCGAAACGACGTAGTGCGGGTGCCGGAACGGGCGGCCACAACGCGCCCGCGAGGGCGCGCGGTGCCCCTACGGGAGGGCTGCTTCGATCAGCCGGCGGATCTGGTCCACGATGGCACCTTCCAGAGACTCGTCGTGACCCCGTAGGACGGGTGTGTGGATGTGGCCGATGGGAAAGTCGACGCCGAGGCGCCGGCCCAGCAGCAGGCTCCGATAGGCGACCTCGTTGGACAGGTAGCCACCGCCCGATCCGCTGACTGCGGTTTCTCCGTTTAGATCGGCAAGCGACCGCACCGTAAGCAATCCACGTAGTGTCTGGACCTCGCGGTTGTCGCGAACGGGCCACCGCCCACCCACTCGCACCATCGACTCGCCGGGTAGCGAGAACTCCAGGAACTCCGGACCATCCAGACCCGGCGGTGGGAGAGGCTCCTTGGGCGACCCACCTCCGTATTCACCGCGATTGTCGGGTTCCGTCGTCGAACGCCGGCGACCGGGAAACCTTTCGAGATCAAAGGCATCGCGCCCCATGCTCACCGTCACCGCGAGATCGAGCCCGTTCGCGAAGTGCCCCGCCAGGTAGTCCTCGACGACTCCGGAGTCGAAATCGACATAGCGCACCGGCAGGATGGCGCTCTGTACCCGCGAGCCCGCGATCAGCGTGCCGTCGAGCGCGAGCGCCGCGAGACCCGACGGGTTGCTCTGCCCAATGTCGGCATCCAGGCGAAACGGGTCGAACCCCGTCAGCAGGATGCCCGGCGCATCGCCATCCGAAGTCCGGAGCAGCCCCCGCGACTGCGGCTCGGCAACCGCCATGGATTCGTCACGGTCGCGCAGCATGCACCCGAGCCTGAGGCGGGCCCAGTAGAGCGGCCGGTCATCCAGGTTGCCCGCCTGCACGTCGGCAACGGCGGCACGCCAGAGCGCCAACCCGGGAGACCGTTCACGAAGCAGTGGGTCGTAGCGCTCGACCACTGGCGCCATCGACGCCAAGGCACGCTCGAGCCGCGCTTCCTCGACGTCTCCCCGCCGACTCATCGACCACTAGCTTCGGCGACGAAGGTCACTTCGAACATCTTCGGCCACAGCTTGCCGGTGACGAGGAAGCGATCCGTCTCGGCAACGTGGGCGATCCCGTTCAGAACATCCGCGCGGACGGCCTCCTCCGGTCCAAGCAGCCCGGATGCGTCGATGCGCCCGGTGACGCGACCGCTCGTCGGATCGATGCGGACGATCACGTCCTGGCGGTAGACGTTCGCGTAGACCTCGCCGGCGACGCATTCGAGCGCGTTGAGGCGGCGCACCGGCCGGCCGTCGAGGGTGACGCCGACGCTGCCGACGACGGCGAACGAGTCGCTGTCCCGGAACGCCAGCCGATCCGATCCGTCGCTCATGACGAATACCTCGCCGTCATGGCACAACCCCCAGCCTTCACCGCGGTAGCCGAACGTGCCGCGACGGTCGAAGTCGCGGATGCCGAATACGAAGGCTTGCTCCGCGTGCCAGGTCAGCATGACGAGACGATCCCCCGCCTGGGCAAGGCCCTCGCCGAAGAACAGTTTCGAAATCGGCAGGCGCCGCTCCACCTCCCCGGTGGTCGGATCGATCCGCCGCAGTTCCGAGTGACCCCTGCGGCCGGTGCTCTCGTAGAGTTTCCCCCGCCACCAGACAAGGCCCTGGGTGGAGGCGTCCGTTTCGTGGGGTATGACGCGTTGCACCCGCACGGTCAGCGATTCAACCGCGGAAGCAGCCGGAACGCCCGTGCCGACTGCCAGGGCTGCAAGGCAGGCGACGGTGATCGGTCGACTCAGCAACGGAACAACCAGGTGTGTTCGACCACCCGTGTCAATCGGCGCGGATGCGCGCGAATTTCTGCAGCGAGTGGCAGTCGAGCGGGACGAGCCCCCGGTTGCCGCCGCCGCTGTAGGTCACCTCCGAGACATACAGATCGCCCTTGGAATCCGACCAGATGCCGTGGGGCGCGAAGAAGTTGCCCGGGCGTACGGCATCCCGGCCGCCAAACCGCGTGATCACCTCGCCGTCGAGGTCCATTACCGTCACCCGGGCGTGGGGCGTATGGGGCAGGACCTCGTGGTCCGGGGGCTGGCCGGCGATCTCGCCCAGCTCGGCGACGTAGAGGATGTCGTCATCGTCGATGTAGAGGTCGTCGGGCCGCACGATGTGGGTCCACTCCTTGACGTAGTCGCCGTTGGCCTTGAACACCTGGATGCGGGAGTTCTCGCGGTCGGCGACGTAGACGGTGTCGTCGCGGTCCACGGCGATGGCGTGGGGCAGGCGAAACTCGCCCGGTCCCCGCCCCGGTTCGCCCCAGGAGAACTGGTGCTCGCCGTCGGCGGAGAACTTGTGCACCCGGGCGTTGCCGTAGCCGTCGGCGACGTACATCTCGCCGCTGGTCGACAGCGCCACGTTGGTGACGCGGTTGAATGGCCCGCCGCCGAACTGCACACCCGACCGACCGGGAACGAAGCCGGTATCCGCCGGTTTGTCCTTCTCGCCGAGCGTCTGCAGGAGGTCGCCGCCGGGCGTGAAGATGCGCACCGTGTGGTCGACGTTGTCCGCCGCGTAGATCCGGTCGTCCGGGCCGATGTGGATGCCGTGGGCGTTGGCGAACACGCCCTCCCCCCAGGCGTCGAGGAAGTTGCCGTCGGCGTCGAAGACGATCATGGGGTGTTCACCCCGGTTGAAGGCGTAGACCCGATCCTCGGAGTCGGTGGCGACGCCGGCCACCTCGACGAAGCTCCAGCCTTCCGGGAGCTTCTCCCAGCCCTCGATGACCTCGAACTCGATTCTCGCCATGTCGAATCTCCCGCCTCCCGCTTGATGATACGCTGGTTCCGACGGTTCGAAATCCACGGGGACGACATGACTGCGAAAGCCCACTTCGGCGTGACACTGCCCCAGATCAAGCGCCCCTGGGTGGCCGCGGCGGATGCCGCCCGTGCCTTCGAGGCGATGGGCTACGACTCGCTGTGGGTGTGCGACCACCTCTACGGCCCGCAGTCGCCGCAACTGCCTATCCTCGAGGCCTGGTCCATGATCGCCGCCGTGGCGGCCATCACCGAGCGCGTCGAACTCGGCACCTTGGTGACGCCAGCGGGCATGCGCAACCCGGCGCACCTCGGCAAGGTGATCGCCACCGTGGACAACATCGCGGGCGGCCGTGTGATCGCGGGACTCGGCGGAGGCTGGATGCCGCGGGAGTTCACCGACTTCGGCATGCCGTTTCCCGACACGCCACAGCGCCTGGTTCAGCTCGAAGAGACCGTCGAACTGTTCAAGCGCATGTGGGGCGACGAGGACGAAGTCACCTACGACGGTCGATACGTCAAGGCCAGCGGCGTCGTCTGCCAACCCAAGCCGCCGCGGCGGATACCCATCCTGATCGGTGGCGCCGGCGAGCGCGTCACGCTGAAGATCACCGCCCGGCATGCCGACATCTGGAACAACGCCGCAGGCCACCAGGCGGCCCTCGACCACAAGATCGACGTTCTGAGACGTCACTGCGATGACGTCGGTCGCGACCCGGGCGAGATCGTCGCCAGCCAGCAGTGCCTCGTCACCATCGCGCCGGATGCGCAGCGCGCACAACCCATGGCGGACCAGGCGCAGCGCATCTTCGGCGGCCACATGGGCGATCCGAAGGGACCGCTGGCCATTACCGGCACGCCGGAACGCTGCGCCGAGCAGATCCACAGGCACATCGATCTCGGCTGCACGATGTTCGTAATCGAGTTCTTCGGCAAGGACACCCAGGAGCCGGCGCAGTTGTTCGCCGAGGAGGTCATGCCGGCGTTCCGCTGAGGTCGAATCGCCTCAAGTGTCGCGGCTACAGAGAGACACGCCGCGACTGCCTAAGAACCTCCAGTCGGCGCCCGTGAGAGCGTTCGTCAAAGAACATCAGCACTACGGCCGCCGCCACCAGCAAGCCACCCATGATCAGGAAGTCCTGGGCGAAGCTCAACCGGTCCGCGACGGGCGCGAAGGCCATGCCGCCAACGGTTCGACTCACGTTCGCGAGTGCCATGTAGACCGAGAACTGGGTGGCCGCCACGACCGTCCAACACAGGTTCATGAACAGCGCGATGATCGCCACGAAGATGAGTTGGCCGGCGACATAGACGACCAGCGCCGCGCCGGCGATCAACCAGGGATCGTCCCAAAGGCCGACGGCGAGCCCTGCCCCGATGTGGCAACCGGCGCTGATGCCCAGCGAGACGAGCAGGAAACGCCGGGCGCCGAAGCGGTCGATCAGTGGACCCAAAGCCACGCCCACGAAGCCGGCGACTGCGGAAAGGATGCCCGTGTAGCGACCGTATTCCGCTGTCGTGAGGCCAACCACATCGACGGCTACCTTCGGGAACACCGCCACGGCAATACCATCGCGCGCCCGGTTCAGGAACTCCACGGCGACGAGGACCAGGCTCATCGGCAGGAACATGACCCGGAGGAGATCCGAGAAGATCGAGCCGATACTCTCGCCGCTGGCCTCGCTTCGGGGAGCGGCTTGGCCGGACGTCCACGGCAGTGCGCGCTCGCCGGGTCGCTCGCGGACCATGGCGACGATCAGGAAGATCACCGCGACCGTAGCCGCACAGACCAGCGCCGTCACCGGCAATCCGACCAGCGGCAGCAGCGTACTGCACAGCGCCCCGTAGGCGGAAAACCCCGCCACCTGCCCGAAGGCCATGAAGGCATTGGCCCGTCCGCGCTCGTCCTCCGGCAGGATGTCGATGGCCATGCCGTCCACGGCGACGTCCTGGGTCGCGGCGAAGGCGTTGACCACGAACCCCATCACCATCAACGGCCCCAGCGCTGTCACGTCCAGCGGCCCCAAGACCGCCATGCCCAACAGGGACGCGATCAGCGACGCCTGCGCCACCATCACCCAGGGTCGCCGGAATCCCATCGGCAGGAACTTGAACCGGTCCATGAACGGCCCGGCGACCAGCTTGAACCCCCACGGCGCCGACACCACGGACGCGAAGACGGCGATGTCCCCAAGCGAGACCTGCTGCTCGGCAAGCCACGCCGGAATAGCCACCGACAGCAGCCCGATGGGCACGCCCTGGGCGAAATAGAAAGCGGCGAAAGTCCCGAAGCGCAGCCAGCGCCGTTCGGACAAGACGAGCGTCATGGGCCCGAGCCCCGCTCAGAGAAGCTTCTCGACGTTCTCCGAGGGTCGGCCGATCACCCCCCGGTCACCCCGCAGGACAACCGGGCGCTGCATCAGCTTCGGATGTTCGAGCAGCAGCTTCACCACGGCATCCGCGGTCACGTAGTTCTCCGCGCTCAAGCCGAGCTCGCGGAAGTTCGCGTCCTTGCGGACAAGCTCCGCCGGGGGATCATCGATGACGTCGAGGATTCGCCGCAGCTCCGCTTCGTCCAGCGGCGTCGAAGTCGACGTCCCGTTCGGCGAGGATCTGCTTGGCCCCGCGCGACTTGCTGCACGCCGGGTTGTGGTAGAGAACGATGCGTGCCAAGGGTTGCGCCCTCCTCGAGTTCAGGCGGAAGTATAGCCACCGCGTGACAGCCGTTGGCAGTAGGCCACGACCTGCGCGTCCGTCATGGCGCGGGCGAAATCGAGTAGCGCAGTCTCGTTCGCCGATGTCGCCACCTCGACTAGGGCCCGCACCTTGACAAACGTCAGGTCGCCGGACTCGAAGGCGGTCTCGGTTTCCGGCAGGTTGAGCAGCGCGTAGGCAACGCGCAGTTGCTCGCGGATCTCGTCCTTGCCGATACCACATCGGCCGTCGAGCCACTCGACGCTGTCGGCGGCACAAGGGCCTGTGCCCCGTGCTTCCCGATAGCCCCGGCGCAAGTCGAACTCGCGCAGCAGGAACAGGAAGCGACTGGACTGCTGGGAAACGGCCCTGCAACCCGCGACGAGATCGTCGGCAACGGATTCAAGGGGAATTGACGCGGTCTTGGCGTGCATGGGATCGGCTCCTTGCTGCTGGCCTGGAGGGCAACTCGGTGTTCGGAGGCCCTCTATCGAATAACTGTGATTATATCCAGTATCAGGCATGTGTCAACGGACAATCCACAGCATCCAAACAGGTTGTTCAATCCCATGCTCGCGGAACTCCGGTGACAACTGCGGTCCGGTGCGTCATTCTCGCTGGCCGCCAACACTCGAGGTGAACACCGTGTTGCAACGAACCGACGTCGATCCGTTCGCAGACGAGGCACCGCCGGAGTTCGCACCGGTACGCCCGGGCGAGGATCTCGACTGGCCGCGCATCGTCGCCTACCTGCGCGAGAGGTTGCCTGGCGACGTGTACGACCCGGACGGCGACTTCGAAGTCCTGCAGTTCCCCAACGGCTCCGCCAATCTGACGTACCTGCTCCGCTTCGGCCGGTCCGAGTTGGTCCTGCGCAGACCACCGTTCGGTGACCTGGCGCCGGGCGCGCACGACATGAAACGCGAGTACCGCGTACTGTCCCGGCTATGGCGGATCTTCGACGCCGCCCCCCGCGCCTACCTCTTCTGCGACGATCCAGATGTCGGCGGCGCGGATTTCTTCGTCATGGAGCGACGGCGCGGCGAAGTCGTCCGCGGCGTCGTGCCGACGGCGATGCGTCCTCATGCCGATGTCGGCCAGCGCATCGGTATCGCCCTCGTGGAGCGGATCGCCCAGTTCCACGCCCTCGATCCCGAAGCGGTCGATCTCGGCGGACTCGGACGCCCCGAGGGATTCGTGGCTCGCCAGCTCGCCGGCTGGAAGCAGCGCTGGGACCTGGTCGCCGATGAACGCTACGACGACGACATGTCCGCCGTCCACGCCCGCCTCGAGTCCACGCGCCCCGAAGCCCAGCGGGTCTCGCTCGTGCACAACGACCTGAAACTCGACAACTGCCTGTTCGATCCCGCCGACCCCGACCGGGTCACCGCCTTCTTCGACTGGGACATGACCACCCTGGGCGACCCGTTGATCGACGTGGGCACTCTGCTCAACTATTGGCCGGACCCCGCCGACAGCGACGACGAGAACCGCTTCAGCCACAGCGGCATGCAGCGCATGGGGCTGCCTTCCCGGGCAGCGGTCGCGGAACACTATGCATCGCGCAGCGGCCTCGACCTCTCGGACGTCGGCTGGTACGAAGCCTTCGCACTTTGGAAATCCGGAACGGTGATCCAGCAGTTGCACCACCGCTGGAAAGTGGGCGATTCCGCCGACCCACGCATGGAAAACGTCGCGGATGGCTTGCCGAGGCTTGTTCGGAACGCCATGCAACTGCTTGATTCGTAAAGGTGACCTCTCGTAGTCACCGCTGCTCGAACAACGACATCGCGGCTGCGTCGACCCCGGGACCGATATCACCCATTCGGAACAGAACAGTAGCCAGCCACCCCTGACTCACCAAGGAGCCCCGCCATGGACCCTTCGATCCCCGAGATCAGCCTCGTGCAACTACTTGTCTCGTTCGTGCCCGTCGTCGCGGCCATCGCCCTGCTCGTCCGCTACTCCCTCGGCGCGTGGCATGGGCTCTACGCAACGGCGCGGATGCTCATTCAACTACTCGCCATCGGCTACGTCCTCACCTACATCTTCGACGCCGACCAACCGTACATCGTGCTCGTGGTGTTGCTCGTGATGATGGCCGTCGCGTCTTGGATCGCCCTACGCCCACTGGCACCGAGGACACCATCCCGCTACGCAATCGCCTTCGCCGCCGTTGCCGGCAGCGGCCTTGTGACCTTGGCCCTCGTCACGCAGGGCGTGCTGTCGCTGGATCCCTGGTACGCCCCCCGTTACGCGATTCCCTTGGGCGGCATGATCTTCTCCGCCGGCATGAACGCCGTGAGCCTGGCCGCCGAACGGTATGACGCCGAACTGTCCTCCGGTGCCGTGCCTGCACGCGCCCTTCCCACCGCCTTGAACGCAGCGCTCATCCCCCAGATCAACACCTTGCTTGCCGTCGGCCTCGTCGCGCTACCGGGCATGATGACCGGGCAGATCCTCGCTGACGTCGAGCCGCTCGTCGCCGTGCGCTACCAGATCGTGGTGATGTGCATGCTGTTCGGTGTCACCGGTATGTCGGCCGCGGCGTACCTCGTGCTGGTGCAACGACTCGAGATGCCGGACGATCCACAACACCCACGCTCCGGGGTGTGAAGAGCGATCAAGGGACCACTGAGCCGCCGGCCATACCCGCCAAGGCCAACGCCGAGGACATCACGACGAGCAGGCGGCGACACCCCAGCCACCTGGCTAGCGCGTCTCCCTTCGGGAGCCGTCCAAGAGCGACTCGTAGCGCCCGTCAGTGAAATGCAACCTGACCGTTAACGTTAGCGACACGGAGATTGGCTGCGCCTCGACGCCGCTAATCATCGGAGACCCAACTCGCGTCGCGCTTCTCCCGGAACGCCGCCATGCCTTCAGCGGCTTCCTCGCTGCGGAACATCCGTCCGCTCCACTCGGCGGTCTCGGCGAAGCCATCCTCGCGATTGAGCAGCGGCACGCGTCGGACCAGCTTCTTGCATTCGACCACGGCGTTGGGGCCGCCGCGGTTGATCATGTCGACCTCCTCGTCCACCGCGGCCTCCAGTTCGGCCCTCGGCACCGCCCGGTGGGCGAATCCCATTTCAACGGCTTCGGTACCGGTGAAACGCTTGCCGGTGACGAACAGGCGCATCGCGTGGTGCGTGCCGAGTTTGGGAATGCAGACCACCGAGATCACGGCGGGAATCACGCCGATCCGCACTTCGCTGAAGCTGAACTGCACCTCCTCGGCGGTGATGACGATGTCCGCGGCACCGACGAGTCCCAGCCCGCCGGCGAACGCGGCGCCGTTGACAGCGGCGATGACGGGTTTCGGGCTGTCCTGGATCGTCGTCAGGACCTGCGGATACGGCACGGCGCGGCGCCCCTCCACGGATGCGCCCGGGGGGCTCTTGAGATCGGCGCCCGCGCAGAACGCGGGATCGGTGCCGGTGATGACGATGGATTTCGCGGCGGGATCCTCGTTGGCCGCGAGCAGGTGGTCGTAGAGCTCGCTCACCAGGATCGCCGACAGCGCGTTGCGGTTCTGCGGACGGTTCAGCGTGATCCACGCCGCGCCGTTCCTCACTTCATAGATCGTAGCTTCTAACTCAGGCATCTCGTCCTCCATATCGCTAGCCCCCACCGAGTTTGCGAAGCAAACTCAAACGCGCCACAACGTGGCGCGCCGTGGCTTCCCGTTCGGGCATGGTCCTCGCCGAACTATTCCTCGCTCTCGGCCTCTTCCAGAAGCACGAGCAACGCGCCGTTGTCGACCTGCTGGCCCTCCTCGACATGGACCTCCTTGACCGAGCCGTCGAAGGGCGCGGTGATGCGGTGCTGCATCTTCATCGCCTCCAGCACTAGCAGGAGTTGCCCTTCGGTCACCGCATCCCCTTCGGCGATGTGTGTCGCCAGTACGTTGCCGGGCATCGGCGCGGTCAAGCCGCCCTTGATCTCGTATTGCTCGGGCAACGGCAGACGCGGCCGCTCGACGAGTTCCACATCGTAGTCGGCGCCGTGCACGAACCACACCTCGCCACTGCAGGTCACCGCGAACTGCAACCGGCGACCGTCGATCTCGAGATCCGCGCCCGTCTCGCCGGCGCTGTAGGCGACGACGGTACGCTCCTGTTCGGCGATCATGACCCGAAACGTGCCATCCCGGCGCGACCGATAGCTGACCGGGACTTCGACGTCGCCGAGCACCAACGTCGTCCGTTCCGGCGGCATCATCGAGTTTCGCCAGCCGCTTTGAAAGGCGCGCAGCACCTTCGCCGCCGCTCGCCGCCTAGCTTGTCCACACATCACCGCCGCCGTGGCGGCGTCGGCCAGATGCTCGGCCGACAGGTCCCGCCTTAGCGCAGGCTGGACGTGGTCGTGTCACCGGCCAGGAACGCGGGTTCGCGCAAGGTCGCCACGAGGAAGTCGCGGTTGTGGCGCAGGCCCTGCAGCGATGTCCGTTCCAGCGCCCGGGCAAGACGCGCCGCGGCTTCCCGCCGGGTCGGCGCGTGGGCGATGACCTTGGCGATCATCGGGTCGAACTCGGGACTGACCTCGCTGCCCGACTCGACCCCGGAGTCGAACCGTGCGCCGCCGTCGGTGGCGGGGCGCCAAACCGTCACGGTGCCCGGCGACGGCAGGAAGCCGCTGCTTGGATCTTCGGCGTAGATGCGCGCCTCGATGGCGTGGCCGTTGATGGCCAGATCGTCCTGGCCGTAGCCGAGCGCCTCCCCTTCGGCGATCCTGAGCTGCTCCCGCACCAGGTCGAGGCCGGTGATCGCTTCGGTGACGGGGTGTTCGACCTGCAGCCGGGTATTGACCTCCAGGAAGAAAAACTCGCGGCCTGCCAGCAGGAACTCCACCGTGCCGGCGGACGAATAGCCCATGCGGCGCGCCGCCGACACCGCCGCTTCACCCATGACCGCGCGCAACTCGTCGTCCACGGCGGGCGACGGCGCCTCCTCGATGATCTTCTGATGGCGTCGTTGGATCGAGCACTCGCGTTCGAACAGATGCACCAGGTTGCCGTGGTTGTCGCCGAGTATCTGGATCTCCACGTGGCGCGCCGCGGTCAGCCAGCGTTCCAGGAACAGCGTGTCGTCGCCGAAGGCCGCCGCGGCTTCACGCCGGGCACCTTCAACGGCGGCGGGCAGTTCGTCTGGAGCTTCCACCACGCGCATGCCTCGACCACCGCCGCCCGCCGAGGCCTTGACCAGCACCGGGTAGCCGATCTGTTCCGCCGCCGCTTCGAGATCTTCACCGGCGCTGAGTTCGATGGCCGGCAACGTCGGGACCTCCGCTTCCTGGATGAGCCGCTTGGCCGCCAGCTTGTCGCCCATCTGGCCGATGGCATCGGGCGACGGCCCCACCCAGCGCATGCCGGCATCGATGACGGCCTTGGCGAAGGCCGCGTTCTCCGAGAGGAAGCCGTAGCCGGGATGCACGGCGTCCGCTCCCGAGCGGCGGCACGCTGACAGCACCTTGGCGATGTCGAGGTAGGTCTCGGCGGAGGTCTTGCCGTCGAGCGCGATCGCCGAGTCCGCGTCGAGTACGAACGGCGCGCCGACGTCGCCGTCGGCATAGACCGCCACCGTGGCGATGCCCATTTCGTGGGCCGTGCGGATCACCCGTCTCGCGATCTCGCCCCGGTTGGCGATCAACAACCGCCGGATCGGCTCGATCTTCATTTCACTCACATCCGCCATGTGCCGAACTCCTTGGTGCCCTGGACGACGTTGTTGTGGCAGGCGGACAGCGAGATGCCGAGGAAGTCGCGGGTGTCGCGGGGATCGATCATGCCGTCGTCGGCGACGCGCGAGGTCGCGAACAGGCCTTTGGAGGCCTCCTCCAACTGGTATTCCGCCCGTTCGACCCGCTTGGCATCACCCGCTTCGTCGAACTCGAGCCCGCGCCGCTCGGCCGCCGCACGCTGCACGATGGTCATCACCCCCGCCTGCTGCTTGGGGCCCATGACCGCGATCTTCGCCGTGGGCCACGTGTAGCAGAACCGCGTGCCGTAGGCGCGGCCGCTCATGCCGTAGTTGCCCGCACCGTAGGAGGCGCCGACGATCACCGTGATGTGCGGCACCGTCGAATTGGACACCGCGTTGATCATCTTCGAACCGTTCTTGGTGATGCCGCGCTGCTCGAAGTCGGTGCCGACGATGTAGCCCGTGATGTTGTGCAGGAACAGCAGCGGCACGTCGACCTGGTTGCACAGCTGGATGAACTGCGACGCCTTCTCGGACGATTCGGACATCAACACCCCGTTGTTGCCGAGGATGCCGATGGGATAGCCGTGAACGGAGGTCCAGCCGCACACCAGCGTCGGCCCGTAGAGGGGCTTGAACTCCTCGAAGCGCGAGCCGTCCACCACCCGGGCGATGACCTCGCGCATGTCGAACGGGATCGTCAGGTCCTCGCCAATGATGCCGATCAACTCGTCCTTGTCGTAGACGGGTTCGTCCGCCGGCAGGGACGGCCCCGGTCCGAGCTTCCGCCAGTTCAGGTGCGCGACCACCTCGCGGCAGAGACGAATGCCGTCCAACTCGGTCTCCGCCAGGTAATCCCCCAGTCCGGAGAGCGTGGTATGCATCAATGCACCGGATAGCTCCTCGCCGTCGGCGTCCTCGCCGGTGGCCATCTTCACCAGCGGCGGGCCGCCCAGGGATACCCGGGACCGGCCCCGGATGAAGATGTTGTAGTCGCTCATGCCGGGCTGATACGCACCGCCCGCCGTCGACACCCCAAAGACCACCGAGATCGTGGGAATGCGCATCTTCGAGAGCTCGGTGATCTCGTAGAAAAGCCGCCCCGACTCGGCGAAGTGGCCGGTGGAGCCGCGCAGGCTGTCCTGGACGCCGCGGATGAACTGTTCGCGCTCCTCCTCGGGTGTCAACTGGCGCCGGGGTCCTCCGCCACCGCCGCCGCGGCCGCCCGCGCCGAGGTCCGCGCCGGCGGACTCCACGAACTGCACGTAGGGCATACGGTTCTCACGCGCGATCTCGAGGCCGCGCATCAGCTTCTTCGAGTTGAAATGATTCATCGCACCGGCGCGAACCGAGGGGTCGTGACCGAGAATCACGCACTCGACACCGGAGATGACGCCGATGCCGACGGTGAACCCCGAGCCGATGGTGTAGTGGGAATGCCAAGCGGCGAGCGGACTGATCTCGAGAAACGGCGAGTCAGGATCGAGCACCTTGGCGATGCGCTCGCGGATCGGCAGCTTGTCCCGTGTGCGCAGGCGTTCCATCGCCTCCGGGCCGCCTCCCTGCGCGGCCTGCTCGTACAACCCGTCCAGAAACGCCAGCTTTCCGAGCATTTCCCGGCGATTGATCCGGTACTGCTCGGAGCGCGTGTCCAGTTTCGACTGGATGACGGACATTCTATTCCCCCCTGTAGGGGCGACCCTATCGCGCCCGAAGGGCGCGCCGTCGCCCGTGCTTGGCAATCAGCCGCGTTTGCCCAATGCTCCCCGGACACTCCGGGGAAGCGCAGGCGAGACCCTCAAGCCTGCGCACCCCCGATCAGGGCACTGCCCTGCTGCCACGGGGAGATCTGGCCGTCGTAGACGCCCGGACCCTTGCGGAAGTGGGCCGCTTCCTCCAGCGACTCGACGAAAGGCATGTCGAGCGGATACAGCTGCTCCTTCCGGTGCGGTCGCGGCCCCCCCTTGGATACATGACCCCAAAGGGGGTGGCCGACGACTTCCTCGGCAATCGCGGCCGCTTCGATGAGCTTGTCGAGGTCGTAGCCGGTCTCGATGCCCATCTCGAGGCAGAGATGGACGAAGTCCTCGGTCGGCACGTGCCCGGCGGCACGACCGTTGCCGCAGTACGGACACCCGCCCATGCCGCCGATGGACGTGTCGAATTCGGTCGCACCGAGCATCAGCGCCTCGTAGAAGCTCGCCATGGTGGCGCCCCGGGTGTTGTGCAGATGCATGTGAAAGGTCTCCACCTCGGGCCAGCGGTCGCGGATGGCCGTCAGGGTCTCGCGGACCTCGTGGGGCATGTTCCAGCCCATGGCATCGAGAAAGGAAACCTTGGTGACCGGAATGCCGGCGTCGTGCCACTTGCCGATCATCATGGAGAGAAACTCGATGCGCTGGTCGAGACCGAAAGGTCCCTCGAAGTTGGAGCCGAACGGGTTGCCGAGGGCGACCGAGGCCCCTTGAGCACCCGCCGCCCTGGCAGCCGCGATGGACCCGTCCATCGCTGCGATCTGCTGTGCCTGGGTGCGGTTGTAGTTGCGCCGCGCGAACGAATCGCAGAGTTCCACGTGGGTGCCGAATCGCCGCCCGCGCACGTCGATCTTCGGATAGTAGGCATCGGCACGGTCGAAGCCCTTCTTGTTGAACACGGCCGCCGTGTACCGCACGCCGGGCTTCGGCACGAAACGTTCCGCGATGTCGTCGATGCAGGCCATGGACGGCGTCCACTTCGGATGCGCGAACGAGCCGATGGAGATGACCTTGGCGCCGGTTTCGCCCAAGGCATCGAGGAGCCGTAGCTTCTCCGTCACGGGGATGTCGGGACTCTCGATCTGCAGCCCTTCCCGCATCGTGTCGTCGGTAATCGTGACGCTCTTCGGCAGCAAGCTTGTCATGGGTATCCTGACCGTCGATGGTGAATGGACCTTTTTAGCAAGTCAGTTGCGTGGCGTCCATACGGAGTGACTGCCTGATGACTGCTTGACGACTGCTTGACGGTCGTATCGGTCAACGCGCACACATCGGCCTCGGCTTCCGGCGGTCAGGTCAGGAGGTCGAACAGGGCCCGGCGTTGCCGGTTGGACAGCCGACGGAACAGGCGCACCAGACGATCCTCGTCGTCCGACAGGTCGCGGCGGAACGTGGTTTCGAGCTGGCGGAAGAACGGCGGCTCGATCCCGCTCTCGGTCCGGTGCTTCGGCACGCCCGAGAGCGAGTGCTCCAGTCGGGCCACGATCTCGGAATTCATGCTGCGCCGGTACAAAGCCGCTGCCTCAGCGATGCGATCCCGTAGTGCGGACGGCAAACGAAGAACGAATCGGTGCGACTGACCTACCACGGTACTACCTCAACTACGATCGCGAACCCCTAGCTTGAAGCCTTGGCCGCGTCGGTGCCAGTGACCGGGCGGATTTCGCGCGCGACGGCGGGACGGGAACCCACACCGCCCGGCGACGCACGTGGTCGCCGGGCGAGGGGCTGAGCCGGTCGGTAAGCCGGGTTCTGTCGCGGGCAACCATTCATCTCGAACGACCGTCACCGGTCGCCTCCAGCGGCCTACCCGAGTCCGGCGCGGACCACGCCTTGGGACCCCTATTTGGCCTTGCTCCGGGCGGGGTTTGCCTAGCCAGGGCTGTTGCCAGTCCCTGCGGTGCGCTCTTACCGCACCCTTTCACCCTTGCCGACGGCTCGCGGATTCGCGATGCGCGCCGGCGGTTTGCTTTCTGCTGCACTTTCCGTGGGCTCGCGCCCCCCAGGTGTTACCTGGCACCCTGTCCAGTGGAGCCCGGACTTTCCTCACGCCCCCCTACCGGGATGGCGCGCGATTGCCTGACCGACTCGGGTTCGAGACTACTCGGTCGGCCGGCGCTTGGAAACCGCGCGCGCATAAAGCCGACGACGCGGCAGACCAGTAATCTTCGACGCCAACCTCGCCGCCTGCGCCGCAGGCAGTTCGGCACTCAGCACGTCGACGATGGCTTGTCCCTCGTCGTGCGGCGTCGCTTCGGGCTCGGGGCTCAGGATACAGACGAACTCGCCGCGATCCAGCACCGTGTCCGCCGCCAGCAATTCGTCGATGGTGCCGAAGGTGATCGTCTCGTGCAGCTTGGTCAGCTCCCGGCAGATCAGTACGCGACGTCCACCGCCGTTCAGGTCCTTGAGATCCTCCAGCGTGTCACGCAGGCGGTGTGGCGCCTCGAAGAACACCACCGCGACATCGCTTGCCAGCAACCGCGCCAGGACCTCGCGCCGGGCCGCCGTCCTGGCGGGCAGGAATCCCTCGAAGTGGAAGCGGCTCACCGCCACGGGTGAGATGGCCACGGCCGCCGCAACCGCGCTCGCACCGGGCACCGGAATCACCGCGATGCCGGCCTGCCACGCCCGCCGCACAAGTTCAAAGCCCGGGTCGGAGATCAACGGCGTGCCCGCATCAGCAATCAGGGCAACATCCTCCCCGGCATGGAGGCACGCCAGGACGGCGCTGGTCGCCGAGGCCTCGTTGTGGTCATGCAACGCCATCAAGCGCTTCGGCGCGGCGCCGAGGTGCGACAACAGCTTGCGGCTGCGTCTGGTATCCTCGCAGGCGACCGTCGCGACCGACTTGAGCACGTCCACGGCGCGCTGCGTGATGTCCTGCAGATTGCCAATAGGCGTCGCCACGATGTACAGCTTGGGGGTTCCCGCGGGCGGAGTGCATTCACGCGACGTGTGGTGACCAGCCATGCCCAACCTCTTCCAACGACGACCTCGCAAGCGATTCGCCCGGGCGCAGGGAGTCTGTCGCAGTTCCCGTGGATTCGGCAAGGTGATCCGGGTCCATGGCTCGCTCGCCGTGCTGATCGCGGTAGCCGGGTGCGCGACGACGCCTCCCGTCGAACCCGCACTCGAAACACCTGCCGAACCGGTGCGGGACGCCGTTGAGGTCGCCTTGCACCGGGCGGAGACGGCGGCGGTCGACCGTGTCAAGGCCAGCCACTATTTCGAAGCCTTGTTGGGGCTCCACGCCCGGGGCGACGCCGGCGGGGCCGCCCGCGTGGTCGCACGCATGAGGGCGCCCGGAACCGACGGGCAACCCCTGCTCGCCGCCTTGCCGGAGGCGGCTCGTCGACGCTTCCAGACCATTGCCCTCGGAATGGCCGTGGCCGACCCGGACGATGCCGCGGTTGGCGACCTGTTGGCGGTGGTCGATCCCGTGGGCCAGCAGCAGGAGTGGATGGCAGCCCGTCTCCGAGCCCGCGAGCTGAGTGGGGCCGGCTTGTATGTTGATGCCGCCAAGATCTTGATTTCACTGGTTGCTGATCCGGTGGAGAACGTACCGCAAGTGGCCGAGGTCAGCTCCGCCATCTGGCGGTACCTCTCCTCCCTGGCGGCGCCCGAACTCGCCCGCAACGCGGCGCAGGCAAAGTCCCCCGAAGCCCGAGCCTGGTGGTCGCTGGCACACGACTTCAACAGCGCCTTGACCGGAACCGAACAGCGAGGTCGATGGCAACGCTGGCGGGCCCGCCACCCGCGCCATGTCGCCGCCCGATTCCCGCCGCCGGAACTCCTGGACATTGCGCCGGATCCGGAAAGGATCGGCCTGCTGACACCGCTTGCCGGGGATTTCGGCGTCGCCGGGGAAGCCGTCAGAGACGGCTTCGTCGCGGCCTATCTGCACGCGCGTGCCGCAACCAGCCCGGGATCGCAGGGGATCCACATCTACGACACCGCCGCCCTGTCCGTGGAGGTCGCCTACGAACTGGCCCGTCGGCAAGGCGTGGACGTCGTCGTCGGGCCGCTGCGCAAGCCCGCTCTGGCCACCCTCGCGGGCATGTCGCCGAACGTGCCCGTGATCGCACTGAACAATCTGGAACGCGGTGGCCGAGAGGGCATCGTCCAGTTGTCGCTCGCCGTCGAGGACGAAGCCAGGGCCATCACCGCGGCATTGACCGCGGAAGGTGTCCAGAGGATCGTCCTGTTCGACAACCCGACCCGCTGGGCGGCGCGGGCGCGGACCCAGCTCGAGGCCAGTCTCGGCGACATCGAAATCGTCGGCTTCGGCACGTTTCTGCGGGTCGAAGACGTAACGTCCATCGTCGGAGACGCGCTGCACGTCACCCAGAGTCAGGCACGGGCCGCGCGGTTGGAGCAGAATCTCGGTGCATCCTTCGAGTTCACGCCGCGTCGCCGCGACGACGTGGACGCCGTCGTGGCGCTGGTGGACAGTGCGGAGTTACGGTCGCTCAAACCCGCCCTCGACTTCCACTTCGCCCGCGACCTGCCCGTGTTCGCGCCGTCGCCGGCCATCGACATCGCGGATCTGCAACGCCTGGAGGGTGTACGGGTGTGCGACATCCCGTGGCGCATCCATACCGACGGACTCGGTGATTCGATTCGAGCCGCGTTTCCGTTGAGCCGGGGTTCCTATGCTGCGCTGTTCGCACTGGGCGTCGACGGCTACCGCCTGGCAAACCAGCTTCCACGCCTCCTCCAGGGGCGAACACCGATCGCTGGCTCCACGGGGACGCTGACGCTCGGCGACGACGGTCGAATCCGCCGTGAACTCGCCTGGGCGATGGTTGCCGAGGGCGCCTTGGTGCCGATCTCGGTCGGTGGTGGCGAACGCGCCACCTCGGTACCGCTGGCCCGCGACTGACCCGTGGACGGAATCCTCGACCGGGGCCGGCGGGCGGAGCGGCGGGCCGAACGCATGCTGCGACGCCGGGGCCTGCGCACCCTCGCCCGGAACTACTCCCGACGCACCGGCGAGATCGACCTCGTCATGCTCGACGGCGATGTTCTTGCGTTCGTCGAAGTCCGATACCGGGGCCAAGGGGCATGGACGACGGGGCTCGGCTCGGTGGACGGGGCGAAGCGGCAGCGTCTCGTGCGCACCGCCGAACTCTATCTCGACGAGCACCCGGAGCACCGCTACCGGGGCATCCGATTTGACGTGGTGTCCGCATCGAAGGGACACTACGGCATCGCTTGCGAATGGATTCCCGATGCGTTTGAAGCCATGGATTGAGGTTCCCGCGCGAACCGCCCACCGGCCCGGTCGTCGTCGCCCGGGTGATGCCCCACACGAACCCTCCGCACGCTGTGCGTCTTGCGCGGGTGCAGCGCTCGTCCTGCTGGCGACCTCCCTAGGCGGCTGCTTCAGCCTGACCGGCGAGGATCCCACGCTCAGGACGCCCGGCGGCGTGATCGACGACGAAGTGATCGAGACGATGGTTGCGCGGCGCATAGACGCGGCTGACGAGCGTCTCTCCCGAAGCCACATCAATGTAAACAGCTACGACGGTATCGTCCTGCTTACCGGCCAGGTGGAGAACGCCGAGCTGCGGGAGCTCGCGGAAAGTTCGGTCAGCGAGGTCAAGAGGATTCGCCGCGTCCACAACGAGTTGAAGATCGGCGGCCCGATCAGTCTGGTCGCACGCACCAACGACAATTGGCTGGAAACCAAGGTGAGGTCCCGGCTCATCGCCAACCCGGAGGTCGTCGCGAGCCGGATCAAGGTTGTCGTCGAGGACGGCGTCGTCTATCTGGTCGGGATCGTGTCACGGGAACAGGCGGACGCGACGGTTGTCGTGACGAAAAATGTGTTCGGCGTGCAGAAGATCGTCAAAGTCTTCGATTATCTGGGTGAAGAGCCGGACAAATAGCACCGACTACGCCCGAGTACCTACTTGACCAGCGTCAACTTCGGACGTGACTTCGACGGCGTCTGAACCTCGAACGCCATCCCCATGCCGGTCTCGTGTGCATACACGGCCAGCACGGCAACCACGGGGGCCCTCACGTGGACTGGGCGCCCGCCGAACCGACAATCAACGCTGAGCATGTCGTCGCCGACCTGGAGATTGCGCGTCGAGGTCGCCGACACGTTCAGTACCAACCTGCCGTCGACAGCGCGGTCCAGGGGGACTTCCACGCCGGACACACCGCAATCGATGGCCACATGGGGCGTGCATCCGTGGTCGACGACCCAGTCGATCAACGCCCGGATCAGCGCACCGGTGGCGCAGCCCCGCTTCCGCCGGCCCGACGTCATTCGCGCATTTCGACTTCGAACTCGGTCAGGCTGTCGCGGAAGGACTGGCGCGCGAACATCCGCTGCATG
>JAGWBN010000264.1:0-1561 GCA_021295875.1 Pseudomonadales bacterium
AGGCGGCGGCGAAGGCGCAGCGGGATCTCGAACACGCGGAAGCCCGCGCGGAAGAGATACTCAACGAAGCCCGCGCCGAAGCCCGGACCATCGTCGACGACGCCCGGGGCCAGGCCGCGCAGATGGTCGACAACGCCAGGTCGGACGCCGAATCGGAGCGCGAGCGCATCCTCAAGGCGGCCCAGGCGGATGTCGCCCAGGAGGTCAACCGCGCCAAGGAGTCGCTGCGTTCGGAAGTCGCGAGCCTGGCGGTGATCGGCGCGGAGCGGATTCTCGAGGCGTCCATCGACCGCGACCGCCACGAGGCCCTGCTCGACCGGGTCGCGGCGGAACTCTAGGGGGATCGGGAAGTGGCGGAGATCGCGACCCTCGCGCGCCCGTACGCCAACGCGGTGTTCGACCTCGCGCGGTCCATCGACCGGCTGGCCCAATGGTCGCCGATGCTCGCCCTGCTCGCCCGCGCGGTCGAAACCGACGAGGTGCGCGCCCTGATCGCGGAACCGTCGCTCACGCCGCTTGCCAAGGCGCACCAGTTGGTCGACGTCGTGCGCGACGACATCGACGACCGCTGCCGTCGCTTCGTGCAGGTCCTGGCCGACAATCAGCGCCTCGACCTGCTGCCCGAGATCTCGACGCAGTACGAAGCCTTGAAGGCCGAAGCCGAGCAGACCCTGGACGTGGAGATCACGACGGCGGTCCAGCTCACCGAGCGTCAGTTCGACAGCTACGCGCAAGCGCTCCGGCGTCGCTTCGAGCAGGACGTCAACGTCAACGTCGAAGTCGATCCCGCCCTCGTCGGCGGCGCCGTCATCCGCGCCGGCGACACGGTGATCGACGGTTCGGTGCGCGGCCGACTCACCCGCCTGGTCGAGTCGCTCCAGCGCAGTTAGAAACACCAAAGAGGTCAAGCCATGCAGCAACTGAATCCGGCGGAAATCACCGACATCATCCGCGGCCGTATCGAGAACCTCGACGTTTCCGCCCAGGCGGCGAACGAGGGCACGATCGTCAGCGTCTCCGACGGTATCGTCCGCGTCCATGGTCTCGCCGAAGCCCAATACGGCGAGATGATCGAATTCACCGGCGGCCTTTACGGCATGGCGCTCAACCTCGAACGCGACTCGGTCGGCTGCGTCGTGCTCGGCGACTACCAAAGCCTCTCGGAAGGCATGACGGCACGCTGCACCAAGCGCATTCTCGAAGTGCCCACCGGTCCGGAGCTTCTCGGCCGCGTGGTCGACGCCCTCGGCAACCCCATCGACGGCAAGGGGCCGATCAACGCTTCGGCGAGCTCGCCGGTGGAAAAGGTCGCTCCCGGCGTCATCGCCCGGCAGACCGTGGACCAGCCGGTCCAGCTCGGCATCAAGTGCATCGACGCCATGGTGAACCTCGGCCGCGGCCAGCGGGAGCTCATCATCGGCGACCGGCAGATCGGCAAGACCGCCATCGCCGTGGACGCCGTGATCAACCAGAAGGGCAGCGGCATCAAGTGCATCTACGTCGCCATCGGCCAGAAGATGTCGACCATCGCCAACATCGTGCGCACCTTCGAGGAAAACGG
>JAGWBN010000264.1:1663-2911 GCA_021295875.1 Pseudomonadales bacterium
CTGATCATCTACGACGATCTCACCAAGCAGGCCTGGGCGTATCGAGAGATCTCGCTGCTGCTCCGCCGACCGCCGGGGCGCGAGGCCTATCCGGGCGATGTCTTCTACCTGCATAGCCGTCTTCTGGAGCGGGCAGCGAGAGTGAACGCTGACTACGTTGAGGAATTCACCAACGGTGAAGTGAAAGGCCGGACCGGTTCGCTAACGGCGCTGCCCATCATCGAGACCCAGGCCGGCGAGGTGTCCTCCTTCGTCCCCGCCAACGTGATCTCCATCACCGACGGGCAGATCTACCTGGAACTCGACCGCTTCAACGCCGGGATGCGACCGGCCATGAGCCCCGGCATCTCGGTGTCGCGTGTCGGCGGCGCGGCGCAGGTGCCGTTCATGAAGAAGATCTCCGGCGGCATCAAACTGGCGCTCGCCCAGTACCGCGAACTCGCCGCG
The DNA here is from genome assembly GCA_021295875.1 of Pseudomonadales bacterium. Taxonomy (GTDB): domain Bacteria; phylum Pseudomonadota; class Gammaproteobacteria; order Pseudomonadales; family Azotimanducaceae; genus VXYL01. The sequence goes on from JAGWBN010000264.1 coordinate 2,111, forward strand.
TTCTCGCAGTTCGCCTCCGACCTCGACGAGGTGACCCGCCGTCAGCTCGACCACGGCGCCCGCGTCGAGGAGCTGATGAAACAGAAGCAGTACGCGCCGATGTCGGTGGCGGAGATGGGCGTCGTGCTGTTCGCCGTCTCCGAGGGCTACGTGGCGGATGTGCCGGTGGACCGCGTCCTCGACTTCGAACGCGACCTCCTGGCCTACATGAACACCGAACACGGCGAGTGGATGGCCGATATCACCGCCTCCGGCGATCACAACGACGAGATCGTCGAATACATGAAGGCCGCCCTCGACAAGTTTCAAGCCAGCCACAGCTATTCGTAGGGTCGACCCTTGCGGTCGCCCGCGCATCTGCACAAGAGAGAATCTGATAGATGGCCGCCGGTAAGGAAATCAAGAAGAAGATTGGCAGTGTGCAGACGACGCAGAAGAGCACCCGTGCCATGCAGATGGTCGCCGCAAGCCGGATGCGCCGCACCCAGGACCGCATGCAGGAAGGCCGGCCCTACAGCCAGAGGATCGAGCAGGTGATCGGCCACCTGGCGAACGCCGCGCCGGAGTACCGGCACGTCTACATGACCACCCGGGGAGTCAGCCGGATCGGCTATGTCGTCGTGTCCACCGACCGCGGCCTGTGCGGCGGCCTGAACGTCAACCTGTTCCGCGAGCTCATCCGCAACCTGTCGTCGCGCCAGGCGGATGGTACGGAGGCGGATCTCGCGCTGATCGGCAACAAGGCCGCGCAGTTCTTCCGCTCCGTGGGCGGCAACATCGTCGCAACGATGGGCAACATCG
>JAGWBN010000264.1:3030-3378 GCA_021295875.1 Pseudomonadales bacterium
AGCTTCTGCCGCTGCCACCCATGGAGGCGGAGGAGTTCGGCCACCGTTGGGACTACATCTACGAACCCGACGCCCGGGAGCTGATCGAGGGTCTGGTGCAGCGCTACATCGAGTCGCTGGTCTATCAGGCGGTCATCGAGAACACGGCGTGCGAACAGGCGGCCCGGATGATCGCCATGAAGAACGCCACCGACAACGCGGAGGAGATCGTCAAGGAACTGACGCTGCTCTACAACAACGCCCGCCAGGCGTCGATCACCCAGGAGATCTCGGAGATCGTCGGCGGGGCCGCCGCAGTCTAGTGAATGGCCGCAGCTGGCTATAGAAAAAAGGTTGAGGAAATAGAAG
>JAGWBN010000069.1:0-17928 GCA_021295875.1 Pseudomonadales bacterium
CGCTCATCCCGGCGAGGCAGCAATCACGACATGACCGCCGAATTCGACACCGTCGACGACGCCATCGCTGCCATCGCGGCAGGCGAACTGGTGGTCGTCGTGGACGACGACGACCGCGAGAACGAGGGCGACCTGATCATGGCGGCGGCCAAGGCGTCGTCCGACAAGATCGGCTTCATGGTCCGCTACACCAGCGGCATCCTCTGCGCCTCGATCACCGAGGAACAGGCCAAGCGCCTGCACCTCGATCCCATGGTGGCACGCAACGAAGCGCCCCTGGCGACGGCCTACACGGTGACGGTGGACTACAAGGTCGGCTTGACCACGGGGATCTCCGCCGACGAACGGGCCAATACGGTCCAGGCGCTGGCGAGCAACAACACGGCGGCCGACGACTTCGCCCGCCCCGGCCACATCCTGCCCCTGGTCTCCCGCCAAGGGGGCGTCCTGGTCCGGTCTGGCCATACCGAAGCGGCCGTGGACCTGGCTCACGCGGCGGGGCTGCCGCCGGTCGGCGTACTCGCCGAGATCGTCAACGACGACGGCAATCCCAAGCGCCTCGGAGAACTGCGGGACTTCGCCGACGAACATGACCTCCGGATCATCTCGATCGCCGACCTGATCGCCTACCGGCAACGCCGCGAGGAGCTTGTCATCCGCACCGAGGAGTTCGAGGTCGCGACCTCCATCGGGCTCGCCCGCGGTTACGCCTACCGCACCCGTTTCGAGGATGCGGAACACCTCGCGCTGGTGTTCGGCGATCTGACGCAGGTCGACGAGGTGGTGGTCCGCATCCACCGGGAGAAGCTGATCGAGGATCTGTTCGGCTCCCAGACGAAGCACGACAAGAGCCTCCTCGAGGCTTCCCTGCAACGCATCGACGAACTCGGTGGCGGCGTCCTCATCTATCTGCGCAGCGGCTTCGCCGGCGTGCCGCTGGACAATTTGACCGGCACCGAAGTGAGTCGCGCCGGCGCCCGCAACCGGGACTGGCTGGAGATCGGCGTGGGTGCGCAGATTCTGCGCGATCTCGGCATCTCGAAACTGCGCATCCTCGCCGGCCGCGAGGTCGATTTCGTGGGTCTGGAGGGATTCGGGCTGTCGGTGGTCGCCACCGACCTGCTATGACGCGGATCGGCGTCACCTTGGGCGACCCCGCCGGCATCGGACCCGAGGTCGCGGTCAAGGCCCTCAACGACGCCGGCCGTCCCGACGCCCGGATCGTCGTCTACGGACCGGCCTGGGCGCTCGCGCTCGGCGCCGAGCAAGCCGCCCTGTCCGTCCCCGCCGATTGCGAAATGGTGGACGTCGGCGTGCCCCGTCCCGACGACTTCGAGGTGGGCACGGTTTCCGCAGCCTGCGGGGAAGCCGGCGTCGCCGCCGTCGAACGCTGCGCGCGCGACGCCATGGCCGGCCGCATCGCCGCGATGATGACCTGCCCGTTGCACAAGGAGGCGATCCACGCCGCCGGCTACGTCGACGACATCGGCCACCAGGAGATCCTCGGACGGCTCTCGGGCGCCACCACGACGGCGACGATGCTCATGACGCCGGGATTGAGAGTGGTGCATCTGTCGACGCACAAGTCGCTGATCGAGGCGGGCCGGTTCGTCACCCGCGCCAACGTGCTCGACAAGCTGCGCCTGTGTCACGACTCGCTCACCCGCTGGGGCCTGGCCAAGCCGAGGATCGCGGTGGCGGCGCTGAATCCGCACGGCGGCGAGGGCGGGCTTCTCGGCCGCGAAGAGATCGACGAACTCGCACCGGCCGTGGCCGACGCCTGCGAACTGGGCATCGACGCGCGCGGACCGCTGTCGGCGGACTCCGTGTTCAACCGGGCGATCGGCGGCGAGTTCGACGTCGTGCTGGCGATGTACCACGACCAGGGGCACATCGCCATCAAGGTGCACAACTTCCACGAGAGCGTCACCGCCACCCTCGGCATCCCCCTGATCCGCACCTCCGTGGACCACGGTACGGCGTTCGACATCGCCGGCCGCGGCATCGCCGATCCGACGGGCGCCATCGCCGCGCTGAACGCCGCCGTGCAACTCGCCGAGGGCACTTTCGGTCGGCCCCACGACGAGGCACACTGACCGTTCGCCGTGCATACCCGAGAGTCCCATGAAAGCAGCCGTGTTCCGCGCCGTTAACACCCCGATGCAAGTCGAGGAGATCTCCATCGACAAACCGGGGCCCCGGGAGGTGCTGATTCGCACCGCGGCGGCCGGGGTCTGCCATTCGGACATGCACTTCTTCAACGGCACCTACCCCGGCGCGGTGCCCTGCGTTCTCGGCCACGAATCGGCGGGCATCGTCGAGGAGGTCGGCTCCGCGGTCCGCTACGTCAAGCCGGGCGACCACGTCATCACCTGCCTGTCGGTGTTCTGCGGTCACTGCGAGTACTGCCTGACCGGACACATGTCGCTCTGCCAGGAGCCGGAAGTCCGACGCGGAGCGACCGACGAGCCGCGGCTCTCCAAGGAGGGCGACGCACTCAGCCAGTTCGCCGAACTCGGCTCGTTCGCTGAACAGATGCTCGTCCACGAGCATTCGGTGGTGAAGATTCGCGACGACATGCCGCTCGACCGCGCCGCGCTCATCGGCTGCGGCGTCACCACCGGCGTCGGCGCCGTCATCCACACCGCCGACGTCGACCCCGGATCGACGGTCGCCGTCATCGGCTGCGGCGGCGTGGGCCTGTCGTGCATCAACGGCGCCGCCATCGCCGGCGCCGGACGCGTCATCGCGGTGGACACCGTGTCGTCGAAACTGCAGCTCGCCGGCAACTTCGGGGCAACCGACGTCGTCAACGCGTCCGATGGCGACCCCGTCGCCCAGGTCCGCGAACTCACCGGCGGCGGCGTGCACTATTCGTTCGAGGCGATCGGCCTCAAGGCCACCGCCGAGCAGGCGTTCCGCATGGTCCGCCCGGGCGGCACGGCGACCATCATCGGCATGATTCCGCCGGGCGAGATGGTCTCCCTGCACGGCCCCGACTTCCTCTCCGAGAAGAAGATCCAAGGCTCCATGATGGGTTCCAACCGGTTCCGGGTCGACATGCCCCGGTTCGTCGACTTCTATCTCCAGGGGCGTCTGCACCTCGACGAGATGATCTCCCAACGGGTCGGCCTCGACGAGGCAACCGACGCGCTGCTCGCCCTCAATACCGGCGAGGTGGCGCGCAGCGTCATCGTGTTCGACGCGTGATCGCCGCCTAGCCGGTCATCGGAGGTGGACTACTTCCGCATCGAGGGCGGGCACCCGCTCGGCGGCGAGATCGCGCCGATGGGCAACAAGAACTCGGCGCTGCCGCTGTTGGCGGCTTCGGTGCTGACCGACGAACCGCTGACCATCGGCAACGTCCCCGACATCGGCGACGTGCGCACCAAGCTCGAGGCCCTCGACAGCATCGGCATCGACGGACGGTTCGAGGACGACGTCTGCCGGGTGCACGCCTCCGGGGTGCTGGACGATGGGCCCGACCCGGAGTTGAGCAGCCGCATCCGCACCGCGGTGCTGCTGGCGGGCCCCATGCTGGCGCGATTCGGCCGTGCCAAGGTGTACCGGCCGGGGGGTGACCGCATCGGCCGGCGCCGGCTGGACACCCACCTGCTGGCACTGCAGGCCCTCGGCGCCGAGGTCGAGATCGAGGCCGACCACTACGTGCTCAGTGTTCCGGGAGGGGTCCGTGGCCGACGTCTCAAGGGCTGCGACCTGTTCCTCGACGAGATGAGCGTCACCGGCACCGAACAGGCGGTGTTCGGCGCAGTCCTCGCCGACGGCGTGACACGGATCTCGAATGCCGCCATGGAACCCCATGTGCAGGACGTCTGCCGCTGCCTGAACGCCATGGGCGCCAACATTTCGGGCATCGGCACCCACGACCTGGTCATCGAGGGGGTCGATTCGCTGCACGGTGCGCACTTCGACATCGGACCGGACTACATGGAGGTGGGGTCGCTCATCGGCCTCGCGGCGGCCACCGGTTCGGGCATCCGTCTGCGGGGTGCCCGTCCCAAGGACCACCGCATGACGCGCATCATGTACGGGCGGCTCGGCATCACCTGGGACGACGACGGCGACGACATCGTCGTGCCGGCCGACCAGGAACTGACGGTCATGCCGGACTTCGACGGCGCCGTACCCAAGATCGACGACATGCCCTGGCCGGGATTCCCGCCCGACCTCATCAGCATCGCCCTGGTGGTCGCCACGCAAAGCCGCGGCACCGTCCTCATCCATCAGAAGATGTTCGACCGGCGGCTGGTCTTCGTCGACCGGCTGATCGACATGGGCGCGGGCATCGTGCTGTGCGATCCCCATCGCGCCCTGGTGATGGGACCCACGCGACTGCACGGCGAGCGCCTCGTGTCCCCGGACATCCGTGCGGGCATGGCGCTGGTCATCGCCGCGCTGTGCGCCGAGGGCGTCAGCACGATCCACAACGTCAGCCAGATCGACCGCGGCTACGAACGCCTGGAGGTCCGCCTCGGCCAGCTCGGCGCGCGGATCGAGCGGCTTGAGGAATAACGCGATGGAGTTCCTGGTCGACAACGTCTACCGCATCCTGCCGACGAAGGTCACGGCGACGAAGTACTCGAGTCTCTTCGCGGTCCGGGACGAGGGCAACCTGCTGTTCTCCTGCCTGGGCGGCCACAGCAGCATCGAGGGCAGTTTCGACGAGATCGACGCGTTGGGCGGCGTGGCGCTGCACCTCCTCGGCGACATGCACTTCGCCGCCCGCTACAACGACGACGTGGAGGCGCGCTTCGGGATTGCCACGATGTGCAGCGAGGTGGAGGGACCCGATGTCCGGCGCAAGGTGAAGAACGTGATGACCTTCCCGTTCGAGCGCCACGAACTCGCACCGGGGGTGGAAGTCATCCCCACGCCCGGCCATCGTCCCGGCGCCGTCGCCTATCGGGTCGAGGTGGCCGGCCGCACCTGCCTATTCGCGGGCGATTCGATCTACCACGACGGTACGGACTGGTTCTGCCCCGTCAGCAAGAAGAACCGCAAGACGATGCTGGCAACGCTCGATCTGCTCGCCGGAATCCCCTTCGACGTGCTCCTGTCCAACACCGGGGCGAACAACCCGGTGTGCCACGTCGAGGTGGACGACGCGGCGCGTACCGAGTTCATCGACGGGCTGAGGAGTCGGCTGACGCCGTAGGGGCGACCGCCACGGTTCACGAAGGCGGGCGACCACAACGCGCCCATGGGGCGCTTGGTCGCCCCTACGAGACCAACCGGAAGCGGAGGCCGCAGACGTTCACTTCGTCGTCGGAGACGTACGCGCCGCGGTCATGGGCCGCCGAGAGGATGCGGTCTCGGTCCGCCACCTTCAGGTCGAGGCCGCCGAGGCCGTAGCCGCGTCCGTCCGTCGCCTCGACGAAGCGGATGTCCACGTTGTTGAGCGCCATGTGGAGCGTCGCGCCGTCGCGGCTCACGGGCAGTCCCGCCACCTGGCCCCAGAGTTCCGCCAAGCCGACGGGGTCCGGGCCTTGCAGTTCCACGGCGGCATAGTCCACGGTTACCGACTGGTCCACTTTGTCCTGCCACTGCAGCCCGCCGGCCGGCCCCCAATTGCCCTCGAAGTCGTTCGTCGCGTCCCAATCGATCTCGAAGAAGGCGGCCTTCATGTCGCCCGGATGGATCTGGCAGATGTTCCAGTTGTCCCGGTCCACCTCCCAGGCAATCCGCACGTCGTTGTCCCGCGCCCGCTGGCGGACCGCCTGCTGGTTCTCCTTCGAGTCCGCCTGGCAGATCACCATGTAGCCGCCATCGCCGTTGCGCCGATCGAGGTAGCGGCCCGCCGCCGTATTCTCCTGCACCGGGACAACGACCTCGAGGAAGTTGCGGCCGATGGGCAGCAGGGTGTTGACGAGACCCCACTGGCCGACACCGTCGTCGACGAAACAACGGCGGATGCCGAAGATTCTCTCCAGATCGTTGATCGTGGTGTCGAGGTCGCGGGCGACGAGACAGATTTGGCGCAGTTGGATGGACATGAGTGTGGCTCCTCCTTGATGGCCGTTATGATCGACGTTGTGAGCCGACATTGCCAGATTGGGGTGTGGCTGGCGCTTGCCGCCACCTGGACCACCGCCGTGGCCGAGGGCGCCGAATACCGTCTCGAGGTCGGTGCCGGCGTGCCGCGCCACGACGGCTACCTGCAGACGCCCGCGGGCGGCGCTACCGGCTCGACCGACCTCGAAAGGCCCACGTTCGCCGAACTCGACCTCGAGGGCGGTCGCTACCGGTGGCTGTCCGGTACCGTGGATTGGCGCGGACGGGAAGACACCGGCACCTTTTCCTTGGCCGGTGTCCCCGTCCACCTGCGGCTTCAGATCCGCTACGAGCGGATCGGCGACGAGGCGGAAGCGGTCCTCGCATCGCCGCTCCGGATCTGGGGGCGTACGCTCCCGGCCGGCGACTCGGTCCGCTCCGAGGTGTCGTTCGACGGTCTCTCCCTGGCGCTGACCGGCGTCTTCGACCTCGCCGGCGGCGTGTCCGCCGAGCTGGGCGCCGGTGCCGGCTGGACCGCCTACGACTTCACCATGGTCGGCGGACGACACCATGCCGAACGTGCCTACCACGTCAATTCCGTCGGACTCGTCGGCGGCTTGGCCAAGGATCTCGGACGCGGCTGGCGACTGGAGGCGGTGCTACGCGCCTTTCCGCGGCTCGACGGCACCGGCAGCAGCTACCTGGTGGAGCCGCGCATCAACAAGTGCCTGTCGGAGCACGCGACCGTGGTCCTCGCCGCCCGCGTCGAGACGTTCCGCTACGACGACGCCCACAAGCAGGAGATGCCCAACCGATTGGACGTCAAGCGTCGGGTGGTGCCGTCGGTCGCCCTCGTGGTGCGCCTCTGAGCCTTCGTCAAGATTCTGCGATGCTTCATCGCCAAGCCGCCAACTCCGTGAGCGCCGTCTGCGTCAGTAGGTAGGGCGGCGCCTCGACGGCCGCCTGTCGTTCGATGGCCCTCAACCGGCCTGGGGGGGTCGTGCACCTCGGATCGATCCGCGCGGCCAGATGGCCGGCCATGTGTTGCACCGCGTTCAGCAGGTTTCCCGCCGTGGGCGGCTTGCGCATCCAGTTGGTCAGTTCAAGCGCGAGTTCTTCGAAGCCCTCACGCCCGCGCAGGTTGCCGACGCGACGACCCAGGGCACGGTAGGCCGCCTGGTCCCGTGCCAGCACCGAGTACTTGTGGTGGCTCCAGAGTTCGTGGCTCGTTCGGGGTAGCGGAATCCGGCCGGTTGACGTTCCCCCGTACTTGGCGGCGAGCAACGTGAACTGTTCGCCCGGAGCATCGACGAATGTCGACGGCCAGCGCCCCGGCGATGACCGCAGGCGGACGGGGGTCTTGTCCCGATAGCCGCGGAACGACATCTCGCAGGCGAGCAGGCGGTGACGATGTCGAAGTGCCCAACCGCAACCGTCCCAGCGGCGGGTCTCCGGATGTTGGGCGTAGCCGGCGAGGTTCTTGACGAGGATCGATACGACGCCGTGCAGCTCGCGGTGTTCCCCGAGGAGGCGCTGTCGGTCCAGGTAGCCCGGATGAACGTCCCAGATGCGCAATCTGCTAGTGGTCGAACACACTTGTAATGATGTATCTGTGGTCGCCGGTGTGTTCCTCGCAAGGCGCGGTCGCGAAGTCGTACCGGGGTACGTCGAGCGGGCGCAACGCGCGCGCCCACAAGCACCCATCCGCGTTGTTGGCGCCTCTCGACTTAACCCCGCTATGCCTTCGAGCCGCCGCCTAGCGGCTGGGCGCTTGTGGACGCGCAGATACGTCATTACAAGTGTGTTCGACCACTAGGTAAGGAACGACCTGCACCCGGTGTCCGCGAGCAGGGCATCCAGCGCCCCGTCGCCGGCCACGGCCGCGTACTTCGTCTTCAGGACCCCGAGGCTCCTGGCGTGGTACTTCTGCGGCTTCTGGGTCCACCGCTGCCCTTTCAGCGTGACGTCGAACATTGGCGACGCTCCATGGCAGGAACAGGGCCGCCACCTGGTCACGCAGGAGGGGAACGAGGGTGGGTTGGAGTGCGGCGAAGTCCTCGAACGGACCGAGGTCGACCGGCTCCAGCATACGGTCGATCCAGGCGACGACGTTGGGTGCGTCCTTGACCAGGGCACCGGCGGTAGGATCGCGGCCCGCCTCGTAGATCTGGCCCCAGAGACCGAAGTCGGCGAAGGCCGGGCGGGCGCCGAAGAGGTACGGGCGCGGGGCGAGGTGGATGTCGAGCAGCTTCAACACGTCCGCAAAGCTCTGTTCGATCTGCGGCGCGGTGACGTCGTTGGAGCCGACGAACCACACCCGCGGCACCATGCGCTCGCGGATGCCCTTTGCCATCTCATCGATCCGGTCCGGCGGTGCGTTGGCGGCGAATCGCCTCGACACGGTCACCTGGTCGATCTCGCGCGCCCAGCGCATGTGGAACATCCACTTGTTGCCCCACTCGTCGCCGAATTCCTCCAGCAGCGCCGAGACGAACCCGGCGACCGCACCCGCAGGGTGAACGCCGGGTTCGGGGAACTGCTCCTCCATCGCCTCGATGATGGGCGTCGAGTCCTGGATACCGGTGTCCTCGGGGGTCACCACCAGCGGAACGAGGGGCAGGCGGGCATGCTTCGCGAACAGATCCGCAGCCTGGCCCCGCTCGCGCCACTCGTGGGGGATGCCCTTGTAGCGGAAGTACGACCGGACCTTGACCGAGTAGGGCGACTCCTCGGACCCGATGACGATGTGGCTAGCCCGCATTTCTCACCAGGGGCCGCGGTGGGCTAGGGAAGCTCTGAACAAGAGCTTCCCTAGCGCGGCACAAGGATGTGCCGCCAAATTCGGTGGCGTAAGCCACCGAATTTGTGACCTAGTGCGTCTCCCTTCGGGAGCCGTCCAAGAGCGACTCGTAGCGCCCGTCAGTGAAATGCAACCTGACCGTAAACATAGTGGTCATTGGCCGGATCAGCCGCTGGCCCGAGTCCCCGTGACGGTTGCACTGCCGAACGCGCCGAGCTTGACGTTGCCGCTCAGCGAATCGCCGTCCGCCGTGACGCTGAATTCGAGGGTGATCGGCATGGGGTTCGTGATGTCGACATTCCACGTCGCCTTGTTGCCGTCCACGGCGCCGTTCTTGATATCCACCGTGCCCTGCGCGCCTGCCATGGTGCCGGTTAGGGCGTCGCCGTCCGCTTGCAACGTGATCGTCGCCTTCTGCTGCCCCAGGGGCGTGTTGGTGACCGTATCCCAGGTACCGACTACATCGCTCATTCGTGGTCTCCTCAAGGCCGCCTGTCGCGGCTCCTCCCCGTGTCGCAATGCAGTATGACAGACGCCTGTTCGGACTGCATAGGGCGCACCCGAAAAACTCCGACTCTTGGTTGGTCGGAGGCGCACGGTGCCCAACATGTCCGGTACGACCACGCAACTCGGTCAGTTCGAATCGGCGTATGCTCGCCCCATCGACCGCTAGGGAAGCCCTGAATAAGGGCTTCCCTAGCGCGGCACAAGGACGTGCCGTCAAATTCGGTGGCGCAAGCCATTGAATTTGTGAGCAAAACAAGACCACGCTTTTGTTTTGCTCCTGATCAAGCCCATGGACGGGCTTGATCAGAGGATTAGTGGGGATGCGGCCAAAGGGGGAGTTCATGGCCAGACCGCAGGTGGACAACAAGAAGCTTCGCTGGACGCTGATCGCGGTGCTCGCGGTTTTCATCGTCATGGCCGACTGGTACGCCGACGGCGTCGGCCCGAGGCTAGTCCTGGGTTCCGCCACGTTCAACCTGACCTCGAACCCTGACAAAGCCCGTGTGTTAATCGACGGCGAAGCGGTGGGTCGAACACCGTTGCGCGAAGTGCGTGTGCGCCCCGGCGAACGGGTGGTGCGCCTCGAGCACCGCTTCCACGATGCAGTGGCGCAACGCCTCGAGACGGGCCGGGGCGAGGTCAGGGATGTCCACATCGACTTTCCTCCAGTAGCCGGGAGCCTGGAGATTGTCAGTAATCCCCGGGGCGCGGAACTCGTCGTCAACGGCGAGAAACTCGAGGACGTGTCGCCGGTGCTGCTGTCGCCCTTCCCCACGGGCGCCCACGAGGTCTCCGCGACGATTCATGGTCGCCAGCTGAAGACGCGGATCGCCGAAGTCCTGCCGCGGCAGCAGACGGACGTGTCGTTCGAACTCGAACGCGTAGCCATGAGCGAACTGTACGTCAGCCGCTCGCCCGGCAACGTCAAGCTCGAAGTCGACGGCGAGCCGTACGAGCCCGGCATGACCCTGCCGATCGGCACCTACAAGCTGCGCGCCGCGAGTCCCGGATACGAACCGAAGGAGCTTTCGGTGGAGCTGGTCGCCGGCCGCAATGAACCCGCGATCCGGCTCGTTCGCCTGCAGGGCAGCCTGTCGTTGGCCATCGAGCCCCGCGATGCGACCATCGAGGTCTCCTACCCCGACGGCGGCAATTGGCGGACCGTGTCCTATCGGGACGGCATGGCCATTCCCACCGGTCCGGTGCGTTTGCGGGCCAGCGCCGTCGGCCACCGCCGCTACGAGCACCGTCTGACCATGCAGGCGAAGCCGCTGCGGCACGCGATCCGCCTTGAAAAATACAACATCGAGCCCGGCCGCCGGTTCCGCGATACGCTGGCGGACGGCGGCGAAGGACCGCTACTGGTGATCGTTCCGACCGGGACCTTCCGCATGGGTTCCGACGCTGGGTCCATTGACGAGCGCCCCGTGCGCAGCGTCTCCGTGTCCGTGCCGTTCGCGATCGCCGTACACGAGACCACCCGCGGCGACTACGTCCGGTTCAAGCCGTCCGAAGCCCCCGACGACGACATCGAAGCCCGGCTACCGATCACCGGGGTGTCGTGGCCCGGGGCCCAGGACTACGTCGAGTGGTTGAGCGAACAGACCGGCAACCGCTACCGACTGCCGAGCGAGGCGGAGTGGGAATACGCGGCCCGGGCGGGTACCGACTCGCGTTTCTACTTCGGCAACGATGCGGAGCAATTCTGCGGCCACGCCAACATCGCCGACGCGACGTTCCTGGTGCAGTACGTGAAGGACGGCACCACCGACTGTTCGGACGACAATCTGCGAACCGCCGCCGTGGGCACCTTCAAGCCCAATGCATTCGGCATCCACGACATGCTCGGCAACGTCGAAGAGTGGGTCGCGGATTGCTGGCACGACGACTACCGCGGCGCACCGTCGAGTCAACAGTCACGAACCGGGGGAAGGTGCGCGGCACGCGTCATACGGGGCGGTGCCTGGGACTCCATCCCGGAAGAGGCGACGGTGAGTTACCGGAGCTCCAGCAACCGCGGCAGCGGAACACGTGGGTTCCGCGTTGTCCGCGAACTGTAGCAACCAACAGCCTATGCCATCGCGAGTTTCGCACAGCGAACTCGAAACGCGCCCGCAGGGCGTCCGGGTTTCGCGTCGTCGGCGAACCGTCGCAACCGACACCCTACGCCTCCCCGAGTTTCGCACAGCGAAACTCGAAACGCGCCCGCAGGGCGCGCAGTCGCTTAGTTCTTGACCTCGGCCAGTCCGGGGATTGCCACCTTGACGGCATCCTCCAGGCAGTCCACCAGCGTCACCTCCATTTCCTCGCGCACCGGCGTCGGCAGCTTGGCGAGTTCGGCCTCGTTGTCCCGGGGCAGGATGACGTGACGGATTCCCGTGCGGTGGGCGGCGAGCACCTTCTCGCGGATTCCACCGACCGGAAGGATCAGACCCGATAGTGTCAGCTCGCCCGTCATGGCGATGTCGTCGCGCACGCTCTTGTTGCTATAGAGCGATGCGAGGGCGGTCGCCATGGTGATGCCCGCCGACGGTCCGTCCTTGGGCACGGCACCGGCAGGTACATGGACGTGGATGCCGTTCTCCTCGATCGTGGCGCGGTCGATGTTCAGTTGCTCGGCCACCGACCAGATGTACGAGCGCGCCGCCTGCACCGACTCCTGCATCACCTGGCCCAGGTGTCCGGTGATGATCGTCTTGTCGTCCTTGTGCGTGAGGGTGGCCTCCACGTAGAGCACGTCGCCGCCCGCCTCGGTGTAGGCGAGCCCGGGGGCGATGCCAGCGGCGAGATGCTCGCGCTGGCGATCGGACTTGAACTTCTCGGGGCCGAGGAGTTCGGCCAGGTCGTCCACGGTGATGGGACCCGCCGCCACCTCGGACTGCAGCGTCAGCCGCGCGCGCTTGCTCGCCACCCGACCGATGACACGGTCCAGTTCGCGGACGCCGGCTTCCCGGGTGTGTCGGCGCACCGCCCAGGACAGGGAATCGTTGGTAAAGCTCAACAGCTCGTCCGCGAGCCCCGCGTTCTCCCGTTGTCGCGGAATGAGGTAGCGATTGGCGATTTCGAGCTTCTCGACCTCACTGTAGCCGGTGAGTTCAAGCACCTCCATACGGTCGAGCAGCGGCCGGGGTACCCCGTCGAGGTGATTGCACGTGGTGATGAAGAAGACCTTCGACAGGTCGAACGGCAGGTTCAGGTAGTTGTCCCGGAACTCCTTGTTCTGCGCCGGGTCGAGAATCTCCATCAGGGCGGCGGACGGGTCGCCGCGGAAGTCGCGGCCGAGCTTGTCCACTTCGTCCAGCATCAGCACCGGGTTGCGCACTCCAGCACGGCGGACGGCCTGCAGGATGCGTCCCGGCATGGCGCCGATGTAGGTGCGGCGATGGCCGCGCAACTCGGACTCGTCGTGCAGTCCGCCGAGACTCATGCGTTCGAACTTGCGGCCCATGGCCCGGGCGATGGACTGTCCCAACGAAGTCTTGCCGACCCCCGGCGGTCCGACGAAACACAGGATCGACGCCTTCGCCTCCGGGTTGAGCTGCAGCACGGCAAGGGATTCGAGAATGCGCTCCTTGATGTCGTCGAGACCGTAATGGTCCTCATCGAGCACCGCCTGGGCGTGGTCGAGGTCCAGGGTGTCTTCGGTGATGACGTTCCACGGCAGCTCGGCGATCAGCTCCAGGTAGCTGCGTGCGACCTGGTAGTCGGCGGCATTGGAGGACATCTTCGACAGCCGCTTAAGTTCCCGCTCCACCTCCTTGCGCACATCGTCCGGCAACTTGGCATTGCGAAGTTGGTTGCGCAACTCGGCGATGTCCTCGTCGTCGTCCTCGCCAAGCGCTTGCTCGATGGCGCGCTTCTGGTGGCGCAGGACATGCTCCCGTTGCTGTTGTTCGAGATCTTCCCGGGCCCGCGATTCGAGGTCGCGACGCATCTCGACGACGGCGATCTCCTGGCGCAGCAGGTCGTGGATCGCCTCGAGGAACACCTGGGCGTCGTCGATCTCGAGGATCTTCTGCCTTTCCGCCTGCTCGACATTGTCGGCAAGCACCGCGATGCGGTACATCTGGATGATCGGATCGTCGATCGAGCCGACCATCTGGTGAAACACCTGGTCGGCGTTCTGCGGGTTCTGGGGCGACGCCAGGTGGGCGATCCGTCGGGCCGTCTCCAGGTTGTCCCGCACCAACGCCATGGCCTTGGCCCGCTCCTCACCCGACTCCGCGAGCACCGGCAGGGGCAACTCCTCCACCTCGACGGCGGCGTAGCCCGGGCCGTCGTCCTCCGTGGCCGGCGGCTCGAAGCCGACCAGCCGTACCCGACGCAGGCCGCGCACGATCACCTGTGCGCTGCCGTCGCGCTTCTCCACCCGGGTCACCGTGGAAACGGTGCCGACGGCGTAGAGGTCGTCGCTCCCGGGGCGCTCCTCGTTGGGATCCTTCTGCAGGACGGTGAGGATCTCGCGATCCTGTTCGACCGCCGCCTTCACCGCGGCAAGCGACGCCGGCCGACCGACGATCAGCGCGTGGATCAACTCCGGGAAGACGGCGACGTCCTTGAGCGGCAGTAGTGGCAATATCGGCATGTGCGTGGTCCGCGGGTGTGACTGTCGTCGGCCAGCTGGTTAGCTGTCCGTCCTAGCCGTAAATGTGCGGCCAGCCGCGCCGGAATTCAATGGGGTACGCCCCCGTCCCGGGGGCACCATGCACCCCCAGGGGCGCACCCGGCACCGGACCGCACCAGATCCTCGGCACCGCTTGCACGGTGCCGCTTGCATTATCGTCGGGCACACGCAACCTCAGCACCCTCGGGTGCCTGAGTCCGTGCGACCTGTGGTTGGCCCCGAAGGGGCCCGGTCAACGGCGCCAGCCGCCGCGGTTGCCGCCCCGATCTCCCCGATCGCCCCGATCACCCCGATCCGTTCGCGGCCGGGCTTGGCTGACGCGCAGCGTCCGACCGCTCATTTGGGACGAATTCAACGCGTTAATCGCTTCGTTCGCCTCGGTGTCGTTGGGCATCTCGACGAACCCGAACCCCTTGGAGCGGCCCGACTCGAAGTCGACGATCACGTTTGCTTCCGAAACGTGGCCGTGCGCCCCGAACATCTCCGAGAGTTCTTCCGAGGTTACCGAATATGGCATGTTGCCGACATAGATCTTCAATTTGCTCTCCCGGCACCGGCAGACCCAGACATGCGCCTTACCTCCGATGCCAGGGTGGGACCATACGCGGTCGAACGGTCGATGCCAACATCTGGTTTTCCATTGAGTGGAGTGCCGCAGGGGAACGGCCCTCGCCGCCCAAGCCGGATATGATGTGCGGGGGAGGTGCAACGTTGACCGTCGACGACGTCTGGTGGCGCCTGGGTGAAATGGCCACCCTGCAGCGTCGCCACAACGAACAGGTTCACCCGCGTTGGGCCGCGCAGGGTCACGAGTACTACCGTGCCGTGTGGGTGGAATGCGCCGAACTCCTGGACCATTTCGGCTGGAAGTGGTGGAAGCGGCAGGACAGCGACCTCGACCAGGTGCGTCTCGAGGTCGTCGACATCTGGCATTTCGGACTCTCGGAGCTGCTGCGCGGGGAGCAGCTGAACCGCGCCCTGGCCGGACGCCTCCAGGCCGCGCTCACCGACCCCGACTCAACCGTTCCCGACTTCCGGCTCGCGGTGGAGGAGCTTGCGCGGACGTGCCTCGCCTCGAAGGGCTTCGACATCGGCGCGTTCGCCGCGCTGATGCGGGCCTTGCCGATGACCTTCGATGAGCTCTACGAGACCTACGTCGCCAAGAATGTCCTGAACGCGTTTCGCCAAGACCACGGCTACAGGACCGGGCACTACATCAAGATCTGGGACGGTCGCGAGGACAACGAACATCTGACCGAGATTCTTCGCGGCCTAGATCCCCGGGCGGAGTCCTTCGCGACCGATCTCGGCGCGGCACTCGCCGCCCGCTACGCCGGTTTGGTTGGCAAGAACGCCGACGCTGGCGCCGCGGGGACGTAACCAGACCGTAAAACGCCAGGGCGACGAAGACCGCCGAGGTGGTACCGTTGTCGAGATCGGAAGTCCGCAACGGGGTGCGCGCGGCCGGCTGAGCGCAACAGCCGGCGCGGGCGCTGACCAATGAAGATACTCCTGGTGACGGACGCGTGGGCGCCGCAGACGAACGGCGTCATCGGCTACTCTATGTCGGCCGTGTCGCGGCGGAAAAGAACATCGAACAAGAACATCGAAAGCTCCCTCGAATTGCCCGTGGACGCCGACAAGGTGATCGTCGGTGATGGCCCGCACCGCGACGTGCGCTCCAGGTGCCCCGCGAGTCCTGCCGCGCCTTCGCGCTGGCGAACGACTGGGGCGTCGTGGCCCAACGGTTCGTTGCCGCGCTGAATCCGTGAGCACCGAGGAAGTTGGCGCTGCGTCTTGACGGCGCCGGCCTTGGGCGGGCGGCAAGGTGGGGCCTGGCGGGCGTGTTCTGGGGACTCGCCGGTCTGCTGGGATTGCTGCTCTTCGCGGTCGTGCGCCTCACCGAGGTGGTGGTCGCCGGCTTCGACTACGAGTGGCAGTGGCAACACCTCGCGGTGGCCGTCGCCAACGCCGTCTTCATGGCATGGTCTGAGGGCCTTCGGGGCTTCCAGCGGGCGTTCTCACCCCGGGTGGCGGCGCGGCTCAGATGGCTCCGCGACCACCCATCGACCGAGCGGGTCGCCTTTGCGCCGCTGTTCGCCATGGGCTATTTCCAGGCCAGCCGGCGGCGGATGATCGGGGTCTACGCCCTCACCGCGGGGATCGTCGTGCTGATCGTGGTGGTTCACGCATTGCCGCAACCCTGGCGGGCGGTGCTGGACATCGGCGTCGTCATCGGCCTGTCCTGGGGAATCTTGAGCACCCTGGTATTCGCGCATCGGGCCTTCACCGACGCCGACTTCGCCGTCGACCCGGAAGTCGACTTTAAGGGCGGCCCCTGACGCGCGGCAAGCGCGAGTCCCCCCCTCGACAATCCCCGGAGGACTGTGCCTATGCGGTCAACCGTCGCCAGAGTAGCGCCCCGCCGCAAACTCCCGCTGGGATGACCACCAGCGCCGCGAACGGCACCGCGAGCAGCAGTGCAGCCAACACACCGAAACCGAACGCCGCCCGACGGTTCGCCCGCAGCAGCGCCAGGGTCTCTCGGAAATCGAGTCCGCGGTTCTCGGCGGCGTAGTCGACGAACTGCACGGCGAGCATCCATGATCCGAAGGCGAACCAGAGTGCCGGCGCGACGAGATTGACCAGTGGCAGCAGGCTGATCACGAACACGCCGAGTAGCCGCGGCACGTGGTAGACGAGTTTTCGCCCTTCGCGCAGCAGGGCGTGGACCAGGGCAAGTCCCACGCCCTCTTCGAACACCGGCCCGTCGCCGAACCGCTGGCGTTCCGTGGCGGCCGACAGCACGCCAAGGAAGGGACTCGCCACGATCACGGCGAGGAAACCGAACAGCCAGCCCGCGACCAGGATGCCGATGATGTAGAGCAGTGGTGCCAAGCCGCTCGCGAGCCAGCCGAGCCAGCTCGGGAGCGCCTCGCCGAACCACGCAACCGCGTCCTGAACAAGCGTGTAGCCCACCGCCAGCAGCACCACCACGAGGGCGAGACTGATTGCCACCGGCCCCCACACGAAGGGTCGCAGGGGCCTCGCGCGCATGATCCGTGCGCCTTGCAGAAAGCAGTCCAAACCATCGCCGGCACGCGCCCGCCGACGCTCGGGGACCGTCGAGTCCGCGTTCACAGGGTCACCGCGTTGACCGCCGCGACGAGCGCGTCGACCATCAGATCCACCTCTTCCGCACCCACCGTGAACGGAGGACCCAGGGCCACGACGTCGCGCACCTCGCCCGTGCCGCCGGGGTAGAAGGACACGCCCTGCCGCAGCCCCTCGGCAAGAACCCGGGTCGTGATTCGTTGCTCGATGGCATAACGCGTCAACGACGCCCGGTCCTCGACCAGTTCGACGGCCAGCAGCAGGCCACAGCCGCGCACCTCCGCCACATGCGGGTGGTCCTCGAACGCTTCGCACAACCTCGCCTTGACGACGGCGCCGGTGGCCGCGGCCTGATCGACGAGGCACTCGCGATCGAGGATCTCCAAGACCTTGTCCGCTGCGGCACACGCGCTCGGATGGGCGGCGAAGGTGTGGAACATGACGTTCATGCCCGCCTTGCCGATGGCGGCTCCCACCTCCTCGGTGGCGAACACGCCGGCGATCGGCGCGTAGCCGCCGCCGAGGCCCTTGCCCGCCACCATGACGTCGGGCAGCACGGCCCATCGGTCGAGGGCGAACCTGGTCCCGGTGCGGCCGAAGCCGGCCATCACCTCATCGGTGAGCAACAGGATGTCGTGGCGGTCGCAGAGTTGCCGAACCGCCTGCCAGTAGCCCTCCGGGGGGACCAGGGCGCCACCGCTCGCACCGACGATGGGCTCGGCCAGGAAACCCGCCACCGTATCGGCGCCTTCCTGGTCGATGATCTGCTCGAGCGCATCGAGGCCATGGCCACGGACATCCGGCGTTGGGCAGCGCAGGGCGTAGGGTGCCGGCACCACGGGTACCGGCGGCAGGACGTGCGCCAGTCCGT
>JAGWBN010000069.1:17994-38056 GCA_021295875.1 Pseudomonadales bacterium
GTCAGACCCCGTGCCGCGTGGTACTGGAGGGCGATCTTGATCACCGTCTCCACGCCTTCCGAACCGCCGGACGTCAAGTGCATGCGTGTCAATCCGGCCGGCAACCAATCCCGCCGAAGCCGCTCGAGCAGGCGCTCGCGTTGCGGCGTGAGCCATGGCGGCACGGCGTACGAGCACGACATCACCGCGTCCCGCATGGCATCCGCCACCTCCGCACGCCCGTGGCCGATGTTCACCGCGATGGCACCGCCCGCGGCATCGAGAATCCGGCGCCCGTCGCCAGCGTAGAGATACGCCCCATCGGCCCGTGCGATGCGCATCGGCGGCATGCCGACGAAAGCGGCGAAGGGCCAGATTGCGGTCACCCGCCCGTCCCGACGCGACCGTTCAGCGCGGCGATGAATTCAGCACGCCCCGGGCGAGCCTCGGGTTCGGTCTTCGACCGCTCGTAGCCCTTGAGCACGACCGCCGCGAGATCCGCGTGTTCGTCCGTGGCACCGGGTGGATCGAGCAAGCTCACCTGGCGGAACAGCAGGCGCAGGATGCGGACATCCTCGCGGGCGGCGAACCGCAAGCCCTTGCGCAGGATCACACGGCGGTACAGGTCCTCGTCGATGCTGCCGTCGGGGCGGGTGAAGTCGAAGGGATCCTCGCCACGCTGCAGGGCCTTGTTGACCGCGATCGCCTCCCGATCCCGATCCACCTGGTACTCGTACCACGGCACGATGCGTCGCTCGTTGCGCGCCTCGAAGGCCGCCGCGCGTTGCACGGGGTCGGATTCGTCGCCGAGCACGTCGGCGAGTTCGAAGGCAGACACCCAGGCGAGCGCGCAACCGCGACCCGCCAACGGGTTGGTGTGCACGCTGGCATCCCCCACGGCGAACAGACCGGCGACCAGCGGCCGTCCATCGACGAAGTACCTGCGCCGCGAATTGCTCAGATTGCCGTACAGATAGACCTTGCTGATCGGCGTCGACACGGCCTCGTCCACCCAGGGCCGCGACGCCGCGATCAAGCGAGAGGCGACATCGAACTCGCGTTCCCGG
Source organism: Pseudomonadales bacterium (assembly GCA_021295875.1). GTDB lineage: Bacteria > Pseudomonadota > Gammaproteobacteria > Pseudomonadales > Azotimanducaceae > VXYL01. Next base: position 19,041 of record JAGWBN010000069.1, read on the forward strand.
GCGATAGGCCGCAGCGGCTCGTCCTCGGGATCGGCGGCGAGGGTGATGGAGAAAGTGCGGTTGTCGCTGCGGAACACACCGGCTTTGACGTAGCCGAGATCGACCCCGGCGACACCACCGGTCAACGACTGACGGCCATTGAGTGGCGGGTAGACCGCACCGTCGCGCAGTCGATAGAACCGGGAGGTGTAGAAGATGCCGCAGGGATGATCTTCCCGGGGTGCCGGCTCCGCCCCCGCCGCTACCAGCCAGCGGTCCGCGCGGCTGTTGCGGCCGCTGGCGTCGACCACGATCCCCGCATCGATATCCGCGACCCCGCCGGGCGTCTTCACCGTCACGCCGGCGACGCGTTGCCCGTTCCCGTCCGGCACCGTTCGCAACCTGCGTACGTCCGCACCGGACATAAACGTGAACTCGGCCACGGACAACGACTCCAGGAGGTGGCGTCGCAGGAGGAACTCGAACACCACGCGTCGGCAGGCGAGGAACTCGATGCGGTCGTCGTCCGGCTCGAACTCCGGCGCCTCGAACGTGTTGTCAGCGATGTCCCGAAAGGTCAGGACTTCGGCACCCGAGGCGAGCAGGGTGGCGAAGAAATCCGGCAGTTCCGCCTTGATCGAATTGACCAGCGGCGCGAGCAGGATGTGGCTGTGCCGGGTCTGTCCGGCACCGTCCCGGCGCCAACGCTCCCAGGCGGCGTGATGGTCCTCGGGCATCGGCGTGGCGTCGCGTTCGAGACACGCCACGGTGAGCCCCTGTCGGCACAGCGCGAACGCCGCGGCAAGCCCGGCAATCGAGCCGCCGACGATCACGGCGTCGGCCTTCGCGGGAATCTCTGGGGACACGCAGCACACACTTGGGGTTGGCGGTAGGCATTCTACTGACGGCGCCGCACGTCGCCTACCGGCGACGCGGTTCATTCCCGATGGCCGATCCCTAGCCCGGCGATTGTTGACGGGCCACGACCGAAACGGTTAAGAGTCACGACCTCAAGAGCGATAGGGGACACCATGGCAGCGGTGGAAGGCATCGACAGCGAGAACGTGACCGCTTGGGTCGGCGACAGGATCGAGGGCCTCAAGCCGCCGCTCGAATTCGCGCTCATCGCCGGCGGCCACTCGAACCTCACCTACAAGTTCGTCGACACCGCAGGCGCGGCCTACGTGCTCCGGCGCCCGCCCTTGGGGCACATCCTGGAGAGCGCCCACGACATGGCCCGCGAGCACCGCATCGTAACGGCCTTGGCCGGCACCGAAGTCCCGGTACCGGCGACGTTCGGACTGTGCGAGGACAAAGCCGTCAACGGCGCGCCGTTCTACCTGATGAAGTTCGTCGAGGGCACGGTGCCCCACGACGCCGAGGCGACATCCACGATACCGCCGGCCGAACGGCGCACCGCCGGCGAACACATCGTCGAAGTGCTCGCCAAGCTGCACAACACCGACCCGGAGGACGTGGGGCTCGGCGACCTTGCCCGCAGGGAGGCATACCTCGAACGCCAACTGAAGCGCTGGACCAAGCAGTGGGAAGCCACCAAGACCCACGAGATTCCCGAGATGGAGGAGAGCGAACGCCTGCTGCACGAGCACATGCCCGAGCAGATCGGCTACTCCATCGTCCACGGCGACTACCGCATCGGCAACATGATCATCGCCGACGCCCGGATGGCGGCCCTGCTCGACTGGGAGTTGTGTACGCTGGGAGACCCCCTAGCTGACGTCGGCTACCTGCTGAACAACTGGACGGAACCCGGCGAATCCGGGGCCGAGGCGAGTCCCATTGGCATCGGCGGCTTCCCTGACCGTTCCTACGTGTGCGAGGTCTACGAGCAGCGTACGGGCCGGGACCTGTCACGCATCAACTACTACCGAGCGTTTTCCCACTGGCGTCTGGGCGCCATCATGCAGGGCGTCTACAAGCGCTATCTGGTCGGTGCGATGGGCCACCAGGATTTCGATCTCGACAAGTACAAGCGCAGCATCCACCAACGCGCCGAAACGGCGCTCAGGTTGCTGACAACGTGACCCACGGCGGGCGTGGCCCGTCGGTGGAATCGGAGTTGAGGACTTAAGGGGCGCGCCAGCGGCCACGAGGACCGCTGGAGGCAGCTTTCAAGGGGGGAAGGACACTAGAGATACAGGGAGGACCAAAAAGCTGCCATTCGCGCCAAGGACTCATAGTGTCCAAGATTTGTACAGGACAATTCGATGCCTGTCAATACTCTTGTCATGTTTTTCATGTCTATCTGAACGGCTCCCTAGGGAAGGTCTGATTAAGACCTTCCCTAGCGCGGCACAGGGATGTGCCGCCAAATTCAATGACGTAAGGAATTGAATCTTGTTTTGCGTTTCTGATCAAGCCAAGGATGGCTTGATCAGGACATTTCTGGACACGTCGGGTGGTCGTCCGCCGTCAATTTGCCGTCGCAAGCAGGCCATGCACTTCCACGAAGGACCGCAGAGAGCCTTCCAACGCCACACGTGCGGCCGACAGGGCCTCATCGACCGCCCGATGGTTGCCGTCGCTGGCGCAGCGCCGGGCGTGCGCTGCGTAGTCGTTGAGCACCGTCACCAGTTCGACCAGATGCCGCGGACAGTCGCAGGACGCGCGAGAGGCCATTAGGGCGATGTGAACGAGCTGTTCATCGCTGTAGCCGGGGACCGAGGGACGTCGTGGCGAAGCCGCAAACACCCGCCGTTCCAGCGTAGACCATTCCGCTGGCCACCGAAGCAGCGGCCGACCTTCACTTCGACAGCGTTCGAGATCCGCCGACGTGGCGTACTTGAAGGCCACGACCATGCGAATGCCTGGCAATTTTTCTTCAATTTTTTCAACATGTTGAGGATCCAGGGTCGAAACGTATACGACCACGCAATCCAATCCGGGCAGGGCATCTCGATCCGCCGCTAGATCCGCTGCGCTGGCCCACTCGGCGACTACCCTCACCGCCAAGTCGGTGGCGCCGCGATGGGCAAGGAGAAGCTGCCCGCCCACCAGGCCCACCCTCGGCACACCTTCGACGACGGCCCGGTCGCTTGAAGTCGCAAGGCGCCTGTGCAATTCGTCGTCGCCGAGTCGAATCACCCGGCTGACGGGATGGCCCTGGTCCAGCAGCGCCTTGACGGCGAGCAGCCGGTCGACTTGAGCCTGGCTGTAGAACCGCGTTCTACCCGCGCGATCAGCGGGTTCCAATCCGTAGCGACGTTCCCAGGCGCGCAGACACTCGGGGCTGATGCCCGTGCGCTTGGCCACCGCACCGATTCTGTAGAGGTCTTCCACGGCCTTGTCCAGTCGAAACCAGACGACCGATTGTACAGTCCTGTATAAGGCCTATACAACGGGGGTGATAGAGGCGTGATAGAGGCGGGTGTACGACAAATCCTTGGTGACGCGATCATAGGGGCGAGGCCATCGCACCCGTTGGGTGCGCCCACGCCCGTGTTCGTCCAGCGAACGGCTTCGGGTCGATCAGCGCGGGCGAGGACAAGCCTCGCCCAACGAATCACCAAGGTTTGCCGTACACCCGATCGAGGCGAACTTCCCGCCCAGGCGGGCCCCTGCCGACTTTCGGTGCGTGATTGCCAGCTTTTGAACGGCTCCCCAAAACCTCAGTGGCTTTGTGTTCTACTATGGTCTAGATTCCTCGAGCGGGGCCAATGTCGACGGTCAGGTTGCATCTCATTCACGGGCGCGACGAATCGGAGCACTAGCGCCTCGCGGCAGCAAGCAAATGCCCACAAACGATGTAGACATCCGTCTGCACCCGGAGTTGACTGCGGCGCTCACGGCATTGGCGGAAGCGGTTGAGGAGTTTGCGGATCGGCAGTGCCTCGGTGATTCGGTACCGTTCAACCTGAATCTGGTTCTTGACGAACTCATCACCAACAGCATCAGCTACGGCCTGCCAGGAATCGACGCACCGCTGCTGCGCCTTCGCCTGTCGCGCACCGGCGATACCGTGGAGGCGCAGGTGGAGGACAATGGTCCGGCGTTCGATCCTTTCGAAGAGGCGCCCAAGCCGGACACCGACCAGGCATTGGACGATCGCCCCATCGGCGGCCTTGGTGTCTTTCTTGTGAAGCAGTTCACCGATGACTCGTTCTACGAGCGGGACGGCGAGATCAACCGCATCACGATGCGAATGAAATTGGAGACCTAGGACCCATGGCAAACCACACACCACTGTCCGTGCCAAGTGAAGAGCACGACAAGGCGGTCATCCTTTGTCCGGCGGGCCGCGTCGACGGAACCAACGTGGCGATTCTGCAGGGCGCGGTGCGGGAACGACTCGACGCGGGCCAGACGACCGTGGTTTTCGACCTCGTCGATCTGAACTACATCAGCAGCGCTGGCTTGCGGGTGTTCCTGATGGCGGCGCGTGATCTGCAGAGACACGGTGGCAAAGCTCTCTTCTGCGGCCTCTCGGAACAGATCATGCAGGTCTTCGAAATCACCGGTTTCGACAAGATCCTCAGCGTTCACGGCACCCGAGACGAGGCGCTCGGGGCCATCTAGGTTCCTTGAGCGGCGCTGATGTTCACACGCAGGTTGCATTTCGAACAACGCTTGGGATCGCTCCTGGACGGCTCGCTAGGTTCCAAACACCTAGGAAGTAGCATGTCCGCACGAATTCTAGTTGTCGACGACGAGGAAGATCTCGAACTGCTCGTGCGTCAGCGGTTCCGGCGCCGTATCCGCAAGGGCGAGTTCGAGTTCGTGTTTGCGCACAACGGCAAGGAGGCGCTGGCGCAGCTCGAAGAGTACTCCGATATCCGCTTGGTCCTCTCGGACATCAATATGCCGGTGATGGACGGGCTCACCCTCTTGAGCCAGCTCAAATCGGACAATTCGGATGTCTGCGCGGTCATCGTCTCGGCCTACGGGGACATGGCCAATATCCGCACCGCCATGAATCGCGGTGCTTTTGACTTCGTCACCAAGCCCATCGACTTCAATGACCTGCAGCTCACCATCGACAAGACGCTCCGCCACATCGAGATGCTCCAGGAAGCCCTCGCGTCCCGCGACCGCCTGACCGCCCTGAAGCAGGAACTCGTCGTCGCGAGCCAGGTGCAGACGGCGGTTCTGCCGGCCGCGCTGCCGGTGACGGAACAATTCGACGTGCACGCCAGCATGACGCCCGCGCGTGAAATTGGCGGCGACTTCTACGACTTCTTCAGTGTCGACGATGACCACATGGGACTCGTCATCGCGGATGTCTCGGACAAGGGCATCCCGGCAGCGCTGTTCACCATGGTCAGCCGGGCACTGCTCAAGGCGGCGGCGCGCAACCACGCCTCGCCGGCGCATTGCCTGCACGAGGTCAACGAACTCGTGAGTCAAGAAAACGACGCCTGCATGTTCGTAACCTTGTTCTACGCAGTGCTGGATCTGCGTGACGGGCGTCTCGTCTACAGCAACGGTGGGCACAATCCACCCCGTCTGGTGCGCGCCGGCGAAGTCCAGGAAGTCCCGGCCACCGGGGACATCGCGCTTGGAGTCGCCCTCGACCACGACTTCCACGACGCCGAACTCCCTCTGCATATCGGCGATACGCTATTTCTCTATACCGATGGCATCACGGAAGCCTGCAACGCCGCCGAGGAGGAATACGGCGAACAGCGTCTCGACGACCTTCTGCACGAACTTTGCGACGTCGGGGCAGCCGATACGGTGGAAGCCGTTGTCAACGCAGTCGAGGAGTTCGCTGGCGGGGTCGCGCAGTTCGACGACATGACCTGCATGGCGCTGCGCCTGAACAGCACGCGTTCGGGTTGACCGAGCCACCCGTCACGATGCAATGCTTCGCTTGGTCGTGCCTCGCGGTCGTCGCGGTCGGGGCCGCAGCCGCAGCTAGCGAGACAACGCCAGCTGCCGATCCCCCGGAGGTGAAGTTCGGCCAATCCGCCGCCTTGACCGGTCCTGCCCAGGAACTCGGGCTGGGAATGCAGCTTGGGCTGCGCGCCGCATTCGCGGAAGTCAACGCCAACGGCGGGGTCCATGGCCGGCGTCTGTCGCTCATGTCCCTCGACGACGTGTACGAACCGGAAGCCGCCGTGGCGAACACGCGCAAGCTGATCGAAGAACACGACGTGTTCGGCCTTGTTGCCGCCGTCGGCACCCCCACCTCCCGCGCGGCACAGCCCGTGGCAAGCGAAGCCGGCGTGCCGTACATCGCGCCGTTCACCGGCGCCGAGTTCCTACGCCAGGCCGACGAGCGCGCAAACGTCGTCAACGTACGCGCTTCCTACTTCCAGGAAACCGCGGAGATCGTCGAACGGCTGACCCGGGATCTCGGCATCGACCGAATCGGCATCCTCTATCAGGACGACTCCTACGGACGGGCCGGCCTGGCAGGGGTGCGCCGGGCGCTCGACGCTCGCAATCTGCGCCTGGCCGGCGAGGCGCACTATCCGCGAAATACCGAGATCGTCAAGGTGGCCCTGCTCGATCTGAGGCGCTTCGATCCGCAGGCCGTGATCATCATCGGCGCCTACAAGCCGTCCGCGACGCTCATCAGATGGGCGCGGCGCCTCGAATGGAATCCGGTGTTCGTCAACATCTCCTTCGTCGGCACGTCGACCCTGGCGGAAGAACTCGGTCCCCGGGGAGAGGGTGTGTACATCACCCAGGTCGTACCGTTCCCCGACGACACGCGAGTCCCCGTCGTCGCCCAGTACCAGAAGGCCCTGGCGGCACTGTCCCCCGGCACCGAACCCGGTTTCGTATCCCTCGAGGGGTACCTCGCGGGCCGCGTGGTCGCGGAAGGACTCCGCCTGGCGGGTCCCGGGGCAACCCGGGAGGAATTCCTCCAGGCGCTTCGCCACGCGCCGGCAATCGATTTGGGAGGATTCGAACTACGCTACGGGGAGCGGGACAACCAAGGCTCGGACCGCGTATTCCTGACCGTAATCGACGCCAACGGAACGGTCCAACCCGCCACAAGAATGTCGAGGCCATGAGCGACTCCGCGAACAGTTCCCCGGATACCTCCGGTCAGACCCCGGGAAACGCCTCCTCGACGGTGCTCGAACAATCCAAACCGACGGTCCAACAGAGTGGTGCAAGACGGGTGGGGATCCGTCTGCAGACCTACGCCGGCCTGTTCGGCAGCGTGCTCCTGGTGACGATCGCCAGTTTCGTGGCGTACTACTTCCTGAATCAGATCGTGCAGTACCAGGCACGGCTCGCCGAGGACAGCATCCCCAACCTGAGCCGGGCCGTCGAGGTCGCCCGGCAGAGTACGAACCTGGTGAAGAGCATCGGGCGGATGGTTTCCGCGACAACGCGTGAAGAACACGAGATGGTCGCCAACGAAGTCCACGATGGACGTCGCGAGCTGCTCTCCATGGTGGCGGAGATCGGCGCTCGGCAGTCGTTCAAAGAGCAGGCCCAGGCGTTGGCGGAACGCCTGCAAACCGTGGAGGCATTGCTCAATGTGATCCAAGAGTCCTCGGGACGGCGCCTGGACATCAACGATCAACTCGACAGCCTGGTGGACGAGTTGGGGGAACTCAACCGGCGCGTCGAACGGACCATCGGCGCCGCCGTCGACGATCAGGGCTTCTTTCTCGTCGCCGGTCTGCGGAATCTCGACGATGTGGTCGAGCCCCTCTCGGCGCGCGACTGGGAGAGCGAACTCACCCACTACCGCGACCTCATCCAGCTGAACCAGCAGGCGACGGCCGCCGGCCTGCTGCTCGGGGAGGCCCTGGTTCTAGCCGACCGCGATCTGCTCGGGCCGATCGAAGAGCGTTTCCAGAGTGCCGCGCAGACCATCATCCGCGTCAGCAACCGGCTGGCCTCCCGCGGCGAATACGCGGACCTCGTGGAGGATCTCCGTCGCCTCGTGGGGATCGGACAGGCGACCGACGGCGTGTTCCCCCTGCGACGCGAGACCTTGGAACGGCTGCAGCGCGAGAGCGAGGCCCTCGGCCACGGCGACGAGGCATCGGTTCTGCTGCTCGCCGACATGGAGACCCTGGTGGCGGAAGTGAACGAGGACGCCGTCCAGGTCAACACCGATTCCCAGGATGCCGCCAACATGGGCATCGTGCTGCTGGCAAGCCTTACCGCCATGAGCGTCGTCGGCGCGATCCTCATCGGCTGGCTGTTCGTGGGCCGACATCTGATCCGGCGGCTCGTGGACCTTGCGCACAATATGCGCGACATGGCCGAGGGAGACCTGGAGGTGCCCGTCGAGGTCTCCGGCAACGACGAGGTCACCGACATGGCCAATGCCCTGGAGGTCTTCCGTCGGTACGCTCTCGAAGTCCAGCGCCTGAATCTCGTCGAGAAACTGGCCGAGGAACTCGACGACAAGAACAAGGATCTCGAGCAGGCTCTCGAGCGACTGCGCAAGGCCCAGGAGCAAATCGTCGCCGAGGAAAAACTCGCCTCGCTGGGGCAGTTGACCGCAGGCGTCGCCCACGAGATCAAGAATCCCCTGAACTTCGTCAGCAACTTCGCCGAGGTCTCGGTGGAACTCGTCGACGAGATCGACGAAATCCTGGGCGAGGTCAAGGAAAACGAGCCGGACACGGTGGACGAAGTTGCGGAGATCATAGGCGATCTGCGAACCAACCTCGGCAAGATCCGTGAACACAGCGGACGCGCGGACGGCATCGTGCACAACATGCTCGAACACTCCCGCGCGGAACCCGGCGACTGGCGCGAGACCGACCTGAACGGGCTGCTCAAGCAATACCGCGATCTCGCGTATCACGCCATTCGGGCCGAGAACCCCGAGTTCAACATCACCATGCAGACGGAACTGGCCGATGACCTCGGCATGGTCGAAGTCGTACCCCAGGACATCAGCCGCGCCTTCCTCAACATCCTCACCAACGCCTGCCAGGCCATCGAGGAGAAGTGCGCGGCCGCCGGCGACGACTACGATCCGGAACTCGGCATCAGCAGCCAACGGGTAGGTGACGCTGTCGAGTTCCGCATCCGCGACAATGGCCCTGGCATACCCGACGAGCTTCGGGCACGAATGTTCGAACCCTTCGTGACCACGAAGGACACTGGCAAGGGCACCGGTCTCGGCCTGTCGCTCACCGCGGACATCATTGCCCGCCACGGCGGCGGCATCGAGGTCGATTCCGAGGTGGGCACGTTCACGGAGTTCCGCATCCGGCTGCCGCTGGAACCGACGCGCGAGCCCGCCACCACGTAGGACCGCCGGCCCGAACAGGCCGCGTTGCGGCCCAACGTGTCCATGCCAAGCCTCGCGGTTCTCCTGGAAACGCGGGTATGGGTCGCATCGGGAATCCCAGTCTATTGCGCTTCCTGCGCAACATGGTTGATCGTATGATCCGCAGGATCAACCTAGTGCGTCTCCCTTCGGGAGCCGTCCAAGAGCGACTCGGAGCGCCCGTCAGTGAAATGCAACCTGACCGTAAACATTGGCCCCGCTCAAGCAACCTAGGGGAGAGTAAGGTTGGCCAGCCTCAATTCACCTCGACGTACCGCGACTGTGCACAACCTGCGTGCGCACCGCAGTCTGCTCGCGGCCCTCGCGATCCTTTCGGCTCTGCCCTCGGCGGCCGCCATGGAACAGGAATCCCAATTCGTCTTCAACACCTTCTCGTTCCTCATTTGGGGAGCCTTGGTAATGTGGATGTGTGCGGGCTTCACGATGCTCGAGTCCGGTTCGGTGCGGACCAAGAACGCTTCCGTGATCTGCCTGAAGAACATCGGGCTCTACTCCATCGCCGGCCTCATGTATTTCATCATCGGCTTCAATCTGATGTATGTGGATGTCGATGGGTGGATCGGCAGCTTCGAGTTCTTCTACGGTTCATCGGCAGAGGAAGCCGCGCTGCTTGGCGGCGATCTGGATGCCGCCGAAGCCGTCCAGGGCCAGGGCTACTCCAAGATGTCCGAGTGGTTCTTCCAGATGGTGTTCGTGGCGACCACCGCGTCCATCGTCTCCGGAACGCTGGCGGAGCGGGTCCGGCTGTGGTCCTTCTTTGTCTTCACCGCCGTGCTGACCGCGGTGATCTACCCCATCGTCGGCGCCTGGACCTGGGGCACCGGCTGGTTGGGTGGCGACGACGGCTGGCTGGCGGGACTGACCGGCACCGCCTTCAAGGATTTCGCCGGCTCGACCATCGTCCACTCCACCGGGGGCTGGGCGGCTCTCGCCGGTGCCCTGATCGTCGGACCGCGACTCGGCAAGTTCCGTGCCGATGGCACGGTCAGACCGACCGTGCCGTCCAACATTCCCATCGTCACCCTGGGCGTGTTCATCCTCTGGCTGGGATGGTTCGGTTTCAACGGCGGTTCCCAACTGGCATTGGGAGGCGCGGCCGATGCCGTGGCCATGAGCAACATCCTGGTCAACACCAATCTGGCCGCCGGCGCCGGGGTGATGGCCGCCATCATCGTGTCCCGGCCGCTGTTGGGTCGCGTCGACCTGCTGGCCGGTCTCAACGGCGCGATCGCGGGCCTCGTCTCGATAACGGCCGCTCCGGACATCCTCGACCACCGCTGGGCCATCCTCATCGGCTTCGTCGGCGGGGTGATCTGCACAGCGGGCATCCGCTTTCTCGAACAGGTCAAGGTCGACGACGTGGTAGGCGCGGTTCCGGCCCACCTCTTCGCCGGCATCTGGGGAACACTCGCCGCGTGCATCGTCGGCGGCGCGAACATCGTTTCGCAGTTGATCGGCGTGTTGGCGGTCGGCGCCTTCGTCTTCGGCCTGTCGCTGCTCGTCTGGTTCGTGATCGAGAAGACCATGGGCGCGAGGGTTTCGCGAGAGGTCGAGGAAATCGGCCAGGACACCGGCGAACTGGGCCTGGAGGCCTATCCGGAGTTCATGCTCATGCCTGATCCGGATCTCATCCCGGAGCAGATGCCCGAGGCTGCCGCGGAACCGGAGCGTCCCGGGGAAGACGAAGGCGCCTGAAGACTTCGGACAAGCGGAGAGCGGAGTATGGACAACAACATCGGCTGGTGGTTGACCAAGCGGGCGTTTCTGACGCCCGAACGCGAGGCCTATGTCGATGGCGACGGTGGGGAACGCTTGACGTTCGCCGAGCTGAACGCGCGCTGCAACCAGACGGCGAACGCGTTCCTCGCCGCCGGCGTCCAGAAGGGCGAACGGGTCGGCCTGCTGCTGATGAACAGCGCGGAGTTCGTCGAGGCGTACTTCGCCCTGGCGAAGATCGGCGCCGTGGTGGTGCCGTTGAATTGGCGCCTGGTGGCCGACGAGCTGGAGTTCATCCTGAAGGACAGCGGCACGACCCGGTTGGTGTTCGACGACGACTTCGTCGACGCCGTGGCCGACCTCCATGCCCGCGGGGACAAGACCGACATCGGCCAATGGCTTCAGGTCACCCAGGGTGATGCGGCCTACTTCGCCGAGGACTACGCGGCGTTCCGCAACGCGGCGTCCGCCGATGAACCGGGCATTGGTGCCCGGGACGACGACATGCTCTACATCATGTACACGTCGGGAACGACCGGCCTGCCCAAGGGCGTGGTGCACACCCACAACACGTGCGTGTGGGCCTGCATCACCATCGCCGCGTCCACCTACTACAACGACGGCGACCGCTTCCTGTCGCCGCTGCCGATGTTCCACGTCGGCGCGCTGACCCCGCTGACGGTGGGCGTCTACCGGGGGGTGACCAGCGTCGTCATGCGTGCCTTCAACCCGTTGCGGGCCTGGGAGATCGTCGACGCGGAAAAGATCACCACCGGACTCGCGGTGCCCGCCATGCTGAATTTCATGCTGCAGGTGCCGAACCTCGAGCGCTTCGACTACTCGCGTTGGCGGTGGTGCATGTCGGGCGCAGCACCCGTGCCGGAGGCGCTGATCGAGGCATACGCAAAGATCGGCCTCGAAATCCACCAGGTCTACGGCCTCACGGAATCCTGCGGCCCGGCGGCGCTGATCGACGCGGACAACGCACTCAAGCGCATCGGCTCGACCGGCAAGGCGTTCTACCACACCGACGTGCGCATCGTGGACGCCCACGGCAACGCCTGTCCGGTGGACGAACCCGGCGAGGTGCTGGTCGCCGGACCGCACATCATGCGCGAGTACTGGAACCGGCCCGACGCCACGGCCGAAACCATCGTCGACGGCTGGCTGCACACCGGCGACGTGGCACGGATGGACGCCGACGGCTTCATCTACATCGAGGACCGGATCAAGGACATGATTATCTCCGGCGGCGAGAACGTCTATCCCGCCGAAATCGAGAAGGTGCTGCAGACCCATCCCGGGCTCAGCGAGGCGGGTGTGATCGGCCAGCCGAGCGAGCGCTGGGGCGAGTCGCCCTTCGTCGTCGCGGTCCGGACCGACCCGGAACTCACCGAAGCCGACCTGATCGAGTTCTGCCGCGGCAAGCTCGCGAGCTACAAGCAACCCAAGGGCGCCGCGTTCGTCGACGTCCTGCCGCGCAATCCGAGCGGCAAGATCCTCAAGCGGCTGCTGCGGGAACAGTTCCCCGGACCCGCACCCGTTTGAGCCAGTGGACATCACGGAACTCCAACGGCGGCTGGTGCCGTTCTGCCGTGCCAAGTACGGGCGAGACGTGCGCGTTTTCGACGTGCACACCATGCCGGGCCATGCCGGCTTCTCGTACGGCTTCAGCGTCGATCACGGCGACCGCGCGCCGCAAGCGGCGCGTTTGAAGGACGGCGCGCCGCAAGCGGCGCGTTTGAAGGACGGCGCGCCGCAAGCGGCGCGTTGAAGGACGGCGCGCCGCAAGCGGCGCGTTTGAAGGACCGCGCGCCGCAATCGGCGCGTTTGAAGGACCGCGCGCCGCAAGCGGCGCGCTTGAAGGACCGCGCGCCGCAAGCGGAGGGAGTCGATTCATGGTTCATCCGGCTTCCACCGCCGAATGTCAACTGGCGAGGCACGGCCGACGTTCTGCGACAGGTGGCGGCGTTGAACGCCTTGGCGGGAACCGCCGTACCCCACTGCACCGTGCGCTGGTCCGGCGACGACCTCGAATGGTTCGGCTGTCCCTACTTCGTGGTGCCGAAACTGGACGGCGACGTGCTGCGTCTGGGACCGGGCGAATGGGCAGCACCCCTGGCCGAAAGCGAGGTCCTGGACATGGGCCGCCAGGTGATGACTGCGCTGGCCGGTGTCCACAAGGTCGATCCCGCGAAAGCGCCCTACCTCGGTCACCCGGTGCCCTTCAAGGACGATGTCGAACGCTGGGACCGCTTCTACGAACGCGCCGCCGATCCCGAGTGCCTGGCAAGGGTGCCGGACTGTCGGCGGCGGCTGTTGGAAACCCTTCCAGCCGATGCGCCGGTGGGGATCTTCCACGGGGACTTCCAGACGTCCAACCTGCTTTTCGCCAAGCCCGAGCCCGGATCTCCTCCGGAGCTGCTCGCGGTCATCGACTGGGAGTTGACGGGCATCGGTGCCACGCTCAACGACGTCGGCTGGATCTGCACCTTCAGCGATCGCGAGGCCTGGGCCAAGGGCACCGTCGATCGGCCGATGTTCCTGGACCCCGAGACGCTCATGACGCTCTACGTCGACGCCTTCGGCGATCCGCTGCCCGATCTCAACTGGTTCCGAGCGCTGGCGGCCTACAAGTTTGCGATCATCACCGGCTTCAACCTGAGCCTGCACCGCCGGGGCAAGCGCGTGGATTCGTCCTGGGAGGTGACGCGCCATTCCATGACGCCGCTGATCGACCGGGCTCTGGAACTCTTGGGCTAGCCTCCCTAGCCCTAGCGTTCCTTGAGCGGGGCCAATGTTTACGGTCAGGTTGCATTTCACTGACGGGCGCTACGAGTCGCTCTTGGACGGCGTACTCGCGAGACGCGCTAGCTGTAGCCAGTGTCCCGTCAACGCCCAACGCCGCCCGGTCGGGTGTTGAAACTCAGTCGTCGTCGGGGCAACCGCTGCGCTCCACCTGGATGGTCGAGTGGTCGATGCCGAAGGACTCGAGCAGCACTTCCTTGATCCGTCCCATGGCCGATTCCTCGTCGGTACCGTCCGTTACCCGCGCGTGCAGGGTCACCATCGGCTTTTCGCCGGTCAATGCCCAGGCGTGTACGTGGTGGATCTCCATGACGCCGGTGACCTGGGTCAGTGCCGTGCGTACCGCCTCGAGATCGATGCCCTTGGGCGTGGCTTCGAGCAGAATGGTGGCCGACTCGCGCAGTACGCGATAGGCGCCGCGCACGAGAATGGCGACCACCACGACGGCGAGGATCGGGTCGGCATAGCGCCAGCCGAACCAGATGACCGCCAACGCCGAAGCGATGGCGGCGATCGAACCGAGAATGTCGCCGAGGACGTGCAGCGCGGCGCTTCGAACGTTGAGGTCGTCCGTCCCGTGCAGCATCCGGTACGCGATCAGGTTGACCCCGAGACCAACAGCCGCGACCAGCAGCACCGGTAGCGGTGCGATTTCCTCGGGTACCCGCAGCCGGGACGCCGCTTCGACAAGTATCCAAGCGCATAACGCCAACAGTGCCAGGCCGTTGACGAACGCGGCAAGCACCTGGAAGCGGTGATAGCCGTAGGTCAGCCGGTCGTCGTGGCCCCGCCGTGACAGCCGGCTCGCCCACCACGCCAGGCCCAGCGCCGAGGCGTCGAGGAACATGTGGCCGGCATCCGCCGCCAGCGTCAATGAGTTGCCCAACCAGGCACCGCCCACCTCCACCAGTGCGAAACCCGCGATCAACCAGAAAGCAAAGGACAGTCGGCGTTCGTGCCGGTGGTGGGAATGGTGTTCGTGGTCGATGACGACAGGCTCCCGAGCGTTCGCAGCTACTTCGAGTATATTCCCGAGGGCTAGCGCGTTTCCCTTCGGGCGCCGTCCAAGAGCGTTTCCAAGCGTTGTTCGAAATGCAACCTGCGTGTGAACATCAGCGCCGCTCAACGCTAGTGGTCGAACATCCTGGTAGTGACGTGTCCGTGGTCGCCGGTGTGTTCCTTGGGCCTGTTTCCTAGACCTGGAACCGCCGGGATGAACCGGTACTCCGGGTCCGTGATGCACTTGCGGCGCAGTTGGAGAATCTCGCGCCAAGTGGCCCACAGACCGTGGGTCGCCGGAGGCAGGTCGTGCTCGATGGCCTTGCGCAGCTTCGCCAAGTTGTAGAAGGGCACCGCCGGGTACATGTGGTGCTCGAGGTGGTACTGCATGTTCCAGTAGTAGAAGGCCGGCAGCCACGAGCAGGTGAACGTCCGGGTATTCATGCGGAAGTCGGGCATGTCCGTGTTCAGGCCGTAGTGCTGGGGGCGACCGCACAGCAGGCCGAGCCAGGCGCAGTATTGGGTGCCGATGGTGAACACGACCACCAGGAACCAGTGGCCGGTGAGCACGAAGGTCACCGCCAACGCGCCGTGGCCGATGAGCAGCGTGCGCGCCCAGTTGCGGTGGCGGCGTCTCAAGGCGCGGTCGGATTCGGGCAGAACGTAGTTGTACCACTCGCCGAAGACGCGTCCATTGGCGTGGTGCCAGACGAGCTTGAGCTTCTGCCACGTTGCCCGGGGGTCCCAGGCCAGGAGACTGAGCCAGACGCGCCCGCGACGCAGGCTGAACCTGATGGGCAGCGGCACTTCGCCGTCGTACTTCGCGTGGCAGGTCGCCTGGTGGTGGATGGCGTGGCTCTGCTGGTACCAGATGTAGTCGGACCAACTGATGAACGCGTAGACCTTCTCGAACAAGGCGTTCAGCGCCCGCGAGGTGAACACCGTGCGGTGTTGCAGTTCGTGGACCGCGATCAGCCCCATGAACGGGCCGATGGTTCCGTGAACGAACAACGCCACGAGAAGCAGTGGCACCGACCAGGTCCAGTTGGTCGCGTCGATGTTGAGGTACGCGAGGTAGGCCACGACGCCGGTCGTGAAGAACAGCCCGAGGTGGCAGACGGTCTGAAGCCAGCCGCGCAGGTCGTTGCGCTTCATGAGCTCGGCGAGCACCGCCTTGTCTATGGGGCTGCGGTACCAGGAGATCCGGTAGTCGGGCGAAAAAGCGGTCGTGACTTGCAGCTCGGCAGGGTTCACAGCCATGCTCAGTCTCGGTCCCTCGATTGCACGTAGTGCATCGAGAATACCGCATCCTCTGCGCGTGGGATGTCGCGCGACGCCTGTAACATCTCCGGGGAGGCTGGAGAAGGCCAGGGAGGTGCGAATTGGGCGCTCCGTACAGGACGACACGATGCGCGTGTCGCGCGGCAGGCGCGCTGTTGATGACGGTTTCCGCCGGAATGTCCGGCTGTGGCCAAGCGCCGGCGGCACACTCCGATGCCGACGCGACATACGTCGGCTCCGCCGCATGCGCCGCGTGTCACCAGGCCGAGTACGGCGCGTGGCGAGACTCCCATCACTGGCACGCGATGTCGTTGCCCGACACCGACAGCGTCACCGGGGACTTCGCCACCGAGGTCGGCCACGGCACCGGAGTCCGCACGGCGTTCCTCCGCACCGGTGAGCGCTACGTGGTCCGCACCGCCGGTCCCGACGGTTCGACCGCCGACTTCGACGTGCGCTACACATTCGGTACCGCACCGCTGCAGCAAGTCTTGTTGCCTCTCTCCCGTGGACGGCTGCAGGCGTTCGGCGTGGCATGGGACACCCACCGTCGCCGCTGGTTCCACCTCCAGGACGCCGGGCTCCCGCCCGACGACGTCCTGCATTGGACCCAACCGAGCCATAACTGGAACATGATGTGCGCGGACTGCCACTCCACCGGTGTCGTCAAGGCGTACGACCGGGCCACGAGGAGCTATCGGACGACGTTCGCCGAAATCTCCGTGGGCTGCGAGGCTTGCCACGGTCCTGCTTCCGCGCACGTCGAGTCCGCCGGACAGCAGGCCGTGGTCGGGCTCGGGGACACCCGGCAGGGGGAAATCAATGTCTGCGCGCCGTGTCACAGCCGCCGTGCCCATCTCGCCGAGGGATTCACCCCCGACCGGTCGTACCTCGACCACTACTCGCCTGCCCTGTTGGACGACGGCCTGTATTTCGCCGACGGACAGATCCTGGACGAGGTGTACGTCTACGGCTCATTCCTGCAGAGCCGGATGCACGCAGCGGGCGTGACCTGCTCGGACTGCCACGAACCCCACTCCGCCGGGCTGCGAGGCGAAGCTAACGAACTTTGCGTAGCCTGTCACAGCCCGATCGGGCGGGAGGACTTCCCCACCCTACCCGTCGGCGTGTTCGACGATCCGGATCATCACCTGCACGAACCGGGCAGCCCGGGTTCGTTCTGCGTCGACTGCCACATGCCGGCCCGAACCTACATGGTCGTCGATGATCGACGGGATCACGGTTTCCGCGTTCCCCGACCCGACCTCGCCGCCATTATCGACGCGCCCGACGCGTGCACCGGTTGCCACGAGGATCAGAGTCCGACATGGGCGGCCGACGTCCTGCACGCCGTCTTCGGCCCTCCTCGCGGTCACTTCGCACGGGCATTCGCGGCCGGCCGACACGGCCTTTCCCATGCGGCCTCGGCATTGGTCGAAGTCGCGGAATCGAGGGGACACCCACCCCCGGAAGGGGCGGAATCGAGGGCGGCGGAATCGAGGGGACACCCACCCCCGGTAGAGACATCCCCAGAGAGGGGACACCCACCGATCATCCGCGCCACAGCCCTGGCGCTCCTTCGGAACTACGCGGGCGAAGAGGTCCAGCGGGTCGTGGTCGCGGGACTCGGGGATCCGTCGCCACTCGTCCGGATCGGTGCCTTGCGCGGATTGGCGGATTGGCCGCCGGAGTCCCGCTGGCGATCGGCGGCGCGGCTGCTCCGCGATCCGCTGCTCGCAGTGCGAGTGGAGGCAGTGCCGCTACTCGCACCACTGCTGGAGACCCTGCCCGCCGAGGGCCGGGCGACGCTACAGGCTGGCATCACGGAATACCTGGATGTCCAAGCCTTCAACGCCGACCGGCCCGAAGCCCACACGAACCGGGCGGGCATCCATCTCGCTACGGGCGCGACGGTGGAGGCCGAAGCCGCGCTCCGGGAGGCACTGGCCCTGCAACCGGCCTGGATTCCGGGTCTCGTCAACCTCGCGGACCTGTACCGGGAAACGAACCGTGATGTCCAAGGCGGAGAACTGCTGGCACGGGCCGCGAGGCTTGCGCCCGAGTCCCCCGATGTCCTTTTGGCCTACGGTTTGTGGATGGTGCGCCAGAAGCGGCGCGCCGAGGCGCTACGGCTCTTTGCCCGGTCTGCCAATACGCCGACGGCGACAGGGCGTCATGCATACGTCCACGCCGTGGCCCTGCACTCCGCTGGTCGACTCGAGGAGGCGCTCGCTGCGTTGGACCGGGGTATCAACGTCGGACAAGGCGACCTGCAGTTGATGCAGGCGGCACTCGGCATCGCAGAGGAACTCGGCGACTCGGCCAAGGTCGAGAGCTACCGTCGACAGATGGAGTCCCTCTCCACCCCATGACCAGTCGCAATCTCGACAGGATGTTCTTCGAGCGCGACCCGCGCAAGGTGGCACCCGCCTTGCTGGGTACCCTCCTCATCCATGGCCGCACGGCTGGCCGGATTATCGAGACCGAAGCCTACTTGGCCGACTGCGATCCGGCCGCCCATGCCTACCGAGGGCGAACCAAACGCACCGAGGTGCTATTCGGTCCGCCCGGCCACGCCTACGTCTACCGCACCCGACAACATTGCTGCCTGAACGTCGCCGTGCAGCCGCCGGGCACACCCGGATGCGTGTTGATCCGCAGCCTCTTACCGGTAGTGGGTGTCCCCGTCATGCGTCGACGGCGAGGCGGCGTGCCCGACACCCACCTGACAGATGGACCGGCGAAGCTCTGCCAGGCGATGGCCATCGGCATGGACCAATACGGCGTTGATCTGTGTGCCGGTGGATCGCTCCGGATCGTCGCGGGCGATGGAGGCTCCGCTCCGATGAGAACGACGCCGAGGATCGGCATCACCCGCGCCAAGGAGTGGCCGTTGCGTTACGTATCGATGCCAGACTAGCTAAGTACTGTAGCCCGGAAATTCGGTGACGTATTGTGTCATGCGGCCTCGGCGAGCCGAAGTTCGCTTGCCGGG
>JAGWBN010000070.1:0-491 GCA_021295875.1 Pseudomonadales bacterium
AGTCGGTGTTGATGGGCCCTGGCTCGACAACGCCGCAGTAGTAGCGGCCCGCCCCTCCGTAAAAGGTGCCGTCGTCCATGTAGCAGTTGTTGTCGAAGTAGCGGGTCGCCATCACCGGCGGATGGCCGTCGTCGCGCTTGCCGCGGTAGGCGCGGGCGAGGATGGACAGGCGGTCGTTGGGGTTCAGTTCGACGAATGCGGAGATCGACTGGGACTGCTGCTCGCCGATCTCCGAGTCGTCGTACTCGTTTGTGAACGGGCCGCCGCGTTCGAAGTGGCGCACGTTGACGCCGGCCGACACGGTCGCGCTCAACGGTCCGGCCAGGGCGGCCGTCACCTGGTATTGATCGAATTGCGCCATTTGCAGCGAAACCTCGCCGGCCATGGATTCGCCGGCTCTTCGCGTCACGAGGTTGATGGCGCCCGAGTAGGTGTTGCGGCCGTAGAGCGCGCTCTGCGGGCCCTTGACCACCTCGATCCGCTCGACGTTC
>JAGWBN010000070.1:625-11669 GCA_021295875.1 Pseudomonadales bacterium
TGATCTTCGAGACGTCCGAGAGGTCCTGGATGCCGAACTCGGCGATCTGATCGGACGTGAGCGCGGTGACGGCCACCGGCACGTCCTGGAGATCCTCGGTGCGCTTGCGCGCGGTCACCACGACCTCTTCGATCATCTCGTCGGCGGATTCCTCCGCGCCGTAGGATGGGGCGGCGATGCCGACGGGCAGCGCCACCGCGATGGAAGCCCAAGCCCGGATCGCTAGAGCGAGTGTATGACGGTTCATGGTTTCCCTCCTTCCGTCCCTTCAACTTTCCGCCCTTTGCCTCCCGACCGAGCTTTCGCTTCGGAATGTCGGGCGCAACTGGCGGCAATCTCTGTCTATTGATATATTGATACATCATTATGTCTTATTGCAAGTGCCCCGGAACGCTCTCAAACTGTGTCTCCGGGAGGGCGAAGGAGAACTGACCGTGAGTGGCGACATACGCAGCGGCATGCCGGTCTTGGCCCGGCACGAAGGGGAATGGCGGGGCGAATACATCCATGTGGCGCCGGACAACACGCTGATCGACCGCCACGGCTCCCACCTCATCTGCGCGTTTCCGGATGCCGGCGGGTACGACTACGTTCAGAAGAACATCTACACCTGGGGCGATGGCCGCCGTGAGGAGCTCGACTTTCCCGCCCGCTACCGGAGTGGCCGCATCTGGTGGGACAATGACCGCATCGTCGGCTCAGCCTGGGAGATCGACCAGCGTACGATCATGCTGAACTGGTCGCGCAAGGATTTGCCCGGCAGTTATCTCTACGAGATGATTCAGATCAACGAGGCCAACGACAAACGGGGGCGGACGTGGCACTGGTTCGTAGCTGATGAGCTGGTCCGCCGCACGTGCATCAAGGAGTCGCGTATCGTCTGAAGGAGCGCTGTTGGCGAATCCATACATGCACCGGGATCGTCTCGACCCGCCGGTAACCGACGCGCGCCGTCTCGACATCCTCCTGGTTGAAGACCACCGCGAGTTGGCCGAGACCACGGGTGCCTATCTCGAAGCCTGCGGTCACGCCGTGGACTACGCCGCCGACGGGCTCGTGGCACTGCATCTTGCGGTGACCGAATCCTACGACGTGGTGGTGCTCGACATCATGCTCCCCGGGATCGACGGATTCGCCGTGTGTCGGCGACTCCGCGAGGAAGCGAAGATGGACACCCCGATCATCATGCTGACGGCGCGGGACCAGCTTGAAGACAAGCTGGCGGGCTTCGGTGCCGGAGCGGACGACTACCTTCTGAAGCCCTTCGCGATGTCGGAACTCGCCGCGCGGGTCGAGGCGCTGGCGCGGCGCGGACGCGGGCAGGCGGGACGCTTCGAGATCGGCGGTATCGTACTCGACGTCGGTATGTGGGAAGTCGCCCGTGACGGTGTTCCGGTGGTCCTGTCCAAGACCGGATTCAAGCTGCTCAAGGCGCTGATGCGCGACTATCCGCAGGTGGTTTCGCGGCGCGAACTGGAGCGGGAGCTTTGGCACGGCGAACCGCCGGACAGCGATGCCCTGCGCAGCCATATCTACAACTTGCGCCAGGCGCTCGATCGACCCTTCGACCGCCCGGTCGTGACGACCGTTCCGGGCCGCGGGTACTGCCTTCGTCTCGAGTCGGACGCGTAGCAACGCCAACTCCCTCGTACACGCGTTCCGCTGATCCGGGGCTACCTATAGTGGCTTACGCCACCGAATTTGGCGGCACATCCTTGTGCCGCGCTAGGGCTAGGGAAGCTCTTGTTCAGAGCTTCCCTAGAACCCGAGGTCCACCGTCGTGCCTTCACCGGATCGGCTGCGAGCGCGGATCGTCCAGCCGTAGCGCTTGACGATACGACCCACGATGGCCAGCCCCAGACCATGCCCCGGTGTAACGCCCCGGGCCGCGTCGGCGCGGTAGAAAGCCTCGAACGCGTTGCCGAGTTCCTCGCTGGACATGCCGATGCCGGTATCGGTGACCGTCATGCCCCCGGCGTGGATGTGCACGTCGACCTTGCCTTCGCGGGTAAACGAAACGGCGTTCTTGAGCACGTTGCCGACCACGATGCGCACGATCTGCTTCGGCGCACGAACGTCCCGGTCGGCGGCCGTCGTCAACTCGACGCGGTTGCGATGGGCTTCGGTCAATTCCCGCAACGCGTCGATCTCCTCGCTCGCCACTTGGTTCACGGAGGTGGTCTCGCCGTGGACAGGTTCGGCTTCCACGCGCGCCAGCAGCAACAGGGTCTCGAGCAGCGACTCCATGTCCGCGACCGTGCGGCGCATGCGCGCCAACGCCTTGCGGTCGGCCGACGGTCGGGACCGGTCGCGTTCCAAGAGGTCCAGAGAACCCTTGAACACCGCGACCGGGGTGCGTAGTTCGTGTCCCGCGTCCCGCGTGAACACCCGTTCACGTTCGATGGCGGCGTCGAGCCGGGCCGTGAAGCTGCCCAAGGCGTCGATCATCGTCGCCACTTCCGCGTCGGCGGAGTGCGCCAGGTCGGCAAGGTCGAGGTGAATGCCGCCGGGCCGCATGAAGTCGACGGCTTCGAGTCTGCGTGCCAGCCGGATGATCGGCGACAACGCGGCCTGCGACCACCGGTAGGCTACGAACAGGAGCGCGTAGATCAGGAGCAGGACGATGGACAGCGGCAGGATGCCGAAGTAGAAGGCGAGGTCCGAAACCTGCGCGCTGTCGAACACCAGCACCAGGCGCGCGCCGGCGTTCTCGGAGACGTGCACGACGCGGCTGCGCCCTTCGAAGTCGATGCGCGAGAATCCGGCAGCCACGTCTTCCAGGCCTATCGGCGGGCGAACGCCGGGCCGCGTCAGGTAGCCGCGCATGTTCGCGGTGTCCGGAAGCGCCGTACCCGGGTCGGCGTCGTAGCGCGTCCAGAAGTGCTCGGCCTCGAGGTCCAGGGCCTGCCGGGTCAGCAAGTCCTCGACCACCAGTTGGGTGATGTAGATGCCAATCACGGTGGCCAAACCGATCACCGCCAGTTGGACGGCGAACAGACGCCCGAGGCGCGCCCGCAGGCCTCGGTTCACGAGCCTTCCCGGTGCTCGAACAGGTAGTGGCAGACGAGCCACTCGCGGCCGCCGTTCCAGCCGAAGAGTTCCTCGCAGGCCATGAAGAACAGCCGCCACCGCCCGAGCCTGCGGGGGTCGTCATCCGCGCCCAGGGCTTGCGCCGCCGCATGGCGGTGGGCATCGAGATTGGCGAGCCACGCCCGTGCCGTGCGTTGGTAGTGTCCGCCGGAGATTTGCCAGGTTCGAGCGACCGCCAGGTGGTCTTGGAAGTTGAGGAGCGTGTCCATGGCCGGCATCAGGCCCCCGGTAAAGAAATTCCGGCCCATCCAGTCGTGGCCGCCGTCGGTTTCGAACGGATACATCAGCCGGCGGTGGCAGAAGACGTGCACGAACAACCTTCCCGTCGGCGTTAGCCACCGGGAGATCCGTTCCAGGAGCGCCGCGTGGTTGCGCACGTGTTCGAACATCTCGACGCAGACGACGCGGTCGAACCCGCCTTCGAGCGCCAGGGAGTTCACATCCGCCTTGTGTGTCTGCACGTTGTCGAGTCCGAGCGCCCGGGCCCGCTCGGCGATGTGCGATTGCTGGGTGCGGGAATTCGACACGGCCAGAAACTCGGAACGCGGGAAACGCGTGGCGGCGAACAGGGTGAACGCGCCCCAGCCGCAGCCGAGATCGACGACCCGCATGCCATCCTCGATGCCGGCGCGCGCCAACGTCAGTTCCAGCATCGCCGTCTCCGCCTCGGCGAGCGTCCGGACGCCTTCGCCCCAGTAGCAGGCACTGTACTTGAGACGCGGCCCCAGCGTCAGCCGGAAGAACGCCGGCGGCACCTCGTAGTGCTGTTCGTTGGCGACGTCGGCGGCCAGCGCGATCGGCGCGCCGCGGAGTTCTTCGAGGAGGCCTCGGTAGCGCTCTCGGGCGTGCGCGTTCTCCTTGCGGAGCCGTTGACGTATCAGGTGTCGAATGCCGAGGCGAACGACGGCGTCCGGCAGACGTCCCGTCTCGGCCAATTCGACGGCGAAACTCATGCCGCGCGCCACGGGGATCCCCGGTAGTCGGGCTTGGTGTAGACGACCTGCACGTCGGAGATGGCTCGTTCGCGGAAACCGCCCTCGCAGTAGGCGAAGTAGAACCGCCACTTGCGCAGAAAGCTCGCGTCGAAGCCCAGGGCCCGGGCCACCTCGGCGTTGGCGTGCAGGCGTCGACGCCAATCGCGTAGCGTCAGCGCGTAGTCGTCCGCGAAGTCTTCGAGGTTGGCGATCGAGAGGTCAGCGCGGGCCGCTGCCGCGGTCAACGCCGAGATGCTCGGGATGAAGCCGCCCGGGAAGATGTGCTTCTTGATGAAATCGGCCTTGTGGAGCGCGCGGCGGTATCGGCTGTCGCGGATGACGATCGCCTGCAGGGCCATCAACCCGTCGTGCCGGAGCAGACCGGAGCAGACCTCGAAGTAGCGGTCGAGGAAGGCGTGGCCGACCGCCTCCACCATCTCAACCGACACCAGCTTGTCGTAGCTGCCGCGCACGTCGCGGTAGTCGGCCAGCACGACGTCGACCTGTCCGGTCAGGTCGCGCGCCGCCACCAACGCCTTCGCGTACTCGTACTGTGCCGTGGAGATCGTCGCGGTGGTGACGTGGCAGCCGTAGTTTTCGGCGGCGTATACCGCGAGGCCGCCCCAGCCCGTGCCGAGCTCGAGCAACTGCTCGCCCGCGGTCAAGCGTAGCTTGCGGCATAGCCGGTCCAGTTTCGCCGTGCTGGCGACGTCGAGCGAGTCCCCGGGCGTGTCGTAGACCGCAGCCGAGTACATCATTCGCTCGTCCAGAAACAGTCGGAAGAACTCGTTGCCGAGATCGTAGTGTTCGCGGATGTTGCGCCGACTGCCGGTGCGGCTGTTGCGGCGCACAAGGTGGCGGAGCGCGTCGAGAGCCGCCGCCGGGACGGCCGCGAAACCCTCCAGGGCCGAGAGCGCGTCCCGGTTGCGCAACATGATTCGAACCAGGTCGACCAGTTCGTCGCAATCCCACTGGCCCGCCATGTAGCTCTCGCCGGCGCCCACCGAACCGCCGAGCGCCATGCGCCGAAAGCAGGCCGGGTCGTTGACACGCACGCGGGCGACGGGTTCGCCGGAACCGTAGGTCGCCGTACCGGAAGGTTTCGCGATCACGATGGTCCCGTTCACAACGCCGCCCAAGGCTCGTTCCGCTGCCGTTCGCAAGAACCGGGAGGAGCGCGACCCGTCCTCCCGCAGGGTGTCGGCTCGCGTATTCAATGGACCTTGCCGGGATGCGCGAAGAACGGCGTCCGCTTGGCGAACAGGCGCGCCGCCTGCCAGTGGATGCGCGCCAGGGTGAGCACGTTCTGGAACGGTCGGCGACAGCGCGCCGCGAGCAGGACTCCACGGGTAAGCGGCCGTGTACGCAGGGCGAGGCCGGCGAAGAACGGCGCGGAACCCTCCTCCAAGCGCATCGCGATCCGAATTCGGCCCTCGCCGAAGGTCAGATTCATGCGGTAGGTCCCGCGCATGGACAGGAAGGGGGAGACATGGAACGCCTTGGCGAATTGGAACCGGTGCCTGCCCTGTTCCGGACGGCCGCGCGCGTCGACGACGTAGCAGTGCCGTTCGCCCCAGGGCGTGTTGGTGACGTCCACCAGCACGGCCAGCAGCGCGTCGTCGCGCTTGCAGAAGTAGAAGTTCACCGGGTTGAACGAGTAGCCGAAGCTACCCGGCTGGGTCAACGCGAAGGTGCGCATTCCGTCCGCCTCGATGCCTGCAGCGGCGAGCCGCTCGCGCACCACCGCCCTCGTCAGCAGGTGCTCGGCGCGCACGGTTCGTATCGCGCCTTGCGCGCGGGCGATCTGTTCGAGGTCGGCGTACACCATCCACACCGGATAGCGAAAGACATGCCGGCGCGGCGCGCCGCGGACGTGCCAGACCCGGCCGCGGCAGGACAAGCCCGTTTGCGCGGCGGACGGGGTCGTGCCGGGGCGCATCGCCTGCGATTGGCCGTCGTTAGGCGATTCTCCCCACGCCGGTTCGTACCCGCTCACGTCGCGGGTGCCTCGGGATGGCTTGGGACGGGACCGGAGGCAGGGCCGTTCGCCGAGACGTGCGCGAGGAGGCGTCGCGCGGCTTCGCAGCCGCTCCGAAAGCCGTCCTCGTGGAACCCCCAATCCCAATAGGCGCCGCAATAGAGCGTGCGTTCCGCGTTGATCTCGTGGTGCCTCCCCTGGGCGATGCGTGTCGACTGATCGAAGACCGGGTGCCGGTAGTCGCGTTCTACCCAGACGGTGTCCAAGGGCCTCTTCGGGTTCAGCGTCACGAAGAACTGCCGCGCCGAGTCGATTCCCTGCAGGCGGTTCATCCAGTAGGTGAACTCGAACTCGCCCTCGTGGGTTGCATGGACGTTCCAACTCGACCAGGCACGCCGGTTGCGGGGCATCACGGACGCATCCGAGTGGACGACCGCCCGATTCGCCTGGTAGCGAAAGGCACCCAAGACCGCGTGCTCGGTGGGCGTCGGATCCACGATGCGCAGGGCGTCGTCGCCGTGGCAGGCGAGGACGGCGTGGTCGAAGCTCTGCGCATCCGCGTCGGTATGCACGTTCACCCCTCGCTTGTTCCGTTGCACGCGGCGGACGGGACAGGATTTCCGGATTCGGCCGCGGAAACGGCTCTCGAAGGCGTCCAGATAGGCGCTGGAGCCGCCTTCGATCACGCGCCACACCGGTCGACGGCGCAGTTGCAGCAGACCGTGGTTGGCCATGAAGGCAATGACGTGGGCCGCTGGCATCGCGCTGGTCCGGTCGCGAGGCGCCGACCAAAGGGCTGCGCACATCGGCATCAGGTGACCGTTGACGAAGCTCTCGGAGTATTGTTCCTCGGCGAACAGCTCGGCGAGTGACCGGTCGTCGTCGACCAGCCGTTGTGCGCGGCGGTAGAAGCGGCCGATGTCGCGCAACATGGCGAGAAAGTCCGGACGCAGGAGGTTGCGGCGTTGACAGAACAACGCCTTCAGATCCGATGTGCCGTATTCCAGGCCGCCGGCCAGCGACACCCCGAAGGACATGTCGGTCGGTTTCGAGGCGACGCCGAGACCGTCGAGCCAGCGCGAGAACAACGGGTAGTGGCGCGGGTTGAAGACGATGAACCCGGAGTCCACGGCGAAGCTGCGGTCGTCCACGAACAGGTTGTGAGTGTCCGTGTGGCCTCCGAGGACGGTGCCCGCCTCATACAGCGTGACGTCGGCGAACTGCTGTGCGTTGTGCGCGGCGGCGATACCGGAGATGCCTGCTCCGATGACCGCTACGCGCATGACCGTCCCTCGCGCAGGACGGCATCCGGGGGTGTCTTGAGCTCCTGGACCAAGCCGATTTTCTCGAGCAGCCGGAGTCCGAGGTAGCCGAGGTCCAACTGCCACCAGTAGAAGCCGAGACGGGCCGAAGCCGCATGGCGATGGTGGTTGTTGTGCCAGCCCTCGCCCATCGTGGCCAGTGCCAACGCGGCGTTGTTGCGACTGCGGTCAGCGGTCGGGAACCGTCGGTGGCCGATTCGATGGGATAGCGAATTCACGAAGAAGGTCGCGTGCATCAGTGCCACGGTGGGGATGACATAGCCCCAGACCAGCATCTGCCAGCCGTTGGTCGTGGGGTGGAGGGGCTCGAGCGCGGCGCCCAACGCGTACATTGCGGCTGCGTAGCCGACGGGCACCACCAGGTCGAAGCGATTCAACCAGCGTAGTTCGGGGAACCGGGCAAGGTCCTTCACGCGGTGCAGCGGCGTGCGGAATCTGGCCCGGGTCAGGAACCAGCCGAGGTGGGACCACCAGAATCCGCGCGGCGAGGAGTGGGGGTCGGCATCGGTGTCCGCGTGCTGGTGGTGCAAGCGGTGTTGCGCCGCCCACCACAGCGGTCCGCGCTGCGTCGCCGCCGCGCCGAGCACGGCGAACGCGAACTGGGTCGCCCGCCCGGTCTTGAATGCTCGATGCGAGAACGCGCGGTGGTAGAACGCGCTGACGGCGAATGCGCGCACCAGGTACGACGCCGCCGCCACTCCGACCGCGAAGGCGCTGACGCCGACCCAAATCACCGCGAAGCACGCGAGATGCAGCACGATGAACGGCACGATGCGGAGCCAGGCGATGGATTCGTTGCGAACCCATGTCGGGTCGGTTTCAACGGAACGGAGGGGGTTGCACGGGGGGGTGGCCGAGGGGGGACTGGTGGGTTCGCGACGCATGTCGGCGACGAGACTGCGCTCCTCGCCGTGAAGGGAACGTGAGCCGCGGACGCGTCGGAATTGACGCAGATTTCACATCGTCGTTGCGCTGAGTGTTGCCACGGTTTCGTGCGGCCCGTCACTCGTGGGCCATGCGAACCCGCCGATCACGCACCGGCGACGCCGCACTCCCGGGTCCGCGGGAGTTGACTTCCGTCCCGGCGCCGGGCTCGTACCGGCATTGACCTGCGCCAGCAACCGTTTTGGCTGAACCGGCGGCGCTATTCCGCCCGGTAGTTGTCGTGGCACCCCTTGCACGCCTGACCGATGCCGCGGAATCCGACGGCGATCTGGCCGCTGTCACCGGACTCGACAGCGGTCTTGAAGGCGGCCGTTGCCTCCTTGAAGGCGTCGAGTTTGCTCTGGAAGTCGTCCGGATTCTCCCAGATGGCGTCGAGAGCGTCGCCGCCCTTGGCGCTCTCCGGGAACAGCGTCGGCGCGATCTCCGCGAGATCCGCCATGGCGTTTGCATGGGTGGCCAGGTGGTCGTTGTGCGGCACGTCGCCGCGAACGATGTCGACGATGGCCCGCATGTGCCCGCCGATGGCTTCCATCGTGTGCTCGCGGTAGTTCAACTCGCCTTCCGACGCGGACACCGCGATTGCGACAACACAACCCGACAGCGCTGCGGCTGCAAACCGGTTCTTCATCAGCTTCTCCCCGAAAATATGAATCGATTAGTGTATGCGCAACACGCGTGAGTTGAGAGCCGTCTTTTGCCGCGAGTGCCCGGTCGTGCCTTGCTGACGCTGGGCTCGCCACCTTGTGGTTCCATGGCGGTGAACCGGTCGGCTCGACGCCGATGGCTGTTCGAGACACGCGCGAGGCCGCCACGGCCGAACCTGGGTCTGGTGAAACGCCGCCGAATGCTTCACAACCCGCGTCGCAAGTGTGGAACGCGCCGACCGCAGAGGAGACGGTCGCCGATCCGGACTGCCGGATGGTGGTTGGCCAGCGAACGGTGTCGGACACCGCCCTCGTCGTCCTGCCCCTAGGGGATGGCGCGTGGTTCGCGCTCGTGGACGGCGACGGGATCGAGTTCGACGGCACGTTGCCGTTCGTGCCGGAACGACCCGCGCTGGGTAGACGCGCCGACGGCACGCTCTTGGCCGGGTTCAGCTTCGAGGACGAATTGCAGATCATCCACGACGGCCACGTGATCTACGAATTCGACAACGTGTGGGACTTCGACATCGCCCACAACGGTTCCTCCTTCTATGTCGTCGAACCTCTGGCGGGCGGTGCGTCCCGGCTCATTGTCCGCAACCTCGACCTGCTGCAGGAGCATCACTTCGACTTGGGGACGACTATCTCGCGTACGGACAGCGGCCTGAACGCAAGCGTGTCTTATTCGCCCGAGTTCGCCGAAGTTGGCGTCAAACCTTCCCTCCTAAGGGATGGGGCGAACCGGTTCTATCCGGTCATGGGTGGCGAACATCGGGAGGTCATCGTCGAACACCCGGACGGCGAGGCGCCGCGAGTCGTCTCCCTGTTCGAATCCAGTGAGGTGGCCTATCACGCGTACAACCGACTCGATGCGAGGCGTGCGGAGCGTGGTCTGCCGAGTCAGCACTGGACGGTCGTCAAGGTCCAACGAACGTTCGATCGCGGCTCGGAGAGCAACAACTTGGTTTGGGCTCACGACCTGCTGGCCATCGGCCCGCTGTCGCTGCAGCGGTCGGAGGATGGCACACGGCTCCTTCTCGCGGGTCCCGTCTCGGCCTTCGTGCTGGACGCAGCGGATGGCGAGCGGGTGTTTGAACATCCAACTTGGAGGATGATCGTGGGTATATTGGACAATCAATATGTCATTGCGCCGCGTGACAGGGACAGTCGGCTTCAGATGATGTCCAGTCGATTCGTCGGCAATCGGTTGTTCTTGCACAAGTGGACCCAGGGCAAGCCTGAGGAGGTGGTCGTGGAAGAGTTCGGGTTCTCGCCGGACGGGTTTCATGCGACGGGACGGCGGGTGGAGAGAATGCCGGACGAGTCGGACCTGGACTTCGCCTTGCGTACGGAACTTGATCCTCGGAACCCGATTCCGTGTACGGAACACGCCATACTTGATCGGAGGTTGGAAGTCCGAGATGGCCGGTTGACGTACCAACGGGATGAAGGATAGGCCGGTTTCGGGAAGCAAGGAGAATGGAGTCGTCTAGCGTACCCCCTCATCCGGGACGACGCCGATGGACGTCCATGGTGTGCTCGCGGCAGTTCAGCTCGCCTTCCGACGCGGACACTGCGATTGCGACCAGGCAGCTCGATAGCGCTGCGGTGGCAACCGGTTCTTCATCAGCCTCTCCCCCGAAACATGAACCGATTAGTGTATGTGCAACGGCGCGTGAGTTGAGAGCCGTCCTATGCCGCAAGTGCCTGGCCGTACTTTGCTGACGTTGGCCGTCGTGGCCGTGGCCGTGACGCTCGCCACCTTGTGGTTCCATGGCGTCGAATGGATCGGCTCGTCGCCGATCACTGGTCGAGATGCGCGTGACACCTCGACAACCGGATCCGCCTCCGCTGATGAGGCGGCGACTGCTGACTCCGAGTCGGCAGCCAACACGCCGGTGCGGGTCGCGCCGACCGCGGACGAAGTGGTCGCCGACCCGAACTGCCGCATGGTGGTTGGCCAACGTTCCGTGTCGGGTATCGCCCTCGTCATCCTGCCCCTGGTGGACGGTGCCTGGTTCGCGGTGGTGGACGGCGACGGCGTCGAGTTCGACGGGACGTTGCCGTTCGTGCCGGACCGGCACGCGCTCG
>JAGWBN010000265.1:0-555 GCA_021295875.1 Pseudomonadales bacterium
TCTGCACCGCCGCGACGTTCTTGAGTCCCTCCTCCACCTCGTCGGTGGTGGCGCTGCCCGAGGCGCGGCTCGCCTGGCTGGCGCGCCGTGCCCAGCCGGCCAGCGGCGAGGTCGCCACGAGGGTCAGCACGACCGCCGACAGGCCGATCCAGACCAGTTCCGGCGCGACGCCGCCGTAGACGCTCGAAAGCACCCAGAGGTTCGCACCGACACTGACGATCATGCCCAGCGGGCTCAGGGTCAGCGCAAGGCAGATGCCCGCCACCGACGGCGCGTCGTGCAGGACGCGGAAGATCGCGTCGCCGGAACGCTGCAGGTTCAGACTCGTCAGGGGTTGGCGCGACAGGCGCGAGAACACCTCGCCGCGCACCTGGTCGGTGATGCGTTGCGACAAGCGGATGGCGAGGCACAGGTCGAGAAGCCCGACGAGGCCGTGGGCGGCGCTGGAACCCGCGCTGATCCGGTTCTCGGACCGTGTCGCGACGTCCGCACCCTCGGCGAGGTTCGCCTCGAGCATGGTGTTGCCCGAATAGCCGACGAACAGGAACACCACCG
>JAGWBN010000265.1:607-2151 GCA_021295875.1 Pseudomonadales bacterium
AAGAACGGATAGAGAAGCCCCTCGCCGTCGGGCGGGATCGGCTGCTGCATGACGCCGTGGTCGATCAGGATCTTCAGAAACCAGGGCAAAGGCAGGCCGAGGGCGTAGATCAGGACCATGAGTCCGGTGCGCGCCGCGAACAGGCGCCGCACCGGCCAGAGATAGCCCAGGGAGCGCCGGAACAGGCCGACGACGTCGCCCGCCGCCAGCGTCGGCCGCAGGTCGAGACGGTCGTGATACTCAGCCACGATGCGCCTCGCCGGCGGTTACGAAGTCGTGATAGCGGCCCGGGCTCGCCATCAGGTCGTCGTGGGTGCCGGACTCCACCACGCCGCCGTCGGCGAGCAGCGCGATCCGATCGGCGTCGCGGATCGTCGACAGCCGGTGGGTGATGACGATGACGACCCGCTCCCGGGCCCAGTTCTTGAGGTTCGCCAGCACCCGCCGTTCGGTATCCGCGTCGAGCGACGCCGTCGGTTCGTCCAGCACCAGGATGGGCGCGTTGCGCACCAGCGCACGGGCGATGGACAGGCGCTGCTTCTGGCCGGTGGACAACAGCGAGCCGCCGACGCCGAGTTCCGTCTCGAAGCCGGCCGGCAGGCGATCGATGAACTCGGTCGCGCAGGCCACCTCGGCGGCCTCCCGAATCTGGGCATCCGTGGCGCCGGGGGTCGCGTAGCGCAGGTTATCGGCGATGGTGGTCGGGAACAGAACGTTCTCCTGCAGGGCGATGGCCACCTGCCCGCGCAGTTCGGCGACGCGGAACGACTTGAGGTCCACGCCGTCGATGGCGACGTTGCCCGCGTCCGGGTCGAACAGGCGCAGCAGGAGCGCCATCGCGGTGGACTTGCCGGCACCCGACTCGCCGACCAGGGCGGTGACCTCGCCTACGCGGGCGGCGAGGTCGAAGCCACGGAGGACCGGTGCATCGGGCGAGTATGCGAAATCCACGCCACGGAAACGGACCTCCTCGCGCACCGCTGGAAAGTCCACCGGTTCGGCGGGGTCGCGCACCTCCGGTCGTTGGTCCAGGAGCCAGAAGGCCCGGTCCAGACCCACGGCCATGTCCTGGGCGAAGCACCAGACCCGCACCAGATCCTCGAAGTGCAGCGAGAACGCGTCGATCCGGCTCCGCCGCGCCTGGTGGGCGGCCACTGTCCAGCGCGTCACCGACATACCGAAAAACACGAGCAGCGAGGCGCCGAATACCGCGTCTTCCGCGAGCACGAAGCGGGTCGCGATGTAGTCGGTGGCGAACAGGACCAGCGCCAAGAGGTAGGAGACCGCCACCTTCAACACCGCGAAGTCGCGCCGCAGGGCGAAGGCGGTGTCGAGGGCCCGGCCGGAGTCGGTGCGGAATCTCGCCAGGTTCGCGTCCTCGAACGCGTAGGCCTTGATCGCCTGGATTCCCTGGAAGGTCTCCTGGACGCGGGTGAAGAGTTGGGCGTTGGCGCGCCGCGCGGCCTGGCTCCAGGTCCTGAGCCTCGGCGTGTACCAGACCGCCAGGGCCACGATGACGACGCCCGCGGTGAACATCAGGAAGG
>JAGWBN010000071.1:0-6467 GCA_021295875.1 Pseudomonadales bacterium
CCCTCACTGGTCTTTTGGCCCCGAGCACGTCCGTGCTCCCTCAACCGTAGGTCCGCTATGCTTTCGGTCGCGAGCACGTGCTCGGGGCCAAAATCCTGCGCGATCATCGCGGCCCCTGGTGAGATATGCGGGCTAGCCGGTGTTCGCAAGTGACTGCAGCAATGCCGTCGACCTGGCGAAGGAACCGCGGCTGTCGTCGCCGGCCGGATAGACGCTGGCGATCACCTCGGTGGCGCCCGCGTAGAAGTACGCCTTGAGTTCGGCGGCGACCTCGTCCTCGTCGCCCACCACGGCGATCTCGCCGGCTTGATCCAAGCCCTCGGCGTCGAGTTGGCGCCGGTAGTTGGGCAGCTGACCGTAGCCGGCGAAGATCTGCACGGCCCGGGCCGTGGCCTGGGCCTTGTCGTCGTGCACACAGAGGGGCAGGGCGACGATCACCCGCGGCGGTTCGCGCCCCGCGTCCGCCGCGGCCTTGGCGATGCGCGGCGCGGTGTGCTCGGCGATGGTTTTTCTGCCCACCATCCAGGTCACCGTGCCGTCGGCCACCTCGCCGGCCGCCTTCAACATCAATGGCGCGAGCGCGGAGACGACCACCTTGAAGGGTGCGGCATCGGGACACGCGAAACCGGTGCGGACCTGGTACATGTCGCCCTGGAAGTCCACGCGTCCTTCGTCGCCGAGCGCCTTGAGCACGCTGACGTACTCGCGCATGTGTCGTGCGGGACGATCATAGGCAAGCCCCAGCGCTTCGATGCCGGGCGCGTGGGACGGACCGACGCCGAGGACCAGTCGGCCACCGCACAGGGCATTCACTGTCGCGGCCTGCTGGGCGAGGGCACTCGGATGGCGGGGGTAGCTCGGCACCACCGCCGTGCCCAGTTCGATGCGGCTGGTCCGTTGGCCGGCGAGTGCCAGCATGGTGAGCGCGTCGAAGGTGCCGACCTGGGGTGTCCAATAGCTGGAAAACCCCTGCTCCTCCTTCTCGACGACTTCGTCGACTAGGCTCGAAAGCGGTTTGCCGCGCCTGACGTTGCCGCCGTAGATACCGATTCTCATCATTTCTCCTTGTCGCTGCTTGCGCCGACGATTCGTCGCCGGAGCCCATCAAGGGAGCGATGATAGCGCCCCCGGGGTCTGGGCTGGGCACTTCCGCGGGGATGATGCCCGCTCGGCGAGCCGCGGGTTGCCGTCGTGCCCAAGACGCACCAATACGGTGCTAAGATGCGCCGCTTTGGGGCACGGCACTCGCCTCCGGCGACGGTTCGTGTCGGGTGGACGGTGTAGGAACCGGGACCGGCGACCTCGCGCACGCTGGCGCAATTGTTGCATTCCCGGTAGCGGCAACGAGCCGTGAGAGGCGTTGCGCCCGTGTCCGAATGCACGGCTCCGGGCATGCAAGGCACCAGAACGGTTCGGACTCGGGTCGCCTCGGGGCGACCGATCGATGTTCGACTAAGGAGAGATTGAAGGGATGAAAAGCAAGTTGGAGTACATCTGGCTGGACGGGATCCAGCCGACCCAGAGCCTGCGCAGTAAGACGCGGGTGGAGAGGGACTTCGGCGGAACGCTGGAGGAGTGTCCGATGTGGAACTTCGACGGCAGTTCCACCGCCCAGGCCGAGGGCAACGCGTCGGATCTGCTGCTCAAGCCGGTGTCGATCTTCCCGGACCCGGCCCGCACGAACGGCTACCTCGTCATGACCGAGGTGCTCAACGCCGACGGCACGCCCCACGAGTCCAACGGTCGCGCGACCATCGAAGACGACGACGACGACTTCTGGTTCGGTTTCGAACAGGAATACTTCCTCTGGGATACGAGCACGAACCTGCCTCCGGGCTTCCCGGCCGGCGGCTACCCCGGACCGCAGGGCGCCTACTACTGCTCCGTCGGCGCACGCAACGCCTTCGGTCGCGAGTGCATCGACCAACACCTGGACGCCTGCCTCGACGCTGGCATCAACGTCGAGGGCATCAACGCCGAAGTCGCCGCCGGGCAATGGGAGTTCCAGGTGTTCGCCAAGGGTGCCGCGCGTGCCGGCGACGAAACCTGGGTGGCGCGCTATCTCGCCGAGCGCACGGGCGAGAAGTACGGCTACGCGGTCAATTGGCACCCGAAGCCGGTGCTCGGCGACTGGAACGGGTCCGGCATGCACGCCAACTTCTCCAACGGCGTCATGCGCGAATCCGGTGACGAGGAGACGTTCACCAGGATCTGCGAGCACTTCGGCACGCAGATCGGGCGGCACATCGCGGTGTACGGCGCCGACAACGACCAACGCCTGACGGGCCTGCACGAAACGCAGTCGATCGACAAGTTCAACTACGGCATCGCCGACCGCGGCGCATCCATCCGGATTCCCATCGTCACCATCGAGGCCGGCTGGAAGGGTCGGCTCGAAGACCGCCGCCCGGCGTCCAATGCGGACCCGTACAAGGTGGCTGCGGCCATCGTGAAGACCACTAAGGAGGCACTGGCGTAGGGTCGCGACGCGCGGTCGTCCGTCTTGGCTTCCAGCACGGCGGACTCGCCGGGACGGACGGCAACTGCGGCTCGCCGGCGTGGGGCCATGCCGCGTGGCGGGGCGGTCAAGACTCCGTTGCCCATGGCCATCACCATGGGCGATGCCAGCGGCGTCGGACCGGAAATCCTGCTGCGCCGGTTCGCCGCGGGCCAACTAGGGGACGGCGTCCTCGTCTACGGCGATGCGGCCATCCTCGAGGCAGGCGCCAGCCTCCTCGATCTGCGCGTGCCCCTGCACGGCATCGATCGACCTGCCGCCGCGAAGCCATCGCGCCTGAACGTCGTCGACCTTGCCGGGTTGGCCGCACGGGATCTGACCCCGGGAGCGTTCAACGCGAAGGCCGGCAAGGCGGCACGCAACTATGTCGAGGCGGCCACAAGGGCCGCCTTGGCGGGCGAAGTGGCCGGCGTGGTCACCCTGCCCATCAACAAGGAGGCGACCCGCGTCTCGACCCCCGGCTTCGTCGGTCACACGGAGTTCATCGCCGAACTCTGCGGCGCGCGGGACTTCGCCATGATGCTGACCACACCCGAAGTGGCCGTGAGTCATGTGAGCGCCCACGTGCCGATTCGGGACGCGATCAGCCTTGTGACGCCGGAACGCATCTTCACCGTCACCCGACTCACCCACGAAACCCTTGCCGGCCTGGGCAACCCGCCACGAATCGCGATCTGCGGTTTGAACCCGCACGCCGGCGAGAATGGACTGATCGGCGTCGAGGACCGCGAGATCATCGCGCCCGCCATCGAGGCGGCGCGGCGGGCGGGATTCGATGCTTCCGGACCGCATCCGGCGGATACGGTGTTCCACCAGGCCATTCGCCAAGACCGCTTCGACGCCATCGTCTGCATGTACCACGATCAAGGGCATGCGCCGATGAAACTTCTGAGTTTCGAGACCGCCGTGAACATCACCATCGGTCTACCCATCGTGCGCACGTCGGTGGACCACGGCACCGCCTTCGACATCGCCTGGCGGGGCGAGGCGTTCACGGGCTCGCTGGAAGCGGCGTTGGATTGGGCCTGGAAGCTGACCTAGACGTAGTGAAGCCAGTGGTCGTACTGCGGTAGCCCGCCGCGCACCACCGCCTGGTACGTCTCGCGAAACAGCGTGGTGACCGGTCCGGTGCATCCCTTGCCGACCGCGCGCCCGTCGATGCGGACCACCGGCCAGACACCGGCCGAGGTTCCCGACAG
The DNA here is from genome assembly GCA_021295875.1 of Pseudomonadales bacterium. GTDB lineage: Bacteria > Pseudomonadota > Gammaproteobacteria > Pseudomonadales > Azotimanducaceae > VXYL01. The sequence goes on from JAGWBN010000071.1 coordinate 3,718, forward strand.
CAGCACCTCGGAGGCGGTGGACAACTCTTCGACCGCAATGTCGCGTTCGACGCACGATCGGCCGATCGCGGGTGCCAGGGCGATGACGGAGTCGCGGGTAATGCCGAGGAGCACCTTGCTGGCGGGCGGCGTTGCCAACACCCCGTCGGAATCCACCATGAACAGGTTGGCCGTGGGGCCCTCGGTGACGTTGCCGTGCTCGTCGAGGAGCACGATGTCGTCGAAGCCCTCGTCGCGGGCGCGCCACTTGGCGGTCATGGCGGCGGTGTAGTTGGCGGCCACCTTGGCGTGGGGAGGAATGACGTCTTCCCTACGGCCCGACTTTTCGCGCTCGATCTTCAGCGACACGGCTTCCCGGCGTCGGCGTCGGCGTTCCGTGTTGGGCGCGGCCAGATCGCGGTCGCTGTCGTAGGCGGCGATGAACACGGCGACATGGGGATTCTCGGGGATCAGTTCGGCTTCGATGGACGGCATCAGGGCGCTGATCTTGATGGACTTGGCGCCGGGATTTCGGCGCACGGTCTCGGCGCAGCCTTCGATCAGTTCGTCGACCGCATAGGCGAGGGGCAGGCCGACGATTCGGCAGGTCGTCGCGAGACGTTCGACGTGGTCGCGCAGGCGGAAGATCGCGGTGCCCCGCCGGGTTTCGTGCACGCTGATGTAGTCGAAGGCCAACGAGCCCCGTTGCAGGCTCTGCGCCAGCACGTGGACCGTGGCGTCCTGCCAGGCGATGAACTCGCCGTCGCGCCAGATTTTCCGGTCGGTCATCCCCAGACGCCCGCAGTGAAGGATAGGCGGCCGTCATTGTATTCGAGGCCGGGTTCGCGGTCGTCGGCGAGCAGCTCCGGGCCGTCGAGGTCGACGAAGCGGGCATGACGGGCCAGCAGCAGCGCGGGTGCCATCGACAGCGAGGTGGCGACCATGCAGCCGACCATGATGTCGAGGCCGAGGGCGCGCGCCTCGTCGGCCAGCGCCAGGGCGCGCGTCAGCCCGCCGGTCTTGTCCAGCTTGATGTTGACGGTCTGATAGCGGGCCGCGAGCGTCGTCAGGTTGGAACCGTCGCGGATGCTCTCGTCGGCGGCGAGGGGGACGGGCGAGCGGAACCCGGCAAGTCCGCCGTCGTCATTCTCGGCCAGCGGCTGCTCGATCAGCTCCACGCCATCATCGACGGCCGGGGTGACGAATTGCTGCAGGTCGCCGAGCGTCCACCCCTCGTTGGCGTCCACGATCAGTCGGGCGTCCGGTGCCCGGGCGCGTACGGCGTGGAGCCTCTCGATGTCGGCCGCCACGTCGTCGGATCCGAGTTTGACCTTGAGCAGCGGGCGTCGACGATTGGCGCCAGCCTGCTCGGCCATGGCCGCCGGGTGGTCCAGCGACACCGTGAGCGCGGTGACGGCGTCGATTGGCTCGGCGACGCCCGCGAGATGCCAGGCGGGTCTCCCGCAGCGCTTGGCTTCGAGATCCCACAACGCGCAGTCGATGGCGTTGCGGGCCGGGCCGGGAGGCAGGGCATCGAGGAGTTCCTGTCTGTCGAACGGGCCCGGGAAGTCATTGATGCTGGCGGCGACGGTGGCCGGATCGTCCCCGTAGCGAGGGTAGGGGACGCACTCGCCGCGCCCCTCGAACGCACCGTCGTTGATGGCGGCGACGACGACGACGGCGGTCCGCTTCGTGCCGCGGGCCGTTGTGAAGGGACGGGCGATGGGCCAGCGTTCGATGACGGCCGTCGCCCTCATGCGAGCAGCCTGTCGACGACGGCTTCGACCCCGTACCGAAGCGGATCGCAAGCGGGCAAACCGAAGGCTCGACCCGCCTGCTCGATTGCTCGTTTTGCGGCGCCGTTGCCGAACACGGCCGTGTTGAGGGCGATGCCGACGCAGCGAACGGCCGGATTGGTCAGTCGGCCCAGGGCGAGGGTCTGTTCGATGACGTCGTCGATGCTTGCGATCGGCACATCGACGTTGCGCATGGTCGTCCGGGTCGGTTCATGGCAGACGACGACGGCGTCGGGCTGAGTGCCGTGCAGCAGGGCGAGGCTGACGCCCGCGAACGAGGGGTGAAACAGGGATCCCTGGCCTTCGACGATGTCCCAGTGATCGGGATCGTTGTCGGGAGACAGCATCTCCGCCGCTCCGGCGGCGAAGTCCGAGACCACGGCGTCGATGGGAACCCCCGAGCCGGCGATCAGGATGCCCGTCTGCCCGGTGGCGCGGAAATCCGCGGCGACCCCTCGCCGGATCAGTTCGCGCTCGATGGCCAGCGCCGCATACTTCTTGCCCACCGAGCAGTCGGTGCCGACGGTGAGCAACCGCTTGCCGGTTCGCTTCCTGCCAGTGGCCGTGCGAAAGGGCCCAACGGGTCGGCGTACTTCGAGGAGCCGCCGACCGTTCCGCCTCGCGGCCTCGGCGATCGCCGGTATGCTGGCCAAGGGCGTGTGCAGACCGCTGGCGATGTCGAGTCCGGCCTCGAGCGCTTCGACGATGGCCCCCCGCCAATGATCGGGAAGCACACCGCCCGGGTTGACGACACCGATCAGGAAGGTCCTGGCGCCGGCTTCGACGGCTTCTTCGATCGATAGGTCGGCAACCCCTAGATTGGCGACGCAGCCGGGCAGTCGCCGTTGCCCGACGACCGCGTCCGGACGCCAGTCGACGACACCCTGGCCGGTCTTCGCCGCCAGCGCGTCCCCGGCATCGCCGAGAAAGACCAGGTAGGGGGTTTCCACATCCACGGCGGGTCTCCGTCGGCGA
>JAGWBN010000071.1:6540-16747 GCA_021295875.1 Pseudomonadales bacterium
GCAATGTGGATTGACCGGAAGGTAGAGCCGCTGCTCCGGCAGCGTGCAGCCACCCGCCCGGTGGTGGTGTTGACTGGTGCTCGTCAGACCGGCAAGACGAGCCTGATGCGCCGACTCTTTCCGGACCACGGTTTCGTCAGCCTGGACCTGCCGAGCGAGGCCGAGCAGGCGGAACGGGATCCGGGGTCGTTTCTCGCGCGCCATCCGCCGCCGGTGATCATTGACGAAGTCCAGTACGCCCCCGGGCTGTTTCGGCACTTGAAGACGGCGGTCGACGGTGACCGTCGCAACGGTTCGTTCCTGTTGACGGGATCCCAGCCGCTTCGGCTGATGCGCTCGGTTTCGGACTCGCTGGCCGGCCGTGCGGACATTTCGGAACTGGAGCCATTGGCTTTCGGGGAGGTGAGGGCGGTCCATCCGGACATCACGGTCGAGGAGTTCCTGGTGCGCGGCGGTTTCCCCGAGCTCTACGAGAACCGGGAGATCGAAGCACGCGGCTTTCTTCAGTCCTACGTGGCCACCTACCTGGAGCGAGACCTCCGCCAACTCCTGGAGGTCACGAGTCTGCGGGACTACGAGCGTTTCTTGCGCGCCTCGGCACTGCGCTCAGCGCAACTGCTGAACCGGGCCGATCTCGCACGCGACGTGGGTGTCGCGGGAACAACGTTGGCATCGTGGCTGGCGGTCCTCGAAGCGTCCCATCAGCTTGTCCTGCTCGAGCCTTGGTACGGCAATCCCACGGTCTCGCTGGTCAAGCGGCCGAAGCTGTTCCTGCGTGACGCGGGACTGGCAGCGTTCCTGTGCGGCGTGCACGGCGTCGATGACCTCCGGGCCACGCCTTTGGCGGGCGCACTTTGGGAGACGCTCGTGTGCGCCGAAATTCGTCGCGCGCAGGCCAATCGGCACGGCCGCTGGAACCTTCACTTCTGGCAGGATCGGTCGCGCGAGGTGGATTTTCTCGTGCACCGCGCCGGCACGTTCCATCTCGCCGACGCCAAGTGGACGGAGCAACCGCGCTCGCGGGACGCCACCGCCTTGCGCAAGATCCTGAACGTTCTGGCCGCCGATGCGGTCGCGTCGATGTCAGTCGTGTGTCGGACACCGAACGCCTACCCGCTTACGGACGATGTGGATGCCGTGCCGTTGGGGGAAATGAACGATGCACTGCTCGGCGACTGAGGCTTCTTGATCGCTCTACCTGCACTCGAAGCTCGCCGGATCGCGACCATCCTCACCGACATAGACGGCCCGTCTCGGATAGGCGCACAAGGGGCGCGCGCCACGGCCGTCGGCAAACGCCGCGGTCATCGTGTCCGGCGCGGTGCCGCTCTCGTCCCACTGTTCGGCGACCTCGATCAGATCCACCATCCACGGGCCGGGACCGCCGGCACAGTGGAGCACGCCGTCGTCGCGGGCCGACTCGTCCCGCGCGTACACGGCTTCGACGTACTCGATGCTGGCGAGTGCGGACAGCGCGGCATCCGACCAGCCGTGATAAATCAGTAACTTGCCTCCGTTATTGCGGAAGGTGTCGAGATTCGGGTCGGTGGCGTTCAGGGTCGCGCCGGCGGTTCGGAAACGGTGCCGGAAGCCGCTGAAGTCGAAATCCTCGTAACGCCAGCCGGGGTCGTGCTCCACCATGTGGCGCATGAGTTCGACGCCGAAGCCGAACGCCAGCGACGGCGGGGAGCCCGGCGGCCGTCGAGCCGATCCCGCGAGCCAGCTGCCCCAGCCGCCCGGAGCGTCCTCGCCGCCGAAGGGAAAGCCGACGTGGATGCGGCCATCCGGGGCGCTCGGACCGTCGTAGATGGCGCGGATGGCGGCGACTTTCTCGGGCGGTAGGTCGAGACTGCCGGGATCGAAGTCGCAGTCGCGGGGATCGTTGAGTATGCCGTCCTCGAGACCGTCCATGGCGTCGCACTGGCCGAGGACCGCGTTGGCGAGGATCTGCCGATCCTCCAGGGTCAACAGCGGTGCCGACAAGTCGTCCATGGACGGATACATGTGCCGCGTGATGTCGAGAAATGCAGCGGCGATGCCCGCGAAGTCGTGGGCCGGCGCACCCGCCAGGATGACGTCGAAGTCCTCGGGGTAGCGCTGGGCGGACATCATGGCCTGGCGGCCGCCGTTGGAGCAGCCGGCGAAGTAGGAGCGAGTAGGCGCCGTGGGGTAGTGGCGTTCGACGATGGACTTGGCCACCTCGGTGACGCGATGCACGGCAACGTGGCCGTAGTTGACCAGGCGTTCGAGGTTGTTGAGCGCCCAGGAACCGTCGATCCCCAGGTTCTGGTGGCCGGTATCCGTGCCGGCCGTGGCGTAGCCGCGCTGGAGCACGCCGAGACCCAGCGCCTGGTTCTGGATGCTGCCCACGAAGCCGCCCCCGCCGCCCATGATGAACTTGCCGTTCCACTCCAGCGGCAGCCACACGGAGAAGCCGATCTCGCGGTCGATGGTGCCGGTGAGCTTGCAATGCGGCACCGGGTCCCCGACCGCTTCGATGGTCGTGACGGTGGTGTCCGGCAGACGAAGGTCCTGCAGGCCGTCGCAGGGAGCGGATAGCGTCTCGGTCGCACCGGTGTGGCCGATGACCAGAGTGGTGAGCGAGATGGCGGCGAGATTCCTTCCCATGGGAGACCTCCTGGAAGTTGCGACACGCGTGCTGTGTGTTGGCGATTGTAAGCCCCGATGCGCACGGCGCGGCTTGTTGACGCCGCCACGAGCCACCCCCCATGATGGCGTGGTCGAGGATGCAGTTCTTGGGGTTCGTCTCCGGATGGGGCAGGGGTTTTCGTTGGCGCCGGCGGCCCGATGAGGGGGGCCCGCGTGGCACTCGCCGGTGCGGCGATCGGGTCACTGGTCGCGGTCACGGTGCAGGCACGGGACCACAACGACTGGCCCGAGGCGTGGTACCAACCGCCGAAGACGGCCAGCGAACTCGGCATCACGAGCTTTTCCCAGAGCCCCTACCTGGACGGTCGCGATCTGCCGCCGGTCGTGGAACGCCTGCCGGACGATCCGGTGGTCATCGAGCCCTACCAGTCCATCGGCAAGTACGGCGGCACCGCCCGCACGACCATCTGGGACTCCTGGATGTTCTTCAACTGGGAACACGCGCTGACCGTGTCGGCGGACATGCGCAACGTCCTGCCGAACCTGGCGGAGTCCTGGAGCCTGAGCGAGGACGGCCGCACCACCACGGTGAAGTTGCGCGCCGGCATCAAGTGGTCCGACGGGGTGCCGCTGACGGCGGACGACTTCTGGTTCCGCCTGGTGCATGTCTGGATGGACCCGGAGATGTCGCCGATCACGTACCGCCTGGTGCAGGGCTGCGAGTTCGTCAAGATCGACGACCTGACCTTCCAGTACGTCTTCCCCGAACCCAACCCGATGTTCGCCAACTTCTTCGCCCAGTACGGCAGCCATTTCGTCGACCCGATGCACTTCTTCAAGCAGTACCACCCGGCCTTCCGCGACCGGGAGGAACTCGCCGCGCTGGTGGAGGAGGAGGGCTTCGTGACGTGGATGTCGATGTACGGCGCCTTCAGGGGATGGGGCAACGAGGATGCCGTGAAGGTGCCGACCTTGAGGGCCTACAAGGTGGTCCAGCGGACGCCGACGAAGATGCGCCTTGAGCGCAATCCGTACTATTTCAAGATCGACCCGGCGGGCAACCAGCTGCCCTACATCGACGCCGTCGACGCCATCATCCTGCTCGAGAACTCGCAGATGATCGCCTTCCAGGCGGCCACCGGGCAGCTCGACTTCACGGCCTTCACCCTCAAGACCCAGGACATCCCGCTGTTGAAGCTCGGCGAGGTGAAGGGCCTCAACAAGGTCCACATCTGGAACCGCGTACACGTCAGCGACGTCGCCATCCAGCCGAACTACAACTACGACGATCCCAAATACCGCGAGCTGCTGTGGGGCAAGGGCGAACGGCGCTTCATCCGCGCGCTCTCCCATGCCATCGACCGGGACCAGATGAACGAGGTGATCTACTTCGGCCGCGGCGTGCCGAGCCAGGTGACGGCGCACCCGACGAGCCGCTGGCACGAGGAACGCTTCGCCCGGGCGCACATCCGCTACGACCCGGACTATGCACGGGAACTCCTCGATGAGCTCGGCCTGGACGACGTCGACGGCGACGGGCTGCGGGAGTACCCGGACGGCTCCAAGCTGACCATCACCTTCGAGTACCTGGACTTCGAGACGCCGAAGGCGATCACCATGGAACTGGTGCGCGACTACTGGCGGGAAGTGGGCGTCGACATGCGCCTGAAGTCCGTGGAGCGGAGCCTGCAGTCGGAACGCGCCCGGTCCAACAAGATGCAGATGACGCTGTGGCATGCGGACAAGGTGACCGACATCCTGTTCCCGCTGGTGCCCGACTGGTTCTACCCGCACCGGTCGGGCTGGGACATCGCCATGTGGAACCACTGGGCGAGGTACTACCAGACCGACGGCGAACTCGGCGAGGAGCCGCCGCCGCTGGTGCGCAACCTGCAACACTGGGGTGATCAACTACGGGAAGCGACCACCGAGGAGCACCGTACGAAGGCCGCCAAGACACTGCTGGAGGCCGCGGCGGAGAACCTCTGGACCATCGGCACCGTGGGGCAGGCACCGCATCCGGTGGTGGTCTCCACGCGTCTGAAGAACGTCACCCCGACCGGCATCTGGGGTTGGGACAATCGCTGGACGCTGTCGTACCACCCGTCGACCTGGTACTTCGACGACGACGACGCGACTGCTGCGCAGTCGCCCCGAGATTCCGCTGCGCGGAATCTCCATGGAGAGGACGCGACTGCTTTGCGGTCGCCCCGAGATTCCGCTGCGGGGAATCTCCAAGATGACGACGCGACTGCTGCGCAGTCGCCCCGAGATTCCGCTAGGCGGAATCTCCATGGAGAGGACGCGACTGCTGCGCGGTTGCCCCGAGATTCCGCGATGCGGAAACTCCAACGGAAGGACACGACAGCATTGCAGTGGTCTCGCTCGGGGACGAGGCCGTAGCGTGAGGTCGTATCTGATTTCCCGGCTGCTGGGGATGATCCCCACGCTGGCGGTCATCTCCGTGATCGTCTTCGTGGTGATCCAGCTGCCGCCGGGCGACATCGTCACGTCCACCCTGGATCGTCTGCAGGCGCAGGGAGTCGACGCCACCGAGGAGTACGTGCAGAACCTGCGCGCCCGGTACAACCTCGACAAGCCGCTGGTGCTGCAGTACTTCTACTGGGCCGGCAACCTGCTGACCGGCGACATGGGTTATTCCCACCTGTATTCCCGACCGGTGAACGAGCTGTTGTGGGAGCGGTTGGGCTACACCCTGTCGATAACCGTCTCGGCCCTGATGTTCATGTGGATCGTCGCCTTGCCGCTCGGCATCTACTCGGCGATCCGGCAGTACTCCATCGGCGACTACATCATGACCAGCGTCGCCCTGGTGGGTGTCGCGACACCGCCGTTCCTGGTGGCGCTGGTGTTCATGCACATCGGCTTCGAGTGGTTCGGGGTCAGCACCGGCGGCCTGTTCTCCCCCGAGTACGAAGACGCGCCCTGGAGCTTGGGCCGCGTGGCCGACCTCCTGGCCCACATCTGGCTGCCGATGATCATCGTCGGTCTCGGCTCCGCGGCCTTCACCATGCGCATCCTGCGCGCCAACCTGCTCGACGAGTTGAACAAACCCTACGTGGTCACCGCGCGCGCCAAGGGAGTGGGCCCCGCCAAGCTCATCCTCAAGTACCCGGTGCGGATCGCCATCAACCCCTTCATCAGCACCATCGGCTTCGTGCTGCCGAGCCTGATCTCGGGGGAGGCCATCGTGTCGCTCGTCATGGGGCTGCCGACGATCGGCCCCCTGCTGCTGACGGCGCTGCTCAACCAGGACATGTTCCTCGCGGGGAGCCTGTTGATGTGGCTCGCCATCCTGACGGTCGTGGGCATCCTGCTTTCCGACATCCTGCTCGCCTGGCTCGATCCACGGATTCGCTATGAGTGACCGCCACGAAACCCGTGGCCCTGGCGGGCAACGCGTTTCGCCCCAGCCCAAGCCGCCCGCGGACTCCGGCGATCTTGCCACTGGCGCGGCAAGCCGGCCGGACTCCGCGGTGACACTCAATCCAGTGGCTGGGACGTCGGTGAGCGGGGAGGAGTCCGCGACGATCTCGCCGCGGCGCCTGATATGGATCCGCTTCCGTCGCCATCGCCTGGCCTACGCGAGCGGCGTATTCCTGGTGTTGATGTACATCGCCACGGGGTTCTGCGAGTTCGTCTCGCCCTACGGCACCACCACCCGCAACGACGACGCCATCAACGCGCCGCCGATGCGCGTGCACTTCTTCGATGCCGAAGGCAATTTCCACCTACGGCCGTTCGTCTACGCCTACGACATGGAGGTCAACGAGGACACGTGGATGCGGGAGTACTCGGAGGACACCAGCCGGATGTTCCCGATCCGCTTCTTCGCCCCGGGCGAGGCGTACGAGATGTGGAACCTGTTCGACATGGACCGACACCTGTTCACGACGGACGAGGGAGGCTACATCCATCTGTTCGGCACGGATCAACTGGGACGCGACATGTTCTCCCGGGTGTTCTACGGGGGCCGTATTTCCATGTCCATCGGCCTCGTCGGCGTGGTCCTGACCCTGGTTCTCGGCATCCTGCTCGGCGGCATCGCCGGCTACCTGGGCGGCATCGCGGACCGCGCGGTCAACAAGTCGATCGAAGTGCTTACGTCGCTGCCGGGATTGCCCCTGTGGATGGCGCTTTCCGCGGCCCTGCCGGCGCACTGGTCGCCCATCCTCGTCTATTTCGGCATCAGCATCATCCTGTCGCTGTTCGGCTGGACCGGTCTCGCCCGCCAGGTCCGCGGTCGCTTCCTGTCGCTCCGGGAGGAGGAGTTCGTGATGGCGGCGCGGCTCATCGGCGCCGACACGCCGCGGGTCATCACCAAGCACATGCTGCCGAGTTTCTCCAGCCACATCATCGCCACGGCGACCCTCGCGGTGCCTGGGATGATCCTCGGCGAGACGGCCCTGTCGTTCCTCGGCATCGGCCTGCGGCCACCGGTGGTGAGCTGGGGCGTGCTGCTGTTCCAGGCCCAGAACCCGCTGGTCATCGAGATGACGCCGTGGCAGATGCTGCCGGGACTGTTCGTGGTGTTGGTGGTGATGGCCTTCAACCTGTTCGGAGATGGTCTGCGGGACGCAGCCGATCCGTACAGCACGGCGGCGGTGAAATGATGGACACCGTGCTCAAGGTTCGTGGGCTTGCCGTTGACTTCAAGACGGACATCGGGCTCACGCACGCCCTGGTCGATGTGGGTTTCGACATGCCCAGGGGGAAGGTCACGGCCATCGTCGGCGAGTCGGGCTCCGGCAAATCAGTCACCGCCAACTGCATCATGCGCATCATCCAGCCGCCGGGGAAGATCGTCGGCGGCACCATCGACTTCGCTCCCGAGAGCATGGACCCCTTCGAGATCGTCTCGCTCGGCAAGCGCGATCCGAGGCTGCAGGAACTGCGTGGCGGCCTCATCAGCATGGTCTTCCAGGAGCCGATGACCGCGCTGTCGCCGGTCTACACCGTTGGCAACCAGGTGGCCGAAGCCATCCTCTGCCACCGCAAGGTGGGTCGCCAGCAGGCGTGGAAAGAGGCCGCCGAAATGCTCGAACGGGTGGGCATCGGCGACATCGACCGGCGCATCAGGATGTACCCCTTCGAGTTCTCGGGCGGGATGCGCCAACGCGTGGTGATCGCCATGGCACTGGTGTGCCACCCGGAGATACTGATCTGCGACGAGCCCACCACCGCCCTCGACGTCACCGTCCAGGCGGAGATTCTGACCCTGATCAAGGATCTGCAGAATGAACTCGGCAACTCGGTGCTGTTCATCACCCACGACATCGGCGTGGTGGCCCAACTCGCCGACAAGGTCGTGGTCATGTACCAGGGTCGCGTTGTCGAGATCGGCACGGTGCGCCAGGTGCTGAAGGACCCCATGCACCCCTACACCAAGGGGCTCCTGGCGGCCATCCCGGGGCTTGCGCCCAAGGGCGAGCCGCTGGCCACCATCGCCAGCGTGGTCGGCGACACGGACATCTCGAGGCCCTATCCGCTGATCTCGCTCCCCGATGGACGCCAGGTGAGTATGCCTCGGGAGCAGATACCGGGGGCGATCATATGAGCGAGCCTACCGCCAACGGGTCCTTGCTCGAGGTCAAAGGTTTGTCGAAGTTCTACGACGGCGTGCCGGCGGTGGAGGACGTCTCCTTCGACGTGACGCGCTCGGAGACCCTCGGCATCGTCGGCGAGTCCGGCTCCGGCAAGACGACGCTGGTGCGGGCCATCCTGCGCGCCATCGACCCCGATCAAGGTGTCGTGCGGTTTCTGAGTTCGGGCGGCTGGGTCGAACTGCAGGACATGAGGGCGAAGGAGTTGATCCCGTTGCGCCGGGAAATGCAGATGATCTTCCAGGACCCGTTCGCGTCCCTCAATCCCCGCATGACGGTGCGCCAGATCATCGAGGAACCGCTGATCATCCATCGGGTCGGCAACGCGTCGGAACGCCTCGAAGCGGTTCGCGACATGCTCGCCCACGTGCAGTTGGAGGAGGATTCGCTGACGCGCTATCCCCATGCCTTCTCCGGTGGGCAGCGGCAGCGCATCGGTATCGCCCGGGCGCTGATCCTGCACCCGAATCTGGTGGTCTGCGACGAGTCCGTGTCCGCCCTGGACGTCTCGGTGCAGGCGCAGATCATCAACCTGCTGGAGGAGCTCCAGAACGAACTCGGGCTCACGTACCTGTTCGTGGCGCACGACCTTTCGGTGGTACAACACATCTGCGACCGGGTGCTGGTCATGCACCGGGGTCGCGTCGTGGAGAGCGGCACCGTGGACGAGATCTTCACGGCCCCCAAGGAGAACTACACCCGTCTGCTCCTGTCGGCGGTTCCCTCGCCGGACCCGGACGTGCCGCTCGAGCCATTGGACCGCCGCGAGCTTGGACTCTAGCGCGTCTCGCGAGTACGCGAGCCGTCCAAGAGCGACTCGTAGCGCCCGTCAGTGAAATGCAACCTGCGTGTGAACATCAGCGCCGCTCAAGGAACCTAGGCCGCAAATCTCGCCAGGGGCCGCGACGCAAGCAAATGACATTCGAGGCATATGTTGTTCGCACAGGCGACCTGTTGAGATATGCGGGCTAGCCGCCCCAACCTCGAGCCGCCGGCGTATCTGCGGCTATTGCCGCCGGTCGTCTTGGGCTTCATCGTGCTCGCTCTCGTCAAGGATCCGACCTCCCGGTTTCCTCTCTTGACGTTGGTATTACCGTTCTTCCTTCGTGGCGCGGCCGCCGCGTGGGGGATCCAGAAGGAGGGACCGTCCGCCACGGCGCAGGCGTTCACCACCATCGGCTTCGCGGCCTTCGTGATCGGCTGGCTGTTGACGCTGGGCGTGGTCGGTTTCGTGGTGGCCGTCGGTGTGTTCGACGCGGAGCCGTCGGCGGACCTGCTGAAGCGGATCATGTTGTTCGCGGCGACGGGACTCGTGCTGGCGGCCTGGTTCCTGTGGCCGTGGTATGCCCGGCTCGTGCTCCCCAACTGGCCCCGTCAGGACGTTCGCATCTGGACCTCGTCGGGCAACCGCTGGGACCGGGTGTTCACCGGATGGCGGCTGCAGCAGCTGGCCGCGTCGGGTGCCGTCCGCTGGCGTGGTTTCGGTGCGACGGCATTGGTCCTGATCTGCGTCATGGGGTCGGCCGCCACGGGTGTCTACGAGGGCCTTGTTGTGCGGCTGGCGGAACTCGGCTGCCTCCTCCTGCTGCCGTTCCTACACCTCGTGATCGTTCGCGACGCCCATGCGCTTTGTCGCCTGTGGGCGGCGAGAGCCGACGCCGAAGTCCCATGAAGAACCCGTGCCGATCAATGGCCTGTGCCGCAGCGATGACCGCACTGACGGTCGGCGCTCAGCAGGCGGAGCTGCCGCCGGAGTGGTTCCACCCGCCGAAGACGGCGAGCGAGCTCGGCATCACGACGTTCTCGCAAAGCCCCTACCTGGACGAACGCGAGCTGCCTCCCGTCGACCAGCGACTGCCCGACGACCCGGTCGTGATCCACCCCTACGAGTCCATCGGCAAGTACGGCGGCACGGCGCGCATCACGATCTGGGACAACGGCCAGTTCTTCAACACCGAACACGCGGTCACGAT
>JAGWBN010000071.1:16951-17638 GCA_021295875.1 Pseudomonadales bacterium
CGAGTTGACGTTCCAGTACGTCTTCCCGGAGCCGAACCCGCTGTTCATCAACTATTTCGCCCAAATCGGCAACGCCTTCGCCGACCCGATGCACTTCTTCAAGGACTACCACCCGGCGTTCCGGGACAAGGACGAGTTGGACGCCCTGGTGGACGAAGAGGGCTTCGTGACCTGGATGTCCTTGTACGGTTCCTTGCGGGATTGGGGCAACGAGGATGCCGTGAAGGTGCCCACGCTCAGGGCCTACCGGGTGACGCAGCGCACGCCGACCAAGATGCGCCTCGAGCGCAATCCGTACTACTTCAAGATCGACCCGGCCGGCAACCAGTTGCCGTACATCGACGCCATCGACGCGATCATCCTGCTCGAGAACTCGCAGATGATCACCTTCCAGGCGGCCACCGGTCAGCTCGACTTCGCCGCCTTCACCCTGAAGACCCAGGACATCCCGTTGCTGAAGCTCGGCGAAGCCAAGGGTGTCAACAAGGTCCACATCTGGCGCCGGCTGCACATCAGCGACGTCGCCCTGCAGGCGAACTACAACCACGACGATCCGAAGTTCCGGGCGCTCGTCTGGGGCACGGGCGAGCGCCGCTTCATGCGCGCCCTGTCCCACGCCATCGACCGGGACCAGATGAACAAGGCCATCTACTTCGGTCGCGGCATCCCGAGCCAGGTCACCGCACA
>JAGWBN010000072.1:0-1749 GCA_021295875.1 Pseudomonadales bacterium
CCGCCATGCAGGCGTTCGTCGACGACCGCCGCGTACCCAATCTCGTCACCCTGGTGGCGCGAAGGGGCCAGATCGTCCACCAACACGCGTGCGGGCTCCTTGACCTGGACGACGATGCGCCCGCAGGCCTCGACACCCTGTTCCGCATGTATTCGAACACCAAGCCCATCGCCGGCGCAGCGACCTTGGTGCTCTACGAACGCGGCGTGCTGACCCCCGACGATCCGGTCTCCAAGTTCCTGCCGGAGTTCGCCGACCAACGGGTCCAGCGCGCCGACGAGCCGATGATGACCGAGCGGGCGCGGCGCGGGATCAGCATTCGCGACTGCCTCACCAACACCACGGGTCTCGCCAATCCCGGCACCATGCCGCACTTCTACCGCCAGCAGTACCGAGAGGCGCTGACCACGCTCGGCTGGATCCGCAGCGAGGAGGACGGCGACGCGCCGAGGCCGAACAACCGGGAGCGGGTCCGCGCGCTGGCCGAGTTGCCGCTGGCCGCACAGCCGGGCAGCCGATTCGGCTACCACGTCGGCTACCCGATACTCACCGCCGTGTTGGAGGAGGCGAGCGGACAACGCCTCGACGAATTCTTCCGGGAGAGCATCTTCGAGCCACTCGGCATGACGGACACCGACCACTACGTCGCCGACGACGCCACCCACCGCTTCGGTGCCAACTACGCGCCCCGGGAGGTCGACGGCGAGATCCGCCTCGTGGCCGTGGAAAAGGCCGCAACCAGCGAAAAGGTGGTCGGTCCCAAGACCGAGTTCTCGGCGGGTGGCGACATGGGCGGCGTGCTGTCCACCGCCGGCGACTACGCACGCTTCGGCCAGATGCTGTTGAACGGCGGCGAACTCGACGGCGTGCGCATTCTCGGCCGCAAGACCGTCGACATGATGATCGGCAACCACACCGGCGACATGCTGATTCCCATGACCGGACCGGGCTTCCACTGGGGCCTCGGGGTCGCCATGTACCACGGCCGCGGCCGGGCGCCGCTGATCCGCTCCGTCGGCTCCTACGGCTGGGGCGGCGCCGCGGGCACCACCTACTTCGCCGACCCGGCGGAGGAGCTGATCGGCGTCTGCCTGACCCAGGTGCTGTCAGCGGGCATGATGCCGAACAACACCTACCAGGAGGACTTCCAGCGGTTGGTGTACCACGCGTTGGTTTGAGTGCGGGTCAGTCCTTGGCCGAAAGTTCGCCGATGGGTTCGTGGTTGTTGACCGTGATGCCCATCATCTGCTTGAGCCGGGGGGAGAGCACCTCGTAGACGTCGTCCGGCACGTGGACGTTGGCCGTCGACTGCTCGTGCAGGGCGCGCATGAAGTGTCGGTTGTAGTGGCAGCGCATGGCGTAGCGGGTGCCCGGGGCGGTGCGCCGGCCGCCGCAGTGGAGGATGCGCGTATCGGTCAGGATGCAGGTTCCCGGCGGCGCGCAGACGGCGACCATCCCGGGCTCGCCGTCCACGAGCCGAAGCAGATCGGCACCGTCGTGGAAGTTCGTCGCGCCACCCGCGGTGCGGTGCGAACCCGGAACGAGGTAGGTGCTTCCCGCCGCCAAGTTGAATTCGGTGTAGCACCAGATGATCAGCGAGCCGAACGGGAACGGCGGATAGGGCATGGGCATGCCACCCTGGTCGATGTGCAGTTCCTGCAACCCGCCGCCCTGGTGGACGATGGAGCCGTGAGCGCAGCCTAGGCCGAAGCCCTTGCCCATCACCTTGGTCAGCAGCTCGTCGACCAG
>JAGWBN010000072.1:1882-10785 GCA_021295875.1 Pseudomonadales bacterium
GTCAGCCGGTCGACCTGGGCACGCACCTGCTCGGGGGACATGGCGTCGGCCACGAGGCAGTAGCCCCAGCGCACGAAGTCGGCCTCAAGCCGGACGGCGTCGCCGCTGGGTCGCGGCAGGTAGTCGAAGTCGCTGCTGTCGGGGATCCGCCCCGCCTTCATGCGCTCCTTGGAGATGCCCGAGAGTTGCGCCAGGAGCCGTCCGGCGGACAGCGAACTGGTCGTCGAACTGCCGTCGGCGTAGACGATCCCCCGGCGCATCTCGGCATCCCACGCGGCTTCTTCCGGCGCGCCGGCGCGATCGCACCGCAGCTGCGCGAGTTCGGCGCGCAGGCGCGCATTCTCCTCGCGCAACCGCTCCAAGGCTTTCTCCCCGTCCGCCACGGTCGGCAGGCTGCCCGAGGTGGACGAACTCCGGTCCTGCTCCATCCCGCCCTACTCCACCGTGCCGAGGGTGTCGCTGCGCAACCGCTCCCAGTCGATTTCGTAGCCGAGTCCAGCACCCGTCGGGGCATGCACGACGCCGCCGGTCATGTCGATGTCCTCCGTAAGGCCGTAGACATTCGCGCCGGTGCAGGGGAAGTACTCGTAGAACTCGCAGTTCGGCACCGCCATGGTGACGTGCAGGTTGGCGACGTTGTTGAGCGAGTTGCCGCCATGGTGGATCTCGCACTTCATCTTGAACCCCTCCGCCAGGTGGCAGAGCCGGACCAGCGGCGTGATGCCGCCGGTGAGGGCGACGTCGCCGCGCAGGATGTCGGTGGCGTACTGGGTGATCCACTGGGTCATGCCGTAGTAGCGGCCCGGCGCGAACTCGGTGGCCATGATCGGGATGTCGAGCTTCTGGTGGAGCTTGACGTAGCTGTAGAGATCCTCCTCCACCAGCGGATCCTCGTACCAGTAGTAGCCGAGGTCCTCGATGGCGCGGCCGACCCGCATCGCGTCCTCGTAGCCGTAGGCCCACATCGAGTCGAGCATCAGCTTCATGTCGTCGCCGACGGCGTCGCGCACGGCCTTGGAGATGACGATGTCCGCCGTCGGATCCGAGTGGGGGTGGATCTTGTGGGCGGTCCAGCCCGCCTCCTTGAAGCGCAGCGCCTCCTCCTGGTACTCCTCCGGGGTCTCCCAGTACGCCGTGCTCGAATACACCGGCACCGACTCCTTGCAGGTGCCGAGCAGTCGATGGATGGGCTGGCCAGCGATCTTGCCGTTGATGTCCCACAGGCAGATGTCGGCGGCACCGATGACGCCGTGCGAGACGCCCCGGTTCATGCGCCACAGCTCCGCCCAGATCCGCCCGATGTCCTGGGGATCGCGGCCCATCAGCCTGGGCTTGACCATGTCGATCATGGACTTGGCGTGGTAGTCCGGGCCGCCCAGAAAGGCGTGGCCGGAGACTCCCTCGTCCGTCTCGACGGTGACGACGCCGAGCTTGCGCGGGCCGCCGAAGGACATGCCGGCACCGACGCGCCAGCGCTCGACATGCCAGCCGAACACGTCCACCTTGACGTTGGTTATTTTCATATCGTGGTCTCCAAGTCCGTTGTACGGCCGTCCGGCGTCACGATTTGCCCCTACTGGGCGGCGGTGACCGGAAGTCGAACACTTTCGCGATGAACTCGCTCCGCGGGCGGTATGGCAACCCGTCCTCGAGGATGGCCTTCATCCGGGTCTCGGCCTCCAGGCGCACGTACCCGGGGTCGTCCTCCGACTCCGCCATGATGTAGAAGGTGCCCGTGCGGATCGCGTCGAACACCAGTTCCGCGCAGCGCGACGGCGGCATGCCGAACGCCTTGAAGCGCTCGGCCACCGGGTTGGCACGCCCTTCGGCCGGTCTTCGCGGCCCGCCGAAGCGTTCCGGCCGGTTGCGCTCCGAGGTGATGATGTTGGTGGCGACCACGTTGGGACACAGCACGTGCACCGTGAGTCGACCGCCCAGTTCCTGGAAGAGCGCCTCGCACAGCGCCACGCAGGCGTGCTTGGAGACGCCGTAGACACCCTGGGCGGCGCACAGGCCGTCCTGGGAGGAGGTCGCGACGACCGATCCCGGCGCACCCCGCTCCAGCATCTTCGGCACGAAGGCGCGCACGCAGTTGGCCACGCCCTTGACGTTGACGCCAAGCACGAAGTCCCAGTCGATATCCCGGGCGCGGAGGATCGGACCGCCACCACCCACACCGGCATTGCAGCACAGGAGCGACACCGGGCGATCGGGGAAGCGTTCCGCCACCGCCGCCTCGAGGCCGAGCACCTCCGCTTCCGAGGACACGTCCACCGGGTGGCCGAAGACTTCGACACCAGCGGCGCTTGCCGCATCCGCAAGGCGCGCTTCGGCTTCGACGATCGCTGCACCCTCGATATCCGCCAGAACGGGAGACAGGCCCCCAGCGATGGCCCTCTCGGCCAAGCCGAAGCCGATACCGGACGCGCCGCCGGTGATGACCGCGACGCCGCCGGCCAGGGCGCCGAGATCGGAGTGGGCGTTCCTCGCTCTCGCACCAACACCGTCGGCCATGCGTCGTTCCTCCCCCACGAGTTCGCGAATCCGCAAGCATACCCATTGCAGCCAAAAACGGCATGGCGCGCGCGCTGGGCGAGTCGGATAATCCGCCGCTCCATCGCCGACAGCATCCACATGGTCACCAACGCCTTCGGCAGCCACGAACTCGAGCGCTTCGACTATGCCGAGGCCTCGGCCTCGGGGCAGATGTCGGTGGACCGACTCGATCAGGATCTCGTCAACGCCATCGACCGTCACGGCTTCGTGCTGATCGAGAACGCGGTCCGCCCCGAAGACTGCGACCGCCTGGTCGCCGAGATGCGTCCCTACATCGACGCCACGCCCCATGGACTGCACGGACTCGGCGGCACGCGGCGGGTGGGGGCGCTGGTCGCCCGGTCTGCCGCCAGCCACCGGATGATCGCCCACCCCGCGATCCTCCGACTCGCCAACGCGATCCTGGGCGAACAACAGTTGTCTGGCGACGCCGTGCGCATCAACGGCAGATCGGGCAAGGGCGGCAAGGGCGAGAAGGGCTTCCGCTATCCCTGGCAACTGCACCTGACGCAGATCATCGACGTCGGCCCCGGCGCCGGCACCGAGGCCATGCCCCACCACTTGAAGCTGCACCGCGCCAACGGCATGTGGGTCCACGACTTCCAGGACACGGGGATCGATCCCCAGATCGAGGTCATGTGGGCACTCACGGACTTCACGACCGATAACGGCGCCACCCACGTGGTGCTCGGCAGCCACCGGGAGGAACCCCGCGGTGGATCGCTGAGCCATCGCCAGCCCACCATCCAGGCGACCATGTACAAGGGCAGCGCATTGGTCTGGACCGGCTGGTCGGTTCACGGCGCGGGGGTCAACACCTCCGCCGAACGGCGCATCGGCATGAACATCAACTACGCCCTGGCGTTTCTGGCCCAGGAAGAGAACCAGCTCCTCGCCTGCCCTCCCCATCTCGCGCGCAGGCTGCCGGAGTCGCTGCAGCGCCTGATCGGCTACCGGCAGCCCGCCGGCGCGCTGAACTACGTCGCCGAGTGCCAAGCACCCGCCGACTCGGTATTGAAGGAGGACTTCGACGTGCTGGTGCCCGGCGCCCACGGCCATACCATGAACCCGGAGCTCGACGGACCGGCGTTCGCCCCGGCCGGCGAGGACGACTACCGGCGCAAACTACGGGACCTCGAGGCGCGGAAGGTCGAGGCCGTTGCGGCGGACGATCTGGAGTTGGCATTGCATCTGAAGCGGGCGATCAGCGTTCTCAAGCGCTCACCGAGAATCTGACCGCCGATGGCCGACGAACCCCTGCGCCTGCTGGTCGTCTGTACCGGCAACCGGGCGCGCTCGCAGATGGCCCACGGGTGGTTCCGTCACTTGGGCGGGGAGCGCGTGGCGGTCGACAGCGCCGGCACGGAACCCAAGGGCGTGCATCCTCTCGCCGCACGCGTCATGGCGGAGGTCGGCATCGACATTACCGGCCACACCTCCGACCACGTGGACCGGTATGTCGGCAACGACTACGACCTGGTGCTGACGGTCTGCGATACGGCGAAGGAGAGTTGCCCGGTATTCCCCGGCGCCAGGCGCACGCTTCACCACGCCTTCGAGGATCCGGACTACCCGGAGATGACCGAGGAGGAACTCGCCGATGTCTTCCGCCGCATCCGGGATCGGATCGGCGACTTCTGCCGCGATCTGCTGCGCGGGCTGCCGTAGGGCTACTAGACCGTACGCCTTCTACACGCCGAGAGCTGCGCCGTGCGCTTGCAGCCGTCCGAGCAGAAGCGGTCCGAGCCGTAGGGCAGGAACCACTCGCCACAGGCCTTGCAGGGCCGCGGGTCCGACTTCAGCTCCCGCAGGGTGCCTAGGCGCCGTTCCTCGAGGCGACGGGCGATGGTCTCGTTGCGGCCGGCCATCTCGCGGAACTCGCGGTCGCCGATGTCCATGAGTTCCATGATCTGGCCGACGTCGAGGTGCGGTGATCGCAACAGCAGCGCGACCGCGGTCTCATCGTTTCGCTTCGTCTCGCCATCGGTGTGATTTCGGTCCACTACTTCTCCCCTCATCACTTCCATGAACAAACGCTTGCGGTTCGACAACGACGCCGCGAAGCGGTCGCGTCTCGCATCACTCGCGGAAACTGGTTCGGGCATTGCCTTCGCCGCGTTCCGCCAAGACTCCGCCGCCAAATCCTTTGACCCGGACCGCAACCGCTAGGTTCCATTGCTGGCATGACCAGCCGCAATGGAAACGTCACTCAACTCGTGCACGGCATCTTGCAGCGTGTTCATCTTTAGCCGCATATCTCACCAAGTCGCTTGTGCGAACAGGCGACGCGCCCATGCTTTTTCCCCACGAGGGGCAGGCCCCTCGCGCTCCTCGGCTGAAGGCTCTCGAGGGGCAGGCCCCTCGCGCTCCCCGGCTGAAGGCTCTCGGTCGCGAGCGCGCGCTCCAAGGAGCGCGTTCGCACGGGGCCAAAATCCTCGAACGCGCCGCAAGGGCGCGCATCATCGCGGCCCTTGGGTAGTCAAAACCGATTGGTGCGGGAACGGCGGGCCGCCGACGTCCAGAGGTCTTAGTCCTGCAACCGGTCGGGCACCGTTCGTTCCTCGAAACCGTCGTTGAGAGCGGTACGCCCAGGTTGACCAGCCGTGCCGCGGGGCGTATAGGGGGCCTGTGACCAGACGAGATTCCATTCTCGCGGCTGTCTTGGCCGTCGCCGTGACGTTTGCGGGGACCGCGTGTGCCTGCGCGATTCCGAGCATGGAACTCGGCGGGGTGAACCCGCATCACCATGCACACCACATTGGCGACAGTGGCAACGCAGACGCCAACGCCGACCACTGCGTGCACGCCGACTGCAAAGGCGACTGTGGCCTGGTCGCGACGACGACCGAACGGGACGCCGGTACCCAGCTTCCCAAGTCGCCGTTCGACGACGGGATCCTGGTGGCCGCGATGCCGCTCGCGGTGCTAGCGGCACGGCTGCCCTCCTACCACTCGCCACCACCGCGACCCTGGCGCAGCGCGGACACCCCCGTGCGCCGTTTCGACATCCTGCTGAACTAGCCAAACCTCGAGATCCCGCGCGGTACTGCCGCGACTGACTCCGCCACGAACGGTGGCGAACCGCCCGCGTCGGCGACGGTTCACGTTGAACCGTCAACCCACGCAAGGCTGATCTGGAGGAGGCAATGAACGCAATCAAGCTGGCCGGCGCGCTACTGGCCACCCTCGGCACCGCGCAAGCGGGCGCCGAGCAGGCGGATTATGCGACCCATGGCGATGAGGCGCTCGGGGCGCTGATCGGCGAAGCACTCGATCGCAATCCGCGCATACGAACGGCGCTGGCCGAACACGCCGCGGCACGGGAGATCGTCCCCCAGGTCACCGCGCTGCCGGACCCGAGAGTCGCCGTGACCGGCTTCGGACGCCAACCCGAAACGCGCGTTGGTCCGCAGCGGGGAGGACTCGCCGTAACGCAGGCGATCCCGTGGTTCGGCAAGCTCGCCGCCCGGGGCGACGTGGCGACCTCGGAAGCGGCCCTGCGTGACGAGTTCGTCGACGCCGTTCGCGCCGACATCGTTGCCCGGGTCAAGTCCGCCTACTACGACCTCGCCTACCAAGACGAGGCGATCCGCATCACGACCCAGCAGGAGGAGTTGCTGCGGCACTACGAGTCGCTGGCCCGTGCCCAATACTCGCAAGGCATCGGCCTGCAGCAGGCCGTGGTGAAACTGCAGGCCCAGATCACCCGGGCGTTGAATCGGCGGACCGATCTGCAGCGGCGGCGCGCCACTGCCGAGGCGACCCTGAATGTGCTCCGCGACCGCCCCGTAGACTCAGCGATCACCGAAACCGGCGGGCTCGAAAGACCCGTGGTGGACATCGACATCGCCGCGCTGCGAGGCGTGGCCCGGGAGGCGAGTCCCGACGCGAAGGCCGCGGCGTTGGCAATCGACAGTGCGCAGGCCGGTCTTCGCCTGGCCCAGCGGCGATACTGGCCGGATGTGGTCGTCGGCGCGGGCTGGGCCAACGTCGCCGGTCGCCGCGACGACGCCGGTCGTTCGAACCCGCCGCCCGACAACGGCAAGGACACCCTCAACTTCACCGTGGGTGTCAACATTCCCGTCTTCCGATCGAGCATCGACGCGGGTGTCCGGGAAGCACAAGCACGCGTGTCGGCCGCGCGGGAGGCCCATCGCGGGACGCTGCTCGACGTGGACTTGGCGATACGCACCATCGGTCTTGAAC
The DNA here is from genome assembly GCA_021295875.1 of Pseudomonadales bacterium. GTDB lineage: Bacteria > Pseudomonadota > Gammaproteobacteria > Pseudomonadales > Azotimanducaceae > VXYL01. The sequence continues at coordinate 8,645 of JAGWBN010000072.1, forward strand.
TCACCACCGTGGATGAACAGATCGCGCTCTACGAGAACGCCCTCCTGCAGCAGGCGGAGCAGGCGCTGCGCTCCACCGAGGAGGCCTATTCCACGGGCACCACGGGCGTTCTCGATCTCCTGGACAGCGAAGAGGTGCTGCTGGAGGTCCGCCTGGGCCTGACCCGACTCGAAACCGACTACCTGAAGGCGCTAGCGAGGATGGAACGCGCCATCGGCCGCGCCTTCCCCGCAAGGAGACAACCATGACCCCCCGTTCAGTTCTCTTGTTCGTCGCCGGCGCGGCCATCGGCGCCGGCCTGCTGGCGGTGCTGCTGTGGGGCGTGCTGGACTTGTCCTGGCCGCCCTCACCGGCCACCGCCAGCGAAGAACCGTCCACCATGGCGGAAACGGTTCCCGACCTCTACACCTGCGGCATGCACCCCGACGTGATTCGCCACGAGCCGGGGCCCTGCCCCATCTGCGGCATGAAGCTCGTGCCCAGGAAGTCGGACACGGAGGAGGAGTCCGGCGAGGGCGTGCGCGTCGCCCAGGGATTCCTGCAGAACTTCGCCGTGCGCACCACCGAAGTCAGTCGGGGCTCGCTGCCGATCTCGATACGCACCATTGGCGTGCTGGCCCACAACGAGGAGCGCCTAGTCTCCGTCAACACCAAGTTCGAAGGCTGGATCGAGAAAGCCTACGTCAACAACGTCGGCGAATCCGTCGCCGAGGGAGATCTCCTGTTCGAGATCTACAGTCCGCAACTCGTGACGACGCAACGGGAGTACCTGGCCGCCATGGAGTACGCGAAACGTCTGGCGGCGAGCGGGGCCTACCCGGAGGCCATCGCCCGGGCCGAGTCGTTGCTCGATGCGGCGCGCGAACGGCTGCGCTACTGGGACATCACCGATGCGCAGATCGACGCCCTCGAAGACGCCGGGGAAGCGTCGCGCACGTTGCGGTTCTTCGCCCCCGCGTCCGGCTTCATCGTCGCCAAGATGGGCGACTCGTTGGCCGGCATGAAGCTCGAACCCGGCATGACCGTGCTGAAGATCGCCGACCACTCGACCCTGTGGGCCGAGGCGAAGTTCTACGAGGAGGACCTCCGCCATGTCCACGAAGGTACGCCTGCGTCCATCGAGGTCGATGCCTTTCCCGGCCGCATCTGGGATGGCCGGATCCTGTTCTTCCGCTCCGCGGTGGACGCCGAGACCCGCGCCCTGACCGCGTTCGTCGAGATCGACAACGCGGATCTGGCGTTGCGCCCGATGATGTACGTCGACGTCTCGATCCGCGCCGAGGGTGTGGCCCACGCCCTGATCGTGCCGGCGGAGTCCGTGCTGCACACCGGCGAGCGCTCGGTGGTCGTCGTCGCCCGGGACGACCGGACCTTCGAACCGCGCGAGGTGGCCCTCGGGCTCGCCAGCGAGGGCATGCAGGTCGTGACCAGCGGACTCGATGTCGGCGAGCGGGTGGTGGTGTCCTCGCAGTTCCTCATCGACTCCGAGAGCAATCTCAAGGCCGCCATCGCCCAGCTTCTCGGTGACGGGGAGTCCAACGATGGCGAACCGGCCGGCGCCATGCCGGGCCATCACCACCACTGACGATCGCCGCCATGCTTGAACGCCTCATCGACTGGTCCATCGACAACCGCTTCCTGGTCGCCGTCGCCACCGTGCTCGTGGTCGCCGTCGGCGTGTACTCGCTGTACCGGGCGCCGCTGGACGCGATTCCCGACCTGTCCGACGTCCAGGTCATCGTCTACACCGAGTATCCCGGCCAGGCGCCCCGCATCGTCGAAGACCAGGTGACCTACCCGCTGACCACCGAACTGCTGGCCGTACCCCATGCCAAGGTCGTGCGTGGCTACTCGTTCTTCGGCTTCTCGTTCGTCTACGTGATCTTCGAGGACGGCACCGATCTCTACTGGGCCCGCGCCCGCGTGCTCGAGACGCTCAGCCACGCGTCGAGCCAACTGCCCGCCGACGCATCGCCCTCCCTCGGGCCCGACGCCACCGGGGTCGGCTGGGCGTTCATGTACGTTCTCAAATCCGACCGCCACGACCTCGGCGAACTGCGCTCCATCCAGGACTGGTTCCTGAAGTACGAACTGGCGAGCGTTCCCGGCGTCTCGGAAGTCGCCAGTGTCGGCGGCTTCGT
>JAGWBN010000072.1:10879-16526 GCA_021295875.1 Pseudomonadales bacterium
CTGCTCGAGGTCGCGGAGAAGGAGTTCATGATCCGCGGCCTCGGCACCATCACCTCGGTGGACGACATCGGCAAGATCGCCCTCGGGGTGGACACCGCAGGTTCGCCGATCCTGGTCAAGGACGTGGCCCGCGTCGGTCTGGGGCCCGAGATGCGCCGGGGAATCGCCGAGTGGAACGGCGAGGGCGAGACCGTCGGGGGCATCGTCGTCGTCCGCCATGGCGCCGGGACGTGGAAGGTCGTCCGCGACGTCAAGGCCAAGCTCGACGCGGTGAAGGCCGGTCTCCCCGAAGGCGTCGAGATCGAGGTCGCCTACGACCGCACGGCGCTCATCGAACGCTCCATCGCCAGCCTGCGCACCAGCCTGTTGCAGCAGCTGCTCATCGTCGGTCTGGTGTCCATGATCTTCCTGTTCCACTTCCGCAGCGGACTCGTCGCCATCGTCACGCTGCCGGTGGGCATCCTGATCGCCTTCATCGTCATGACGGCCCAGGGCGTCAGCGTCAACATCATGTCTCTCGGAGGCATCGCCGTCGCCATCGGCACCATGGTGGACGCCAGCATCGTCATGGTCGAGAACGCCCACCGGCACCTTGCCGCCAATCCCGGGCGTCGCCATTGGGACGTCATCGCGGACGCCGCCAAGGAGGTGGGTCCCACCCTGTTCTTCGCCCTGCTCGTGATCACGGTCTCCTTCCTGCCCGTGTTCGCGCTGGAGGAGCAGGAGGGGCGACTGTTCAAGCCGCTGGCTTTCGCCAAGACCTATGCCATGGCCGCCGCCGCTCTGCTCGCCGTCACCCTGGTTCCGGTGCTGGTCGGCTTCTGGGTCCGGGGCCGGATCGCGCTGGCCGAAAGAAGGCCCATGGGTCGGGGCGTGGCTGAGTTGGGAATGGCCATGTTCACCTTCGGCTGGCTGGTACGACCGGCACTCAACCTGGTATTCCGGTTCAAGTTCGCGGTCCTCGGCCTGACCGCCCTTGCCTTGGCGGTGACCGCCATCCCGTTCAATCGGCTCGGCTCGGAGTTCATGCCGCGTCTGTGGGAGGGCGACCTGCTCTACATGCCGACGACCCTGCCCGGCATCTCCATCACCAAGGCGGGCGAGCTCCTGCAGCAGACGGACCGCATCATCCGCACGTTTCCCGAGGTCGAACAGGTGCTCGGCAAAGTGGGCCGGGCCGAGACGGCCACCGATCCCGCGCCGCTGTCGATGATCGAGACGACCATCAAGCTCAAGCCCCGGAGCGAGTGGCGCCCCGGCATGACCCCGGAGAAGCTCATCGAGGAGATGAACAACGCCATCGACGTCCCCGGGCTCACCAACGCCTGGACGATGCCGATCAAGACGCGCATCGACATGCTCTCGACGGGGATCAAGACGCCGGTGGGCATCAAGATCGCCGGTCCCGACCTCGCCGAGTTGGAGCGCCTCGGCAAGTCGGTCGAAGCCGTCGTCCGCGGACTGCCGGGAACCCTCGACGCCTACGCCGAGCGGGTGATGGGCGGCAACTACCTCGACTTCAGGATCGACCGCGACGCCATCGCGCGCTACGGCTTGACGGTGCGCGACGTCCAGGACGTCATCCAGACGGCGATCGGCGGCACGAACATCACCACGACCATCGAGGGTCTCGAACGCTACCCCGTGAACCTCCGCTACAGCCGCGAACTGCGCGACGACCTGCCGTCGTTGAAGGCGGTGCTGGTGCCGACGCCGGCCGGACCCCAGATCCCCCTAGGTCGCCTGGCGCAGATCGAGTACGCGATGGGTCCGCCGAGCATCAAGAGCGAGGCGGGCAAGCCCAACGCGTGGGTGTACGTCGACATCCGCGATGTGGACGTGGGCAGCTACGTCGACGCCGCCCGACGGGCGGTGGTTGAACAGGTGGATGTCCCTCCCGGGTACACGATCGCCTGGAGCGGCCAGTACGAGTACCTGCAGCGCGCCGAGCAGCGTCTGGCCCTGGTCATTCCCGCGACGCTCCTGCTGATCGCCATGATCGTCTACGTGAGCCGCAAGTCGGTGTTCGAAACTCTGCTGGTGATCCTGGGCGCGCCGTTCGCGGTGACCGGCGCGATCTGGCTCCTCTACCTCCTCGACTACAACCTGAGCATCGCGGTGTGGGTCGGCATGATCGCCTTGGCCGGTCTCTACGCGGAAACCGCCACGGTGTTGCTGCTCTACCTGAACGTATCGGTCAGGGAGTACCGCGAACGGGGGGCGCTCACCAACCGCGCCGCGCTCGCCGAGGCGATCAAGGAAGGCACGGTGAAACGCGTCCGGCCGATCCTGATGACCATCGCCACGGACATCCTCGGGTTGCTGCCGCTGCTCTGGAGCACGGGTTCGGGCGCCGACGTGATGAAGCGCATCGCGACGCCGCTGGTGGGCGGCGTCGCCACCGCCGGACTCTTCGTGCTGTTGGTCTACCCGGTCGTCTACTACCTGTGGCACGCGCGAACGTTGGAACGCACCCCGCAGACGTCCGTCGAGTCGGTTTCGGAATAGCATGGCCGGTCCGTCATCGGGCAGTCGTCGGGCCTCCGGTATACTGGCCGGCCATGGCCCTCGAATACCCCTACCCCACGCATCCCGAGTCCGGCACGACGGTCGAAGTCGTCGAAGGCGTGCGTTGGCTGACCATGCCCATGGGCGGGTCGCTGACCCACATCAACCTGTACCTGCTCGAGGATACGGACGGCTGGTTCGTGGTGGACACCGGACTCGCGGACGGTCGCACCAAGCGTCTCTGGCACGGCATCTTCGACAACGAATTGGGCGGCAGACCGGTCAAGGGGGTGATCTGCACGCACATGCACCCGGACCACACCGGCCAGGCGGGCATGATCGTCAATCACTTCCGCTGTCCGCTGTACATGACCCGGGCGGAGTACTACCAGGCACGCACGATGATGTCCTGGGGGTTCTCGTCCCCCCAGGGGAGTTGGCTGGGCGAGCAGTTCTACCACCGCTACGGCATGCCCACGGAGCCCATGAAGGCGATGCGCGAGGGTTGGAAGTCTCGTGCCCGGGGCATGGCCAAGGGCGCCGCCCCGACCCCACCCGACCCGCTTCCCATGGCGTACCAGCGGCTGCAGGACGGTGACCTGTTGACCATCGGCGATCACGACTGGCAGGTGGTCGTCGGCTCCGGACATTCGCCGGAGCACGCCTGCCTGCACTGCCACAGCCTGGGCGTGATGATCTCCGGCGACCAGATTCTCCCGGTCATCACCTCCAACGTCAGCGTCCACCCCACCGAACCCGAAGCGAATCCGCTCAAGGAGTGGATGGAGTCCCACGACAAGCTGCTCGACACGCCGGAGAACACCTTCGTGCTGCCGGCCCACAACCTGCCGTTCTACGGTGTGCGGGAGCGGCTGCGCGACCTCATCAGCCACCACGAGGACCGGATGCTGGCGATCGAGGAGACCTGCGTCGAACCGCGCACGGCCAAGGACCTGCTGCCCGTGCTGTTCAAACGCCGACTCGACGCCCGCCAGATCATGATGGCCCTCGGCGAGGCCATCGCCCACTGCCATTTGTTGATGCACCGCAACCGGCTCAAGCGCGATCTCGGCGAGGACGGCCGCTACCGGTTCCTGTCCATCGACCCCGACCTCGAACGGCGCGCCCACCCAGGCAACCACGATGCGCCCGACGATCTGCCGATCATGGTGTGAAACCAATCGTCTCCGAGGTACCCAAAAGCGGACCCAGCGCGCGCGAAAGGCTGGGCACCAAAGCGGCGGCCGTCACCTACCGCGTCCTGAGGTGGGCCGATGTCCATCTGGCGTTCGGGCTGCGCTCCGTCATCGGCGTTTTGTTCATCGGCGGCGGCGTGTTGTGGTTCCTGCCGATCCTCGGAATCTGGATGCTGCCGCTGGGGGGCGCGCTGATCGCGCTGGACATCCCTTGGACCCGACACCGGGTCCACCGCTGGATGAATGCGCTCAAGAAACGGGCGGAAAAGCCGCCATCCATAGAGAAACTACCTCGCTGACTCCACATCGACCACTTCACCCAGGACCACCTCACCGGACACCCGTTCACCCAACACCTCGGCACTTCGTTCGGACGGACGGGGCGCGCGTTGACAGACAAGGCTGAGCGAGCATTGGAAGGAGGGGGATCGATTCCTGTATCTTCCCAATCAGGGATCCGCAAGGGCCAACTGGATACGTAATAGCGGTCGCCTTCGAGAGGAGATGCGGCGCGGAGAGCCGATCTTCGACTCGTATCGAACCCCATCTGGTGCTCAGATCCCATCCGGTCGAACACCTTCATCTGGAGGTCGCTTTCTGCGTGCCGAGCGGGACCTACTTGAGACCATTGTTGGCGCTACAATCCGCAGACTGGTTCCTATAATCCACCCGTGAACTAGTAGAAATGACTACTTTCGAAACAGCAGCACTCAACGCTTTTGGATATCTAGTTGACTATCTTGGATATCAAGTGGGTGAACGTTTCCCGGGGCTCACTACCTATCGTGGTAACGGCGTTGTAGTAACGGTTTCGTATGACTTTAACCGATCATACGAACTGTCGCTTGATTTAGGGCAAGAAAGCCCGCCAATGTTCAGCTTCGATGAAGTGTTGAGAAGCTGCAACGCGCCAGCTGAGGTGCCGTCTTCATATCAGATCACGGACGAAAGCAAGCTCCTGAAGTTCATTGGCGAACTCGCGACTAGTCTAAGGTCGTATTGTTCCAAGCTTCTTGTGGGGGACACTCAAGCGTTCCGGTGTCTCAACAATCTTCGAGTAACCCAGTGCAACACCTTCAATCGGGAACGTGAATTAGGCTATGCTCGTCAAGAAATGAAGCAAGCGTGGTCATCGGGTGATTATCAGGGGGTAATTGATGCTCTTACGCCGCACGAATACTCATTGACCAAAGCCGAGAGAATCAAGCTGGCAATTTCGCGGAAGAAACTTGGACGTACTGGCTGATCACCCATGGACACAATGCGACATCGTCGCCGAAGCGACGACCGGTGCTCTCCTGACCACGTAGCAGGCCTGTCCCGGCGGGAGTTGGGGATGCACGCGATTGGCGTCCTACAACTGAGCCGCACGGACCCGAGCGGCCTGAAGTTCGCGCCGGGCTGCGGCGGCCTCATACCGTGCGACGTTGGTGGCGGATGGGGGCGTCGGTGCTGCAGACGATCACGACGTGGCGGGCGAGGTTGACGTTGAGGGTGGACGTCTGGGGACCGCTGGCCTTCAGCTGGGACCTTCATCTCGGGCGACTGGGGCGTCGGCGCGACGTTCTTCGACGGCGGCGGTGCCGGGTCCAGGAGGTACTTCGAGCGGTTTGCGCGTCGGCATCAGCCTCGCCCTCAGGATATACTGGACGCACCGCACCGTGGAGCACACGGCGAGGCTCGGCGTGGAGCAGCGTCCGGCGGATGAGCCGATCGCAGTCGGGGACTTGGCTGTGCTCAGGAGCCGGTGGGTCGACGATGAGGGCCGCCACCGCTACAGCATCACGGGGTACATTTGCAACCGTTCCAAGTCCGACCGCTGCACGGAGGACTACGCGGACAAGGTGTTCGCGTACGTCAACAGCATCGACGTGCCGTTCTCGACGGAGGACTTGGGCAGAGGTCCCAAGGACATGAAAACCCCGTTCGGCATCCAACCGATC
>JAGWBN010000073.1:0-7826 GCA_021295875.1 Pseudomonadales bacterium
TGGCCTGGGCGCTCGAAGGCGAGCGTCTCGGCGCGGGAGAACTGGTGGTCAACTCCATCGACGCCGATGGCACCCGCGAAGGCTACGAACTCGGGCTCACCCGCATGCTCGCGGAGGCCGTGCGTATTCCCGTCATCGCCTCCGGCGGCGCCGGTGAACCGGCCCATCTCTACGATGTGCTCACCGAGGGTCGTGCGGACGCGGCCCTCGTGGCGTCCATGGTCCACTACGGCGACTACACGGTGTCCGGCTTGAAGGGCTACCTCGATGGCCGTGGCGTCAAGATGAGGATGTCCTGGTGATGAAGGCGATCGTCGTTCGCGAACAAGCCCTCGTCTGGGAGGAGATGGACGAACCGGCCGTCGGTCCCGGCGAGGTACGCATCGACAACCATGCCACGGCGGTGAACCGCGCCGACCTGGCGCAGCGGGCCGGGGGCTATCCGCCGCCGCCGGGTGCGAGCCCCGTACTCGGCTTGGAGTGCGCCGGTGTCGTCAGCGCGGTCGGCGAAGGGGTGGCCCGGGTGGCCGTGGGGGACGAGGTCTGTGCGCTGCTTGCCGGCGGCGGCTATGCCGAGACCGTGGTGGTTCCGGCCGGACAGGTGCTGCGCAAGCCCGCGAACCTGTCGTTCGCGGAAGCCGCGTCGATCCCGGAAGTCTTCGCCACCGCCTACCTCAACCTCTACATCGAGGAGCGGGCACTCATCCACGCGGGTGCCAGCGGGATCGGCACGGCGGCGTTGCAGATGGGCAGGGCGTTCGGCAATCCCATGTTCGTCACCGCCGGTTCCGATGCGAAGATCGAACGTTGCGTCGCGCTGGGCGCGGACGCCGGTTTCGACCGCCACCGCGGCGACTTCACAGCGGCGGTCATGGACTGGAGTGACGACGAGGGCGCCGACGTGATCCTCGACCCCGTGGGCGGGTCGTACCTCAAGTCGAACCTGAACTGTCTCGCGGTGGAAGGACGACTCGTGGTGATCGGACTGTTGGGCGGCGCCTCGGCCGAACTGCCCCTCGGCTCGATGATGGTCAAGCGGCAGCGGATCATCGGCTCGACGCTGCGCGCGCGGTCGATCGCCGCCAAGGCCAACGTCATGGACGACCTGAAGGCGCGCGTGTGGCCCCTGTTGGCGAGCGGCGAGATCAAGCCGGTGATCGAGGAGGTGTTGCCGATCCGGGAGGCCACGCGGGCCCACGAGCTGATCGCCGCCAACCAGACCTTCGGCAAGGTGGTGCTCAGGGTGCGCGGCTGACCACTTGCGACTTCAATCCCGATTCAATGGATTGACTCACACCGAGTCGTCGGGTGACTCACAGGAGCAGTGGACGTGAACCAGCTCACGACACGGGGATTCGACGACGAACTGGCCAACCGGATTCAGGAACTCGCTCGTCGAGAAGACATCTCGCTCAATCGAGCCGTGCTGCGATTGCTTCGCCGGGGCGCCGGCCTTGGAGAACGCGACCGCGGCGCCAACACCGTGGGCGACTCGCTGGACCATCTGATCGGCACGTGGACCGAGGACGAAGCGGTCGAAATGGACCGCGCACTCGACCATCTTTCCCGCGTCGACGAGGCGATGTGGACGTGAGGATCGTTCTCGACTCGAACGCCTATTCGAACCTGAAACGCGGGCATCGTCCGGTCGTCGAACTGGTGCGAGGTGCCGAGGAGGTCCTCCTGCCCTTGATCGTGATCGGCGAGTTGCTGTACGGCTTCAGGAACGGTTCGCAACGGCAGCGAAACGTTCGCGAACTGTTCGAATGCCGTCAGACACGAATCCAGATACGTCGCCCATCTGAATAGTTCCCTAGCGTGGCAACGTTCAGCGAGATGCGGTCGTATCCCGCCCCTTTCGGCGAGTGACCGACAAGTGTCGTCTTGGATTACTTCGTATCGGCGGTCTGGTGCTCGACCGAGGGTCAATGCCGACAACTGGACGGGCAATGACCTGCGGGTGGGCGACCCGACCTTCAGCGAGGTCGTGCTCAGGGTGCGTTGAGCAGGACGTTCATCATCTCCTCGGCGAACAGCGGGGTGGCCCGGTGGATCCATGCAGGGTCGGTCTCGTCCCCGGACTCGTAGGTGATCGAGGGAATCCCGTAGCGGTTGAAGAAGTAGTTCTTGGCGTTGGCCGACTCGGACTTGCTCGGTTTGTGGTCGAACTCGATGTCCGGCAGGCGGTCCTGAACACGCTGCAGCCAATCCACCGCGAAAGCGTGGGCGCTGCCGTCGCCGTCCTGGGAACGCTGGGTGTAGAACAGGGCGTTCTCGGTGGCCTGGGTCGCGTGGAAGTCGAGCATCAGCCTAAGCGCGATGCCCCGGTCCTCGATCACCTCGAGCAGCCGTCGGATGTGGCGGGTTTCCGGTTGCCGGAAGGGACCCCAATCCCGGTTGAGGTCGGTCTTGCCCGCATTGTGCCGCCAGTGCCCCGCCGCGACGCCGTCGGGATTGACCAGGGGCACCATGACCAGGGCGAAGCGGTCGCGGAACGCCCGGCCGAGTTCGGTGTCCGCCAACACCGTGTCGACGAACGAGCGCATCGTCAGGGCGCCGGTCACTTCCGGTGGATGCTGCCGGCCGAGCAGCAGCACGCCCTCGGTTCTGGGCGCCGTCTCGACGACGAACAGGGGCCGCCCGCGCAGGCTGGCACCGAGGGTTCGCATGGTTATCTCGGGATGGGCGGCGAGCTGGCGGACCCGCTCGTCGTAGTAGGCCGTTGTCAGCAACCGCTGCGAGGCGACCCACAGCGGCGCCCCGCGCAGGGGAATCCGCATCGCCAACCGGGAGGCGTCGTCGGACATCGCCACGACGCTCTCGGGCAGCGGCTGCCAGTTGGCCCCGTCCGCGCTGACCTTGGGCCAGAAGCGATCGGCGTCGCCATCCACGAAGCCCATGAGAAAGACGGCCACGCCCGGCTTCTTGGGGCTGACGCGGAAGGCATACCAGGGCATCGGGACGCGGACCTTGTCGTCCTCGGGGCGGATCGTGATGACGAAGTTGCCGTCGCGCACAACACAGCGGTGGAATACGCCGCCCTCGAAGTGGGTGTCGACGAGCGCAACGTCGTTCTCGCAGTACCGGTCGGCCGCGACGGCGGCGGCGCAGGCAAGCCACGCCGCCGCTGCGGACAAGCGGATGCGGGTGCCCATCGCCGTCGCCTATAGGTCCATTCGGACGTCCAGGTAATACCGTGCGCCGAGATCCTGGTGCATGTCCGCGAAGTAGCCGAAGTAGCGGTCGGCCAGCGGTGCCCGCTCGTTGGTGATGTTGAGGCCACCGAGACGCACCCTCGCTTGGTTGTCACCCGGGACGTCGAATCGGTAGTCCACGTAGGCGTTGTACGTCCGCATGCTCGGGACGACCCATTCGGTGCCGTCGTCGAGGGTCAGGGACGTCTGCACGAAGTCGCCGAGGGACAGGGTGGACAGCGAGGCGCCCCAGGGGCCGTTGCGCCAGGTCAGGCGGGCCGATTGCTTGTCCTCGGGATTTCCGTCCCGACGGACCAGGTCGGCGAACCCCGTCACCTCGAAACTCGACGGCAGCTCGCCGGCCTTCTGGGCGGCCAACAGCTCGGCGGCGTCGCCACCCGCGTCCTGCGTGAAGCGGCGTAGTTCGGACACCTGGTATTTGAAGTTGAAGGTGCCGAAGTCCGTCTCGATGGCGTAGTAGATGCCATAGTCCACGCCTCTGACGACTCTCGTGTCGAGGTTCGCGTAGCGATCGTCGACGTACTCGATATTGCCTGCCGGACAGATGCCCGCAGCCGTGTAGATGGCGATTTCGTCGTCGTCGGGATCGTCGCGGACGACGGCGGGGTTGCCCTCGAACGCAGCGCAGTTCACGCCGCCGTTGCGGACGCGAAACAGCAGGTCGAGAAGCGTGTGGTTTTCCTCACCGAGCAGGCCGATGGTGTCCCGCTTCTCGATGGCCCAGGCGTCGACGGTCAGCGTCAGGCCGTCGACCGGCTCGACGACGATACCGAAGGAGGTGTTGTCGGACCGCTCGGGCTCCAGATCGATGCTGCCCTGCGCGATGCGCTGGGTGGAACGCCGGCAGGTGACGGTATCCTGGTCGGGGTCGCCGCCGTTGTCCGCCGCGTACACGCAGGCAAGGTCGGTCCGATTGTTCTGCCTGGCGACGATCTCCTCGTTGATGGTCACCAGGTTGGGCGCCCGGAAGGCCTCGGAGTAGGAACCCCGGAACAACAGCATGTCGATGGGCCGGTAGCCGAAGGCGACTTTGCCGACCGTGGTACTGCCGACATCCGAGAAGCTCTCGAAACGCATGGCCAACTGCACGTCGAGGGTTTCGTGGACGGGAACCAGGAGTTCGGTGAACGCGGAGAACACGTTGTGGTCGCCGCGGCTGTCCGGGGTCGGGCTCGAGTTCACCACGTCGGACACGTACGGATAGGTGTCGCCGTCGAAGTCGGTGAAGGTGATTGTGCCGTCGAGCCGGGGGTCGCGATCATCGACGAAGGCCTCGCGACGGAACTCGACGCCCGCGAGGAACCCCAGGGGTCCCGCGGGCAGGTCGAAGAGGTCGAACGTCGACGCCTTGAAGTCGACCATCATGAGTTCGGTCTCGTTGTCGCGCCGGACATCGATCAGGGCACGCTCGATGTTGCTGTTCACGCCGCCGCTGAACGGGTTGTAGGCGGCTGGCGTCGGATCCTCGAGCGCCTCCTGCATGAGGTTGTTCGATATCCGGTTGCGGGTGACGTCTTCCTTCGTGGCCCGGGACCAGACCACGGCACCGTCCCAGTCCCAGCCCTCCCAGGTGCCCCGGAAGCCCTGCAGCAGGCGCCAGACCGTCCCGTCGTTGTCGACGCTGCGCGGTGCTTCGACCCAGCGGCCGTTGTCGATGATCAATTCAAGGCCCGAGCAGGGGACGTCGGGAATCATCTCCTCGGGGAGCCGGTTGGGCGAGCCGCACGGGCCGAACGGGTTGTAGTAGTTCTCGGCACCCACCCGGAGCTTCACGGTCGAGAAGGAATACGACGCGTGACGCGAGATGTTGGTGTCGGACAGGTACGCGATGAACTCCGTGTAGCCCTCGATGCCGTTGCCCAAGTCGTGGGTGAGGATGGCGTACAGGTTGGTGCGCGCAAGGTCCGCATAGAGGTCGCGGTCGACGGCGATGTTGTGGCGATAGGTGCCTTGGCCGTCGATGGCGCCGCAGGTGCCGTAGCCGATTTCGTACTCGCAGCGTGAATCGCCGACGGGATAGGTTTCGAAGTCGCCGGCGGGGTCGGTGAGCACGTTGCGCAGACCCACGCTGCGGGCAAGGACGACGAGGTCGTACTGCCGGTATTCGGAGTGCGCGCTGTCGTTGCGGAAGTCTGTTTGAGACGCCCAGGGAGAGTCTGGGTCGAGTCGCCACCGCAAGTCGGCATTGGCCCACCGGATGTCGTCCTGGGAATTGACGCGGTCGCGCGTGTAGTGCTGCGCAAACACGCTGAGGTTCGTGCGTCCCTCGTTGAAGGTGCGGCCCCACTCGCCGACCAGGGTCAGGTCCTTGCGCGGCACGTTCTCCAACCACCCGTATTTCACCCGCAGGCGCGTGCCCTCGAAGTCGTCCTTCGGGACGTAGTTCACGACGCCGGCCACGGCGTCCGCACCGTAGATCGCCGAGGCACCGTCCCGCAGCACCTCCACCCGGCGGAGCCCCAACGGCGGCAACGATTGGGAGTTGACCGTGTTGACCGGCACGAAACTACCGCCTACCTCCTCGGTCTGGTAGCTCGCGGCGTTCACCATGCGGCGGCCGTTGAGGAGCACCAGCGTGTTGCCGGTGCCGAGGTTTCGCAGGTTGAAGGCGCCGATGTCGCCGCGGGCCGCATTGACGCCGCCGCTGATGCTCTCGGACTCCGAGAAGTAGTTCTGGCCCTGTTCGACGAGGTGTTCGAGCAGGTCGGCGCCGTCGTCGAAGCCTAGCGCCTCGATGTCGTCGGCTTCCAGAACCGAGACGGCCAGGGCATCGGCGATGCCCGCCCCCTTGATCTGGGTGCCGGTGACGACGACTTCCTCGATCTCGGGATCGTCCTCGGTTTCGGACTGGGCGTGTACGCCTGCGGCCACGGTCAGCAGCGCGAGCAGGGCGGGATATCTCATGAACTTGGAGCGCGGCATGGCAGTTCTTCCGTACTGCGGGGGGGTGTGCTCCGCCAAGAGCGGAGCAGCGCGGAGTGTGTCCGAATCGGACGTTCCCTTCAACGTCAGGACACGACGGAAACAAGCGCGTCCAGAACCTCGTTGGGCCGCTCGTTGAGCATGGCGTGGCCGCACCCCGGCAGGCGCACCGTTCGGGCGTCCGGTAGCGAGGCGGCGACGTCGAGCCCGGCTCGGGCCGGCGTCATCATGTCGTCGTCGCCGGCGATGACGAGACAGGGACACACGACATCGTTATCCGCCGGCGCCGTGAACGCGTCGCACGCCTTGAGATCGGCGTGGAAAACGCCCGGTGCGGCGCGTTCCAGAAGCCGCTCGCCGGTGCCGAGCATCCAGATGCCCGGATTGGCGTTGGCACCCAGCGTGCCGGTGGAATGGCTCCAGGTGTTCGCCATGTCGATGGCCGCGTGATGGTTGTCCCGGGCGGCATTCAGCAGCGGCTCGGTCACCGGCATCGGCGCGGACGTGCCGAGCAGCGCCAGAGCCCGGCAGCGCTCGGGGGCGGTCACCGCGAACTGGTACGCCACAAGCGATCCCATGCTGTGGCCGACGATCGCCGCGGTTTCGATGTCGAGCGCGTCCAGCAAGGCGACGAGCCATCGGCTCATGGCCTCGATGCTGTCGGCGGCCGGCCCGTCGCTGCGGCCGTGGCCCGGCAGGTCGACGGCGGCGACCCGGAGTCCCTGGCGGGCGAAATACCGCGCGGGCAGCGCCCACACCGTGTGATCCATGCCCGCCCCGTGGACGAAGACCACGCTGTGGGCGTCGTCGCCGGCATGTCCGGAGCCGTTGCCGACGTAAGCGGTGCGGCCATCGACGGTGACCCGCGTCCCGCTCACCGGGCGGACCCGCTCATCGGGCGGCTCGGGCGGCGCGGCGCAAGGCTCGGTTGAGATCGCCGATCAGATCGCGCGGATCCTCGAGGCCGATGGACAGCCGCACCAGGCCTTCGCCGATCCCGGCGGCGGCCAGCGCCTCGGCATCCATCCGGTGATGCGTGGTGCTCGCCGGGTGGATGACCAGTGACTTGGCGTCCCCGACGTTGGCCAGGTGGGAGAAGATCGACAGGTTCTCGATGAAGGTTCGACCGGCTTCCCGCCCGCCCTTGATGTCGAAACTGAACACCGCGCCGGCGCCGTTCGGCAACAGCCGCCCGGCCAGCTCGCGGTCGGGATGCGACGGCAGTTCCGGGTAGCCGACGTCGGCCACCGCGTCGTGGTCGGCGAGGAAGGCGACCACCTCGCGGGTGTTGGCGACGTGCTTGTGCATGCGGATGGGCAGCGTCTCCAGCCCCTGGAGCACGTGGAACGCGGTGGTCGGCGCCATGCAGGCGCCGAAGTCCCGGAGGCCCTCCCGTCGCGCCCGGGTGGTGAACGCCTGGGGTCCGAACTCCTCGGCGAACACCAGGTCGTGAAATCCCGCGTAGGGTTCCGACAGGGTCGGAAACTTGCCGGATGCCTCCCAATCGAAGGTGCCGCCGTCGACGACGAGACCGCCGATGACGATGCCGTGGCCGCTGAGGAACTTGGTGGCGGAATGGACGACGAGATCGGCGCCGAAGTCGATGGGCCGGCACAGGTAGGGGGTCGCGAAGGTCGAGTCCACCAGCAGGGGCAAGCCGGCGTCGTGGGCGACCGTGGCGATGGCGGG
>JAGWBN010000073.1:8213-17092 GCA_021295875.1 Pseudomonadales bacterium
GCCCCCGTGGCCGGGTCGGGACGCTGCCCGGCATGCAGCGCCAGGGTGTCGAATCCGGTGGGGCGCGGTCCCCGGTGCTCGTCGTCGGCCATGGCGCGATGCTATCCCGACTCGGTCGTTCGCGTCTCGGTCGGGTGTCAACCGTCCACGGGCGGTTGACGATGACGTCTAAGGCGTTTCTCCAGTTCGTCGATTCGACGCTGCGCTCGCGAGGCTCGCTCCTCGGCCGATTCGGCCCGCGCTTCAGCCTCGACACGCAGGGCATGCGACTGAACAGGGTCCGGAAGGATTTCGCCGTTCGTCGGGTTGCGAAAGCGGATCCGACCGCTGTCCACAACCACGTCCAAGCCCAATACCTGGCTTGGCAAGCCGCCATCCGCCGATGACCGAATGCGCCGATACACGCGCCCGTCCAGACGATACCCGGCCAACCGCGGCTCGAACGGCTCGAACAGCCAGAACTCGCGAATGCCCAACGCGGCGTAGAGTCCGGGCTTCACCCGAACGTCCTTTCGCCATGTCCGCTTCGACAGAACCTCCAGGGCGAATGCAGGCACGGCGTCGCCTTCCTGCCACACCTTGTACGATGACCGATCGGGATTTCCAGCGTCCGGGACCACCATCAGATCGGGCGAGAGCGCCGCCTTGGGATTGCCTTCTTCGAACAGCATCACGAGGTCGTTCGCCACCAGGGTACGGGGTTGGTCTCGGAACCAAACCCGCAGCGCGCCGAAGCAGTAGTTCGACGCCTCGGCGTGGCGCGTGCTTTCGGACGCCCTACCGTCGGGACCCGGATAGCCTTCGTCGTCATACTCGACGGGTGGCACCGGTCGGTAGAGCGCGTCCGCGTAGATCACGGAAAGTGGTGCCGACGGCTTGCCGCGCGGCGCACTCGCGGCGGACGGTTCGACCGGTAGGGTTCTTGTCTGCATCATTGGAAAGTACCATGAAAACGTCTCGTGGATCGGCCATCGGATCAGCATCCGCCAGGACGTGTCCAAGCCGTTAGCGAGATCGACCCGTCGGGATGTAAGCCATCGACCAGGGTTTGTCGTACACCCCGGCGCAGTCGCCCCATTACGGGCCAAAGTATGCTAAGTTGCACTTCCATCTTCCGGCATGGGCGGCGGCATCCGGGTTCAGATGGGAAACACCCAATACATCTTCGTTACCGGCGGGGTCGTTTCCTCGCTCGGCAAGGGCATCGTCACGGCGTCGCTGGCGGCGGTTCTCGAAGCCCGCGACCTCAAGGTCAACATCCTCAAGATGGACCCCTACATCAACGTCGACCCGGGGACCATGAGCCCGTTCCAGCATGGCGAGGTGTTCGTCACCGCCGACGGCGCGGAGACGGATCTCGACCTCGGCCACTACGAGCGTTTCATCCGCGGCGCGCGCATGTCGCAGCGCAACAACTTCACCACCGGCAGCGTCTACGACGAGGTCATTCGCAAGGAGCGGCGCGGCGACTACCTCGGTGGTACCGTGCAGGTGATTCCGCACATCACCGACGAGATCAAGCGCCGGATCCGTGCCGTGGGCGAGGGCTTCGACATCGTCATCGTCGAGATCGGCGGCACCGTGGGCGATATCGAGTCGCAGCCGTTCCTGGAGGCGGCCCGGCAACTGCGTCTCGAGATCGGCGCCCGCAATACCCTGTTCGTGCATCTGACGCTGGTGCCGCGCCTGGCCACCGCCGGCGAGATCAAGACCAAGCCGACCCAGCACTCGGTCAAGGAACTGCGATCCATCGGCCTGCAACCCGACGTGCTCATCTGCCGTTCGGAAGAGCATCTGCCCAAGGCGGTACGCGCCAAGATCGCGCTGTTCACGAATGTCGAGGAGCGTGCGGTCATCTCCCTCGAGGACGTCGCGATGTCGATCTACCAGGTGCCGGTGCTGCTCAACGAGCAGTCGGTCGACGATCTGGTGGTGGAGAAGTTCCAACTCGACTGCGTCGGTGCCGACCTGGTCGAATGGCGACGGGTGATCGACGTCCTCAGTTCCCCCGAGCGAAACACCGAGATCGCCATCGTCGGCAAGTACCTCGATCTGCCGGACGCCTACAAGTCGCTATCGGAGGCGATCATTCACGCCGGCATCGCGAACCGTACGCAGGTGGGGGTCCGGTACGTCGACGCCGAGCAGCTTGAGCAGCACGGCTGCGGCGTGCTGGGCGACGTGCACGCGATCCTGGTCCCGGGTGGCTTCGGTCCCCGGGGGTTCGAGGGCAAGATCCTGGCGGCTCGATATGCGCGCGAGAACAACGTGCCGTATCTCGGCATCTGCTACGGCCTGCACGCTGCGGTGATCGACTTCGCGCGCCACGTGGCCGATCTCGAAAATGCCCACTCGACGGAGATCGATCCGGGAACGCGGCATCCCGTGATCGCCCTGGTGTCGGAGTGGGTCGATCGCACCGGCAAGACCGAGCAGCGGGTCGGCGACGAGGATCTCGGCGGCACGATGCGGCTCGGCGAGCAGCGCTGTCTGCTCGCCCGGACGAGCCTGTCCCGCGCCCTCTACGGCGCGGACGCGGTCATGGAACGCCACCGCCACCGCTACGAGGTCAACAACGACTACGTCGCGGAGCTGGAGAAGCACGGCCTGGCCGTGGCTGGGCGCAGCGACGCCGACGATCTCGTGGAGATGATCGAATTGCCGTCGGTCGACTGGTTCGTGGCCTGCCAGTTCCATCCGGAATTCAGCTCATCCCCGCAGGGCAGCCACCCGCTGTTCCGCGGCTTCATCGAGGCGGCCAACAGGCACGCGGATCGGCCTGCGGCGACCGAGGTCGCGGCCGGCTGATGCATGGACCGCCGGTGGTCGTCGTACCGCCAGAATCACGTCGAAAAGGAGTTCGCATTGCAGCTTTGCACCTTCGAGGTGGGACTTGACCAGCCGATCTTCCTGATCGCCGGGCCCTGCGTCATCGAGTCCGAGGCGCTGGCGATGGAGACGTCGGCGCGGCTCAAGTCCATCGCCGCCAACGTCGGCGTGCCGTTCATCTACAAGAGTTCCTTCGACAAGGCCAACCGTTCGTCCCACGAGAGCTATCGGGGTCCCGGCATGGAAGCCGGCTTGAAGATCCTCGAACGCGTCCGGCGCGAGGTGGACGTGCCGGTGCTCACCGACGTCCACGAAGACACGCCGCTCGACGAGGTCGCGGACGTGGTCTCGGTTCTGCAGACGCCGGCGTTCCTGTGCCGACAGACCAACTTCATCCAGAACGTGTGTGCCCAGGGACTGCCGGTCAACATCAAGAAGGGCCAGTTCCTGGCACCCGCGGACATGGCGCAGGTCGTGGCCAAGGCGCGCGCCACCGGCAACGAGCAGATCATGGTCTGCGAACGCGGCGCCAGCTTCGGCTACAACAACCTCGTGTCGGACATGCGCGCGCTGGCGGTCATGCGCGCCACCGGCTGTCCCGTGGTGTTCGACGCCACCCACTCCGTGCAGATGCCCGGCGGGCTCGGCAACCGTTCCGGGGGCCAGCGCGAGATGGTGCCGGTCCTCGCCCGGGCCGCGGTGGGAGCGGGGGTTGCCGGACTCTTCATGGAAACCCATCCGGCGCCCGACAAGGCGTTGTCCGACGGCCCCAACGCCTGGCCGACTCCCATGATGGGGGACCTGCTCGCCGAACTCGCGGAGATCGACCGCGTGGTCAAGCGCCACGGCTTCGTCGAAGACACCCTGTGTCCCGCCTCGGAGGACAGGCATTGAGCGTCATAGAGGGGGTCACCGCGCGCGAGCTGCTCGACTCGCGAGGCAATCCCACCGTCGAGGTCGACGTCGTGCTGGCGAGCGGTGAAACGGGTTCGGCGCTCGTGCCGTCGGGTGCCTCGACGGGTGCCGGCGAAGCGTACGAGCTGCGCGATGGCGATGCCGGGCGCTACCTCGGCAAGGGTGTCCGCAAGGCCGTGAACGCGGTGCGTGGCGAGATCTCCGACGCGCTTCGCGGGGTGGATGCCGCCGACCAGGAAGAACTCGACCGGTTGCTGGTGGATCTCGACGGCACGCCCGACAAGAGCCGCCTCGGCGCCAACGCCATCCTCGGCGCTTCCCTGGCCGCCGCCAAGGCCTGTGCGGCGGCGCGACGCGTGCCGTTGTTCCGCCATTTGGCGGATCTGCACGGCACGGGTTCGGACATCCGCCTGCCGGTACCGATGATGAACATCGTCAACGGCGGTGCCCACGCGGACAACAACGTCGACATCCAGGAGTTCATGGTGATGCCGGTTCGCCCCGGCTCGTTCGCCGAAGCGCTGCGCTGCGGCGTCGAAGTGTTCCATGCATTGAAGGCCGCGCTGGTCAAACGCGGGCTGGCCACCGCCGTCGGCGACGAGGGTGGCTTCGCGCCCGATCTGGAGTCCAACGCCGAGGCACTGGGCGTGATTACGGATGCCGTGGCGGCGGCCGGCTACCGGCCGGGTGTGGATGTCGTCCTCGCCCTCGACTGCGCCGCATCGGAGTTTCACGAAGACGGCGAGTACCGGCTGGCCGGCGAAGGCCGGGTGCTCACCGGCGACGAGTTCCACGACTACCTCGCGGCGTTGGTGGAGGACTTCCCCGTCGCTTCCGTCGAGGATGCGCTGGACGAGGACGACTGGTCCGGTTGGGCGTCCCTGACCGGACGTCTGGGCGACCGTGTGCAGCTGGTGGGCGACGACCTGTTCGTCACGGACACGGCGAGACTCTCGCGGGGCATCGACAACGGCGTGGCCAACGCGATCCTGGTGAAGCCGAACCAGATCGGTACGCTGTCCGAGACCCTGGCGGCGATCCGCATGGCGGCCGCGGCCGGTTACGGCACCGTCATTTCGCACCGTTCCGGGGAGACCGAGGACACCACCATCGCCGATCTGGCCGTCGCCACGGGCGCGGGCCAGATCAAGACCGGCTCCTGCTGCCGTTCCGAGCGGATCGCCAAGTACAACCGGCTGCTGAGAATCGAGGAAGCGCTCGGCGACGACGCCGTGTACCGGGGTCGCGAGGAACTCGCGGTCGCCGGGGAACAAGATTCTCGGCGGCACCCGTCCGGGCGATCGCCTGGCCCGAATGCCGGCTAGCCGCATGGGCCATCAAGGTCCCAAGGTCATCGCGCTCGGCGGCATCGTCGTCCTGGCGATCCTATTGGTCAGCTTCTGGTTCGGCGAGTCCGGCTGGTTCGCGGTCCGGGACCTCGAACGCGACGTGGCGGTGCAGGATGGCCTCACCCAGCGTCTGGAGCAGCGCAACCGCCTGCTCGGCGCCGAAGTGATGATGCTGAAGGAGGGCAACGAGGTCGTCGAGGCACGTGCCCGGAGCGAACTCGGCATGATCA
The DNA here is from genome assembly GCA_021295875.1 of Pseudomonadales bacterium. Lineage (GTDB taxonomy): Bacteria > Pseudomonadota > Gammaproteobacteria > Pseudomonadales > Azotimanducaceae > VXYL01. The sequence goes on from JAGWBN010000073.1 coordinate 13,537, forward strand.
CCGAGGGCGAGACCTTCTACCTGGTCGTCGACGAGGACGAGGAGCGCCGGTGAGCAACCTCGACCTCGAAGGTGTTGGCATGACCTCGCGGCGCACGCGCAATCGCCTCGTGACGAGGTTGCGCGACGCGGGCATCGCCGACGAGCGCGTGCTGGACGCCATCGCCACCGTTCCGCGGCACATTTTCGTCGACGAGGCGCTCGCCCATCGCGCCTACGAGGACAGCGCCCTGCCCATTGGCCACGGCCAGACGATCTCCCAGCCCTACATCGTCGCCGCGATGACGGCGGCGGTTCTGGGCGACGGCGCCCAGGCGAACGGCGGGCCGCGCAAGGTCCTCGAGATCGGCACGGGGTGCGGCTACCAGACAGCCGTGCTCGCGGGTCTCGTGGACCGGGTCTTCACCGTCGAGCGTATCGGCAGCCTGCTGGATCGTGCCCGCCAGCGCCTCGACGCACTGGGCATCCGCAACGTTCGGTTCCGGCACGCCGACGGCAATCTCGGTTGGCGCGAACAGGCCCCCTTCGACGCGGTGCTCGTGACCGCCGGTGTGACCCATGTGCCGGATGCCGTCATGGAGCAGTTGGCGGACGGTGCCGCGCTGGTGTTACCGGTGGGGCACGGCGACGTGCAGGATCTGAAGCGCCTCGAACGGGTGGGCGACGCCTGGCGGCAGCAAACCCTCGAGCACGTGCGTTTCGTGCCGATGCTGCGGGGCACTCAGACATGAGCCGCGACGGCCTCGTCCGGTCCCTGCGCGTCGGGGTTTTCGCCCGCGGTCTGGCGATGGGCGCGGTGGAGACCATGCCCGGGGTGTCCGGCGGAACCGTGGCGTTCATCACCGGCATCTACGACGAGTTGGTGAAGTCCATCGCGTCGTTCTCCGGGGGATCGCTGTCGGTGCTCCTGCGGGATGGTTGGAGTGCATTCGCACGACGCCACAACCTCGGCTTCCTGGGCGTGCTCGGCCTCGGCATGGCGTTGAGCCTGGTGTTGTTCGCGAATCTACTCGAGGCCCTCCTGGCCAGCCACGAGCCCTACGTGATGGGGTTCTTCTTCGGCCTGATCGCCGCCTCGGTCGTGTACGTGGGCGCCCAGTCCTCGTGGCGCTGGCTGGCGTCGGCGGGCCTCGCCGGCCTGTGTCTGGGGGTGGTCGTCGGCGTCCTGGTCCAGGCGGGCGGTGCAACGTCCGACTCGTCGACGCTGGCGGTGTTCATCGCCGGCGCACTCGCCGCCACGGCGTGGATTCTTCCCGGCGTGTCGGGGGCCTTCGTGCTCGTCCTGCTGGGCCTCTACGAGCCGATGCTGGCCGCCGTCACCGACACCGACCTCACCGTGCTCGCGACCTTCGCGGCAGGCATGGTGGTCGGCCTGGTGTTGTTCTCCAAGGGGCTTGCCTGGCTGCTCGGGCGCGCTCGCGCGGCCGTCCTCGCCGTGCTCACGGGATTCATGGCCGGCTCGTTGACCAAGCTCTGGCCTTGGCGCGACGTGGCAGTCGAGGACACGGTGGTCGCCGGTGTCGTGGCGGCCACCGCGATGGGTGTGCTGGCCGTCGCATTGCTCGCACTACTCGCGCTGGGAGCGCGCAGGAAGCGTGCAGCTGTCGACGCGCTTCGAGATCCGGATCAAACGGAAGTGAATCGATGAATAGGCTTCGACTTGGTGCAATCGTGCGTTGGCTGCCGGTCGCGGTCGCGATAGCCCTTTGCGGCTGCTTCGGTCAGACCGGCATACCGGTGGCGGAACGTTCGCCGGTGGAGACGCCGGCGCCGGAGGCGTACGTGGTGCAGAAGGACGACACGCTGTATTCCATCGCCTGGCGCCACGAGCTGGACTTCCTCGACATCGCCGAGTGGAACGAGCTGCAGCCGCCCTACTTGATCCATCCGGGAGACCGCCTACGGCTTGCGCCGCGTCGGGTGGCCGCCGCGACGCCCGTACCGCGGACCGTCGTCGCGCCGCCGATCCAGCGGACCCTGTCGAGGCCCGAAGCCGTGCAGGCGCCTGCTGCCGAAGCACCGACCGATCCGTCGCCGGCGCCCGGCTCGACGGTCACCGAACCCGCCGCCGGAGAGGGCTTGTCGTCGGCGACGCCGGCGGCGGCGAGTCCCCCGTCGGTGCCGATACCCGTCGCGGTTCCGACTCCGGTGCCCGTTCCGCCCCCCGAGGCCGTCGCGACGCCTGCGCCCGATGCGAAACCGGCATCCGAGGCGCAACCGGTGGCGCAGAAACCGCCCCCCAAGCCCGCTCAGCGGCCGGCCGCCAAACCGCCGGTGATCCCCAAGACCGTCGGTGCCGACGCCTGGCGATCTCCGGTGGGCGCCAAGCCCGTGCGCGGTTTCGGCAACGGCTCGAAGGGGCTCGACTATGCGCTGGCGCCGGGCACGGTGATTCGCGCGGCGTCCTCCGGCGTGGTGGTCTACGCCGGCCCCGGGCTCGGCGGGTTCCGGCACCTGGTCATCGTCAAGACCAGCGAACGGCACCTGGTCGCCTACGGCGTGAACGTGCCCCCGGCACTGCGCGAAGGGGACGGCGTCAACCAGGGCGACACCGTGGCGCGGACCGCGAGTGGCTCAACGGCCGGGGACTTCCACTTCGAGATCCGCGACCGGGGCAAGCCGGTGGACCCCCGTTCGCTCATCCGTGGTTGACCGTGGTCGTTCCGTGGTCGTTCGAGTGGCTGTTGTGAAGCCGGGACGCATCGGTAGAATACCGCGTCCCTTTGGCCCCGGAAGAGAGAACGGATGACCTTTCTGGTCGGCGAGAGCTGCATCAAGTGCAAACTGACGGATTGCGTGGAAGTCTGTCCCGTGGACTGCTTCTACGAAGGCCCGAACATGCTCGTCATCCATCCCGACGAGTGCATCGACTGCGCCCTGTGCGAACCGGAGTGCCCCGTTGACGCGATCTTCAGCGAGGACGAGATCCCGTCCGGTCAAGAGGACTTCCTCGACCTGAACGCCGAACTGGCCGAGATCTGGCCGAACATCAACGAGAAGAAGGATGCGCCCGACGACGAAGCGGACTGGCGCGAGGTCGCGGACAAGCGCCAGTATCTCGAACGATAGCTACGGGCGACCACGCTGCGGCCGCAGCGCGTGCTTCAGCCCTACGGATCGGCCAGCTTTTTGAGTTCGTAGAGCGCGTCCAGGGCGTCTTTGGGCGTCAAGGCATCCGGGTCGAGTCCCTCGAGGCGGTCGAGAAGCGCGTTTCCGTCCTTGGATTCCGGTGCCGATCCGTCCGGTAGCTCCTGGAATGACTGGAACAGGTCCGGTTGGGACGACTCACGGTCCCGATGGCGTGTCTCCAAGTCACGCAGTCGTCGGCGCGCATCGTCGAGCACCGGTCCCGGAACGCCGGCGAGCTTGGCGACCTCGATGCCGTAGCTCTGGCTCGCAGGACCCTCGCGCACACGGTGCAGGAACACCACGTCGCCCTGGTGCTCGACGGCGTCTAGGTGGACGTTGACGGCGGTGTCGATCGCGTCCGGCAGCGCGGTGAGTTCGAAGTAGTGGGTGGCGAACAGCGTGAAGGCGCCGATCCGCCGGGCGATGTG
>JAGWBN010000074.1:0-13366 GCA_021295875.1 Pseudomonadales bacterium
GACTACGCGGTCGATACGGACTTCCGACCGCTGTCGTTCAGTGCCAATGCGGCCGTCAACGGCGAGGTCGTATTCGCCGGCTACGGTCTGTCGACTCCCGGGGGCTACGACTCCTACGCCGGCGTGGACGTCACCGACAAGGTCGTCGTCGTTCTGCGCTACGTACCGGAAGGGGTCGATGCCGAGCGGCGCGCCGAACTCAATCGCTACGCGGGACTGCGCTACAAGGCGATGATCGCCCGCGACCGGGGTGCGAAGGCGATCCTCGTGGTGGCGGGACCCAACTCGCCCAACGCCGGCAAGCTGATCCCCTTGACCTTCGACAACAGCCTCTCCGGCTCCGGCATCGTCGCCGCGTCCATCAGTGGCGATGTTGCCGCGACCTTGTTCGCCGGCGCTGGCAAGGACCTGAAGGAAGTCCAGTCGCAGCTGGACGTCGAGAACCCCCACTTCCTGGGCCGGTTCGCCTTGGAAGGCGTGGAACTCGCCATCGAGACGGCGGTGGAGCGCGTCAAGGCAACGGATCGCAACGTGCTCGCGCGGTTGCCGGCGACGCATGCCGGTACCACCGAGACGGTGATCGTCGGCGCGCACTACGACCACATCGGCCGCGGCGGCACGAGTTCGCTGGCGCGCCAGGGCGAGGAAGGCGAGATCCACAACGGGGCCGACGACAACGCGTCCGGCGTGGCCGTCGTGCTGGAACTTGCCCGCGCGCTCGCAGACGCCGAGGATCGCCCGCGGAACGTGATGTTCGCCTTCTGGTCCGGGGAGGAGCTGGGTCTGATCGGCTCGTCCCGATTCGTCGACGAGCCGCCGCTGGCGCTCGAGGACATCGTCGCCTATCTCAACTTCGACATGGTCGGGCGGCTCCGCGACAACCGGTTGAGCCTGCAGGGGGTCGGCTCGTCGAACGTCTGGCGTCGGCACATCGAACGCCGGAACATCCCGGCGGGGTTCAACCTCGCTCTGCTGGACGATCCCTACCTGCCCACGGACAGCACGGCGTTCTATCCCAAGGGCGTGCCGATCCTGAGTTTCTTCACGGGCAGCCACGAGGACTACAACCGGCCCACCGACGATGCCGAGACGCTCGACTACGCGGGCATGGCGCGAATCGCGGCGTTCGGTACGACGATCCTGAAGGACGTGGTCGCCGCCCGGGAGCGACCGGCCTACGTAGAGGTGCAGAACACGACGCCGGGCGGTGGCGACCGCGATACGCTGCGCGCCTATCTCGGCACGATCCCGGACTACGCGACGGATCTTGCCGGCGTGAAGATCTCCAGCGTCCGGGGCGGGGGACCGGCGGACAAGGCCGGCATGCGCGGTGGCGACGTCATCGTCGAATTCGCCGGCAACGCCATCGCCAACATCTACGACTACACCTACGCCCTCGACGCCGTGAAGATCGGCGAGCCGGTCGCCGTCGTAGTCATGCGCGGTACCGAACGCGTGACCCTGCACGTGGTGCCCGAGGCACGTCCGTAGCGTCGACCGTCACCGCGCTTCCTTTTGGCGCTTCCTTTTGGCGTATGTCCCATGAGTCCCATGAGAGAGCCGGCTGCGGTGTCCCTACGGTCCAGTACACTGGGTAGGATCACAGAGGAGGATTGCATCGTGGACAGCCTGGAAAAGCAGCTCATTCGAGCGGAGTTGGTGCAGCGTCGGGAAGAGGGCTGCGATGTCGCGGCGATCGAGTCCCGCGTCCAACAAGCACTCGCGGACGACACCACCGACGACGCCGTGTTCGCCGAACTCTACGACGCGCTCGACGCCCTGGCGCCCGAGGCATCGTTTCCCTACGAGGAACCGTCCGAGCTCGACGCTATACGCGCGCTGCGGCCCGAGGGTCCCCGGCGCATGGATCTGGGCGACGCGGAGGACGCCGTTGGCGATCGCATCCACGGCGCCTGGCTCGGTCGCGCGGCGGGCTGTTCGCTGGGCAAGCCCGTCGAAGGCTGGCCCCGAAGGCGCATCGACGAATATCTGGAGTCTGCCGGTGCCCTGCCGCTCGACGACTACATCCCGTATACCGAGGGTGCCATCTCGCCGGGTCTGAAATCCAGCACCCGTGACAATATCGAGTTCATGGCGCGCGACGACGACATGGACTATCCGATCCTGGGCCTGCTCGCACTGGAACGTTACGGCGCTGAACTGACAGCGCGCAACATGGCCAATACCTGGCTCGGCCGAATGCCGTTTCATTTGCTCTACACGGCGGAGTCGGTCGCTTACCGGAATTTCGTGAATCGTCTTTGGCCACCAGAATCCGCAGTTTGGAGAAATCCTTTCCGGGAATGGATTGGCGCACAGATTCGTGCGGACATCTTCGGCTACGTGACGCCCGGCTGGCCGGAGAAAGCTGCGGAGTTGGCTTACCAGGACGCCAGCATTTCCCATGTGAAAAACGGGATCTACGGTGAAATGTTCGTTGCGGCGATGCTTGCTGCCGCATTTGTCGAAGACGACGTTGAAAAGATCGTAAGTATCGGACTTTCAGAAATCCCAAGAAAATGCCGACTGGCGGAAGCCGTGCACGACACGCGCGTGTGGTGTCGTGAATTGTCGGACTGGGAAAAAGTCTGGGAAAAGATCAACGAAAAATACGGCCATTATTCCGGCGTTCACACCATCAACAACGCGGCCCTTGTGGTCATGGGCTTGTTTTTCGGTGCGAACGACTACGAAAAGGGAATCGTGGTCACCGTAAGGGGAGGTTGGGACACCGACTGCACCGGCGCAACGGTGGGATCGATCCTGGGAGCGAAGTTCGGTGCCGAGGCGTTGCCCGACAAGTGGGTCGGCGTGCTGAACGACCGGCTCATGTCGTGCGTCCGGGACTGCAACGACAACCGGATCTCCGAGTTGGCGGAACGTTCCCATCGGGTGGCTTCGGCCATGTTGGCACCCGTTGAGGAAGAGGAACCGGCGGCACCGATCGCGGACGGGGATGGCGGACTGCCCGGAACCTGGAAGATGGATCTCAGCTGGGGCGGCATGGTCCTCACGGTCGATGACGATCTGTCCGGCCAAGTCGAGCTCACGGCCTTTGGCGAAACCAGCAAGATCCGCGATGTCCGCGTCGAAGGAAACAAGGTCGGCTTCGTGTTCGGCATGTACAAGGGCGAAGTCACCATGGACATGGAGTTCAAGGGCAAGGTGCAGGGCGACCGCCTTGTCGGCGTGTGCAGCAGTGGTGCCCACGAGTTCGCGTTGAACGGCGTCAGGAAGTGAGGTCCACGAGATCGCCGTTGTAGGACATCGGCCCGATAACTCGCGGGAAACTGGCTCTTGTTAAGGCGGGACCAAGCGGCGCAGAATCCCAACTGACGACGACATGCCGACCCTGCGGTTTGGAGGTATGGCAGTGGGCATAGCCAACGCGACGGTGGAACTCCTGAACCCCCGCAGAACCGACCTGGGGCCGATCCGCGTCGAGGCACTGGCGGACACCGGCGCCGTGCACTTGTGCATCACGCCCGCCATTCGCGATGCCTTGGAACTGGAAGCCATCGAAGAAAGACCCGTGACCTTGGCCGACGGCACCCGTCGTTCGGTCGACTACGTCGGCCCGATCGAGCTTCGCTACGCTGGCCGCGTCGGATTCACGGGAGCGCTGGTCATGGGCGATCAACCGCTACTTGGGGTGGTTCCCATGGAGGACATGGACCTGGTGGTCGTGCCGAGGACCCAACGCGTGATTCCAAATCCCGAAAACCCGGGCCCGGGCGGCTCATTCGCGCTCTCTCCGTTACCGATACAGCGAGGTCCAACATGAGGTGGTTTTTGAGTTTGCGACGTGTGATTTCACGACCGCGGGGCAAGGACTGGAGGGTGTTCTTCGCCTCTACGACCCGCGGTAGCTTGCCTGACAGGGAGCAACCACCGTTGGAAGTACGAGAGTCACTCGATTGATACGCCCCGGCGTGTTCTGTCCTTCAGGCCTCTGCTACCAGCGCGGCCAAAGCGCCTCGCTGACTCGACGTCTGGCCCCAGCCCCGACCGGTACGACAGGTCGCCACAAATTCAGCGGCTTACGCCACCGAATTTGGCGGTACATCCTTGTGCCGCGCTAGGGAAGCTCTTGTTCAGAGCTTCCCTAGAACAGCGCCATCCCCGGCACCAGCACCCTTCCCCGGTAGAGGCACGTGGACGACGTCAGGAAGAACGTCATGAAGTCGTCGTCGCCCCAGGTGAAGTTGGCGCAGAACGCGGGCGTCCTGATCACGCCCAGGCAGGTGCCGTCGTCCGGATGGTAGACATGGACGCCGCCGGGGCCGGCGCAGAAGACGTGACCAAGGCTGTCGATCTTCAGGCCGTCCGGCGCGCCGGCACCTTCGCCGGTCGACTCGGCGAACACGTCGCCGCCCGTTAGCGAACCGTCCTCGCCAACGTCGAAACGCCGAACGTGCATGCGCGGCGTGTCGGCGACGTAGAGACCGTTGTGGTCCAGCGTGAAGGCGAGGCCGTTGGGCTGCTGTGAGCTCGCGGGACTCGGGATCGAGGCGGTAGACGCCGGTGAAGTCCAGTTCCGTCTCCCGGGCCACCGCCACGGGACCGCCACCGCGCCCGAAGGTCGGATCGGTGAAGTACACCATGCCGTCGCGGCGCACGACGATGTCGTTGGGGCTGTTCAGTTCCTTGCCTTCGTAGTGACTCGCCACCACCACGACGCTGCCGTCGTGCTCGGTGCGCGAGACCCGGCTGGTGGCGTGCTCGCAGGAGATGCCGTTGGTCATGTTGCTCGGCTCGCGGAACACCTGGGCTCCGCCCGCCTCGCTCCAGCGGTGCATCCGGTTGCCGGGGATGTCGCTGAACGTCAGATGCTTCTCGCGTGGATGCCAGATCGGACCTTCCGTGAAGCCGAAGCCGTCGGCCAGAGTCTGCAGCGCGAAGTCGCGCGGCACGATGTCGAGGAATCGGTCGTCTCGTATCTCGATGTTCAAGGCATGTCTCCGCGAAAGTTGCCGGTCGGTTTGTTATGGTAATCGACCCCGATGCGGCCGGCTCCCCACGCCGTCTGCAGCGGTTTGCGCCCGTAGCTCAGTTGGATAGAGCGTTGGCCTCCGGAGCCAAAGGCCGTGCGTTCGAGTCGCACCGGGCGTGCCGATCCCTCCGCCTGGTCGGTCGTGCCCTACGGGAGTGCACGGCGAAGTACGACCCCTCGCCGTGGCGTGACGATGCGTTAAGCTCCGAGTGAACAGCTCCCAGGGGCTCCCAGGGGAAGGACGGATGGGCATCACCGTCGAACACGATTATTTCACCGAGCAGAGCGAAGCCCGCGCCGAGATCGAGGCGGCCGGACTGCACCTGCACGAGGTCGACGCGTCGCCGAGTGGCGGAACGCCGATTCACTGGCACGACGTGGGCATCCACTTCTACGTCGAGGGCGGCGTGTTCCGCTTCCAGGATCCGGCCAGCGGCGACGTCCACGAGTGCGGCCCGGGTACGAAGTTCGTGATCCCGGAGCGGACGCTGCACATCGAAGAGGACCACGACGGCTACCGGGGTCTCGTCGGAATGACCAAGGATCCGGTGCCGCAGCCGTTCGTCAGGCCTCCGGAAGAGCTGTAGAGACGGGATGGCTCGCATGAGCACCCTATATCGCAACGGCCGGATCTTCGACGGCGAGCGGATGGTCGACGGCCATGCGGTTCTCGTCGACGGCGACCGCATAGCGCGCATCGCCCCCGAGGCCGAGTTCGTGGGCTTCGACGGCGAGAGCGTGGACTGTTCGGGTTGCACCGTCATGCCAGGGCTCATCGACTGCCACGTGCATCTCCTGTTCCACGGCGAACCCGATCCGGGCGCGGACCTCGACAAGCTCGATGCGGCCCACGCAGTGGTACGCGCCCTCGAGCACGCCCGGGAAACCCTGCGTGGCGGCACGACCTCGGTGCGCGACTGCGGCGGTCGCGAGTACCAGGAGTTCGCGGTTCGCGATGCCTGCAACGAAGGCAGGTTCCCGGGGCCCACCGTCCGCGCCGCCGGCAAGATGATCTGCATGACCGGCGGCCACGGCAATCGGATCGGCCGGGTGGCAGACGGGATCGACGAGGTGGTGAAGGCGGTGCGGGAGCAGATCCATGCCGGGTCCGACTTCGTCAAGATCATGGCGACGGGTGGTGTCATGACGCCCGGCGTCGACCCGGAGGACGCCCATTTCACCGCCGATGAGATCGCCGCCGGAATCACCGAGGCGAAGCGCTTCCGCCGGCGCACGGCGAGCCATGCCCAGGGCTCCGAAGGCATTCTGAACGCCACCCGCGGCGGTGTGACGTCCATCGAGCACGGCATCTTCATGACCGACGAGTGCTGCCGCGAAATGCTCGAACGGGGCACCTTCCTGGTGCCCACGCTGGCGGCGCTGCGGCACATACTGGGCAACGCCCACGCCGGCATCCCCGACTACGTGATGGAGAAGGCGGCGCGCTGTGCCGAAGACCACGAACGCTCGGTGGCGATGTTCCACGAGGCGGGTGGCCGCATCGCGATGGGCACGGATGCGGGTACGCCGTTCAATCTCCACGGCAACAACGCGGACGAACTGCGGTTCATGGTGGAGGTCGGACTGCCCAATCTGGACGCACTCCGGGCCGGCACCCGCAACGGTGCCGACCTGATGGACCTGGAGGACCGGGGCCGCGTCGCCGAGGGCGCGGTCGCGGACCTGCTCGTCGTCGACGGGGACCCGTCGAAGGACATCGCCGCCGCCGCGGATCGGTCCAATCACCGCCGGGTGTTGAAGGACGGCGTGATCGTCCGCGGAGCCGCTGGATCGTAGCGGCCGGGCTACGCCACTCGCCACCGGAACACGGGCGACCGTACGGGCGATCGCAGGATCGCGATCTCGGTCCGTACAAAGATGGCAGCGGTAGCGGCGGCGCGCCGGTCGGGGCATGATTCGCCCCTCACGACACCGCTAAGCGCAATCAGGAGAACACCCATGGCGCACGATCTCGTCATCCGGGGCGGCAGCCTTGTCGACGGAACCGGTTCGGAACCCTTCACCGGCGATGTCGCCGTCGATGGCCGGACCATCGCCAAGGTCGGCAAGGTCGAGGGCGCCGGCCACCGGGAAATCGACGCGGAGGGTCACATCGTCACGCCCGGTTTCGTCGACCTGCATACCCACTTCGATGCCCAAGCGGGCTGGGATCCGCTGTTGACGCCGGTTTCCTGGCACGGCGTCACGACCGCGTTGTTCGGCAACTGCGGCGTCACCTTCGCGCCCTGCAAGCCGGCGGACCGAGAGTTCCTGGCTGGCATGATGGAGACCGTCGAGGACATCCCGCGAAATGCGATTCTCACCGGCCTGCCGTGGGACTGGGAGTCCTACGGCGAGTACCTGGACTCCATCGAGAAGCTCGGCCCCGCCATCAACATCACGGGCCTCGTCGGCCACTGCGCGTCGCGCTTCTACGTCATGGGCGAGCGCGCCGTGGAAGAGGATCCCACCGAGGACGAGATCGGGCAGATCGCCGAACTCATCGGCCGTTCCGTCGCGGAGGGCGCCATCGGCTTCTCCACCAACCGCCTGCCCGGTCACGTGCTGCCGGACGGACGGTCGATTCCGGGAACGTTCGCCAAGGAAGCCGAACTGATCGCCATCTCGGCGGCGGTGGGCAAGGCCGGCGGCATCCTGCAGAGCGTCCTGAACTACGGCAACCTGGACGACGAGATGGCCATGCTGACGAAGCAGGGCCGGGCCGCCGGGACGCGACTGTTGTTCAGCGCGCCGCATGCCCCGGGGTCGAACGGCAACGACAGCGCCTACGACGACGCCATCGCCGCCATGCGCGAGGAGGGCCTCGACGTCAGCGGTCTGACCCTGCCCCGCAGCGGCGGCTTCCTGTCCGGCCTCAGCACCGACATGCTGTTCCCGACGCCGGCCTGGGCCGAGGTCCGCAAGCTCGACTTCCGCGGTCGTCTGGCCGCGATTCGCGACGAGGACACGCGGGCCAGGCTCGTCGAGGAGGTCAAGGCGATCCCTCGGGTCGAAGAGGGCTCACGCACGACCTTCTGGCTCGGTGACGACGACCGTCCGACCTATACGCGCGGTGCCGAGGAGAGCCTCTACGGCATGGCCAAGGCCGCGGGCGTGCATCCGGTGGAGGTGTGGCTGGACAAGATGCTGGAGTCGGACGGCAGGTCGATGTTCCACATCCGCTTCTTCAATCAGGATCTGGAGGGCTTGAAGTCGTTCCTCACGGCGGATTGGATTCTGCCGGGCATCGGCGATGCCGGGGCGCACGTCAGCCAGATCATGGATTCCGGCTGGACGTCTTTCCTGCTCTCGCATTGGGTGCGCGAACAGGGCTTGTTCACCATCGAGGAAGCCGTGCGTCGCATGACCAGTGCGTCGGCGCGGGTACTCGGCTTCGACGATCGCGGCACCCTGGCCGAGGGCAAGAAGGCCGACATCAACGTCATCGACCTGGAGCGCGTCGCCGAGCGTCAGCCGAAGCTCGTGCACGACTTCCCGGGCGGTGCGCCGCGGCTCATCCAGAAGGCGGTGGGCTACAAGGCGACGGTGTGCAACGGGGCCGTCATTCTCGCCGACGACACCCACACGGGTGAACGTTCGGGGCAGGTTCTGAGGAATCCGGCAACGGCGTAGCGACCAGCGGGGATCGGCGGAGGCGGGATGCACCGCCTCGGTCGATCATCTTCGTGGTGTGTCCGCGCCACATACTACCAAGGAGTCATAGGAGGTAACGGTGGCAATCCACGGCTTCTTCGATGAACGCTTCGCTGGCGTGCGGGAGGCGTTCGAGCGCAATTTCGACGAGTTCGGCGACGTCGGCGCGAGTTTCGCGGCGACCGTCGAGGGTGAGTTCGTCGTCGACCTCTGGGGCGGCCACGCCGACGAGGCGCGCACCCGCCTCTGGCACGAGGACACCATCGTCAACGTCTATTCGACGACCAAGACGATGTCGTTCCTCACCGCCTTCGTGCTTGCCGACCGGGGCTTGTTGGACTTCCACGCCAAGGTCACGGACTACTGGCCGGAGTACGGGCAGAACGGCAAGGAAGACACCGAGGTACGGCATTTCATGAGCCACTCGGCGGGCGTTCCGGGTTTCGAACCGAAGCTCGCCAAGGCCCGCGAGCTCTACGACTGGGACGCCTGCGTCGACAACCTGGCGAGGCAGGCGCCGTGGTGGGAGCCGGGCACGCGGAGTGGCTATCACGCCGTAACCCAGGGCTACCTGATCGGCGAACTCGTGCGACGGATCACCGGGAGGACCATCGGCACGTTCTTCCGTGAAGAAATCGCGGAGCCGCTTGGTGCCGACTTCCACATCGGCGTGGCCCGCTCGGAGTTCGACCGTGTCGCGCAGATGATCCCGGAGGAGCCTGCGGAAGGGGGCGAAGGCCCGTTTGGTGATCCGGACTCGATTCCGGGGCGGGTCTTCGCGAGCGCGCCGGCGGGTACCGAGGCGGTCAACACGCCCGGTTGGCGGCGGGCCGAGATTCCGGCGGCGGGCGGGCACGGCAACGCCCGGGGCGTGGTCCGTGCACAGACCCCGCTCGCCAACGACGGCAGGGCGTTCGGCGTGGAAGTGTTGTCGCCCGAGAGCTGCCGACTGATGCTCGAAGAACAGACCAACGGCCCCGACGCGGTGCTGATGCTGCCGATCCGCTTCGGCCTGGGGTACGCGTTCCCCAACGAGTTCATGCCGATGTCGCCCAACGACGACGCCATGTTCTGGGGCGGCGCCGGCGGATCGACCATCGTCGTCGACCACAAGGCGCGGGTGTGCCTGTCCTACGTCATGAACCAGATGAAGAACGCCATCGTCGGCGATCAGCGGGGCGGGGGCCTGGGCAAGGCGTTCTACGACAGCCTGTGATGGCCGCGTACGACTACATCGTCGTCGGCGCCGGCTCGGCGGGATGCGTGCTGGCGAACCGCCTGAGCGCCGATCCGGACACCTCGGTGCTGCTGCTCGAAGCGGGCGGGCGGGACTGGAGCCCGTTGATCCACGTGCCGGTGGGCTTCTGGAAGATGATCGACCGGCCGAGCGTCAACTGGTGCTTCGAGACCGAGCCGGAGCCCGGCACGCGCGAGCGCAGGATCCCGATCCCCCGAGGCAAGGTTCTCGGCGGCTCCAGTTCCATCAACGGCATGCTCTACGTGCGCGGCCAGGCCTTCGACTACGAAACCTGGGCGCAGCTCGGCAACCGCGGCTGGTCCTACGACGAGGTGCTGGGGTACTTCAAACGCTCGGAGAACTTCGAGCGTGGCGGCGACGAGTTCCGTGGCGCGGGCGGCGAGCTCAACGTCGCGGACATGGTCGAGAGCCATCCGCTGCTCGAGGCGTGGGTGGCGGCGGGCGAAGAGGCCGGCTTTCCCCGCAATCCCGACTACAACGGCACCCGCCAGGAAGGCTTCGGCATCTACCAGGTGACCCAGCGCAACGGTCGCCGGTTCAGCACGGCCCGGGCATTCCTCGACCCGGTCCGCTCGCGCCCCAATCTGACCATCGCCACCCGCGCCTTGGCGCATCGGGTGCTGACCGACAACGGTCGCGCCATCGGCGTTCGCTTTGCGGTCGGTGATCGGACCATCGACGCGACCGCCAACAGGGAGGTCGTCCTGGCGGCGGGCGCCGTGCAGTCGCCGCAGTTGCTGGAACTCTCGGGCATCGGCCAGGCCGAGTTGCTCAAGGCGCACGGCATCGACGTGGTCCACGATCTGCCGGGCGTCGGCGAGAACTACCGCGATCACTACGCCAGTTCCGTCGGTTGGCGCGTCAAGGGCGCGACCACGCTCAACGAGCAGACGCGCGGCACCCGTTTCGTCTTCGAGGCGCTGAAATACGGCCTCGCCCGGCGGGGCGTGTTCACCTACACGGCCGGCATCGCCCACGGCTTCGTGCGCACGCGACGCGAACTCGAGACGCCGGACGTGCAGTTCCACTTCGCCCATGCGAGCTATGCCCGCAGCGGCAAGCAGGGCGCGCTGGAAACCGAACCGGGAATGACCTGCTCGGTCTGCCAGTTGCGACCCGAAAGCACCGGCTCGATTCACATCCAGAGTGCCGAACCGACGGCGGCGCCGGCGATCCGCCCGAATTTCCTGTCGGAGGAGGTCGATCGCGCGGCCCTGATCGAGGGCATCCGCATCGCCCGCCGCGTCGGCGCGGCCCCGTCGTTGGCCCGCCACGTCGACCACGAACTCTATCCCGGCGACCGCCGGCAGAGCGACGACGAGTTGCTCGAGTTCTGCCGCCGCACCGGCGGCACCGTCTACCACCCGGTGGGCACCTGCAAGATGGGCCGCGACGCCAACGCCGTGGTCGACGACCGGCTGCGGGTCCATGGCGTACAGGGGCTGCGCGTCGCGGATGCCTCGATCATGCCGACCCTGGTCTCGGGCAACACCAACGCGCCGACGATCATGATCGGCGAGAAGGCCGCGGCGATGATCCGGGAGGACGCCTGAGGAAGCTCTGAACTTAGGCTTAGGGGTGGCGCGGTCGGCCCGTGCCAACCGCACTATCGGGTGCTGCGAATCTCCTGTGCCAGTTCGTTCAGGCCCACGCCTTCGATCATTGACGACACGGGGAAGCGGTCGTCTCCCGCGTGGGCTACGAATCGGCGTGCGGGCTGGATGTCCTCGCAAGCCTGGTGGAACCCGCGGCTCACCTTTGCCGACAGCGAGCGCTTGATCTCGATTGCCCACATCTCGCCTCCTGCGTGTTCGATCACCAAGTCGATCTCGGCACCCGCCTGCGTTTGGTAGAACGTGGCGAACGATGGCCAGGGCAAGGCGGACACGAGGGTCTCGACGGCGAATCCCTCCCAACTTCTGCCGACGACCGGGTGTCCCGCGAGGTCGGTCGCGGAGGGAATGCCGAGCAACGCGTGCACGATGCCACTGTCCCTGATGTAGACCTTTGGTGACTTGACGAGGCGTTTGCCTACGTTGGCGTGCCTGGGAGGCAGTCGGCGCACCAACAGCAGATCGACCAACAGGTCGACGTAGCGGGTGATCGACTGCGGACTCACCTCCAGGGCGTGGGCAAGTGCAGAGGCGTTCAGCAACGAGCCTTGCCGGTGCGCCAACATTGTCCACAACCGTTCGATTGCGCTAGCCGGGATGCGGGAACCGAAAGTAGGAATGTCCCGTTCCAGGTAGGTTCTGACAAAGTCCTTGCGCCATGCCAAGCTCGCCGCGTCGCTTGTAGCCAGATAGCTCATCGGAAATCCGCCGCGCAGCCAAAGACGTTCGCGAGTCGCGCGGTCGTCTCCAACCTCGTTGACGGAGAACGGCGTCAAATCCAAGTAGGAGATTCGTCCGGCCAGCGACTCCCCGGACTGGCGGAGCAGATCAATCGAAGCGGATCCCAGGATCAGGAAGCGGCCCGTGTCGTTGCCTTCAAGACGGCCACGATCGATGACCCCCCTCAACGTTTGGAACAATTCGGGGACGCGATGGATCTCGTCGAGGATCACCAGCCGGTCGGCGACGCCGTCGAGGAACAGCACGGCCTCGTCCAGACGACTGCGGTCGTCGCGGTCCTCCAGGTCGAGGTAGACGGCATTGCGCGCTTCGCCGATCTGACGCGCCAGCGTGGTCTTGCCCGATTGTCGAGGCCCGACGATGGCGACCGCCGACTGTCGAAGTAGTGCGTCCTGGACATCGTGTTGGAGAAGTCTGGGGACCATTTCATTGTATATTGACCATGCAATGGACAATATACAAGGATAAATACCACGTCGGCCGCTCGACGCCTCGCTGCGTTCTACCTAGCTTCGGGAGATCACCGGCAAGCTTCGCACCACGCGTAGCGGATCGCCCGCAAGCACACGACTTGCCGTAGCGACCACCGCTGCAAGTCGCGTGAGCCTAAGCGGGAAACAACTGTGCCCCACCGTCGATCCTGAGTACCTGGCCCGTGATGTACGACGAGTCCTCCGTTACCAGGAACTCGACGGTCTTGGCGACCTCCTCCGGCCAGCCGTAGCGCGTCAAGGCGCCCTCGTGAACCTTGCGCTCGTCGTGCGTTGGCCGGCTGGCCTCGAACCGGGCCGTGATGATCTCGCCGGGTGCGATGATGTTGGCGTAGACCCCGTGGGGTCTAAGTTGGGCGGCGAGGCAGCGGGTGTATTCGTGGACGGCTGCCTTGGCCGTACCGTAGATGACCTCCGAACCGTGTCCGCCCAAGCCCGCGATGCTGCCGATGGTGACGATCCAGCCGCTGTTGCGTTCCATCATCTCCGGGCAGACCTCGCGGCACACGAGGATGCAGGTCATGAGGTTACGGCCGAGGATCGTGTGGACGTCCTCCAGGGAGACGTTGACGGCATCGTTCACCACCGGCTTGCCTGCGCGTTCGCCGCCGGTGCC
>JAGWBN010000074.1:13454-13764 GCA_021295875.1 Pseudomonadales bacterium
AGGTCGCCGTGAACAGGGAGCACGTCCGCGTTGTGGGCCGCGGCGACCGCATCCAAGGATTCCGCCTCGTTGAAGGCCCGGGTCGATGTCGGCGTCGTGCCGTGGATGGCGACTTTCGCGCCGAGGCTCGCCAGATGGTCGGCGACGACGCGGCCGATGCCCCGGGACGAACCCGTGACCCAGGCGACTCTGCCGGCTAGGCGTCCGGCGGTTTGATCACTCATCGATTGCTCCCTGCTTGCGTTAGTCGAAGGCCGACAGCACTTCCTCGGCGACGAGTTCGTACTGCTCGATGTCGTCGGTCGGTATG
>JAGWBN010000266.1 GCA_021295875.1 Pseudomonadales bacterium
GGGAGACGGGAAACGGCTCGGCAATATGCGGCGAAAGACTCCTCGGCTTCGATCTCGGCTTCAACCTTGTAGTCGTCTAGGACCGTCAAGTCGTCCAAATCCGCCATCGACTCCGTCAATTGATTGGATTTCCTAGCGAAATCGCTGAGTACCAGATTGCGCGCGATGGTGAACAGGAATGACTTGGGCCGCCTGACGCGCCTCGCCTTCTCGGCATTGAACGCGCGCAGGAACGCCTCCTGGGTGACGTCGTCCACATCGTCTCGCGATGCCACCAGCCGCGAGACAAAAGCCCGGAGCGCGGACTCGTGTTCGCGAAACGCTGCCGCGACGCCGGTCTCGGCGGTTCTCGTCCGTCCAGGCATGACGCCTCTCCCGCGAGATGTCGGCAGCGTAACCCAAGGATCGGGGTAGGGGAATCCCGATGGGACGCCCGCCTTGTCCCGAGGTCCGGTCCTTGCCCCTTGGCAGCACCTGGTAGCAAGGGGTGCAGCGATGAGCCCTTTGGAACGTCGCGCGCCCATACCGGGCGCGGACGATCTGCGGACTAGGCGGCGGCGGCTTGGACCGTTGCCAAGACCTGGCGGTATTCCGCTGGCGGCGTGATCGCCAACTGGCTGCGAACTTCGTCGATGGGCAAGCGTAGGTTGGCGGCCCAATCCTCGCCCGGCAGCCAACTGGCGTGCCGCCCCGCCCGGTAGGCGTGCCACACCGCCTTGAGCGAACCGGGCCCCAAGTGCCGCATGGCCCGAAACGCGCCTGCGACGACGATCAAACCAATGCCGCGGTTCTTCGTCTGGGCATAGGTGAACGCCAACAGGCAAAGTTCCCCGAACGGGTCGCGTCCGTATTGCGTGACGGTGTGCCAAAGGTCGTGCTGGTCGCGCATGCGTTCGCCGAACCGCTTGAGGTCGGGGTCCGTGAAGTCGTAGGCCTCGACGCCCTGCTCCGTGCTGGCGGCGACGAGCCCGTCGGCGGACAGCGACTCGCCGTATATGAAATCGTAGTAGGTGCGCCCGAGGGTGCCGGCGGGCATGGCGGCGAGCGACTCCCGGTCGCGCAAGGTGTCGATCAGGTCGACGCGATCACGCAGCACGGTGGTCCGAAACCGGCGCAGTCCCCGCTCGAGCGCAGGCCGGCCCAGCGCCCGGACGACTTCGAAGACCCGGGGCGTGTCCTCCGGATTGTCTATCAACTCGCGCAGGGCTCGCAGGGCGACCCCGATCCGCATACGCTTTAGCCAATTGGCGTCCATTGCTCAGCCTCGACCGTGTTCGCGGCGAGTCTACAACAACCGGCGCACACTGACTGTTGAAGGAGGGGAAATGGCCACTCGAACCGTACTCGTGACAGGGGGCGCCCGCGGCATTGGCAAGGGCATGGCAAAGAGCTTCCTCGAAGCCGGCCACCGGGTGATGATCGCGGATCTGCCCGGGGGCGGCGATTGGCGCTACCCCCTCGGTTCGGACAGCGAGATGACAAGCACGGTCGACGAGTTGTCCTCGATCGGCGACGCGCGGTGCACGCCGGTCGACGTCACCCAAGCGGCGTCCTGCGAACAGGCGGTTCGCTCGACCGTCGACGCTTTCGGCGGCGTGGATGTGCTGCTCAACAACGCCGGCGTCATCGACAGCGGGCCCGTCGAGGAATTCGGGGAAGCCCAGTGGGACGGGATCTTCGCGGTCAACGTCAAGGGGGTGTTCCTGATGACCCGAGCCGCCGTGGCGAGTCTCCGGGCGTCAGCCGACGCCGCCATCGTCAACACGGCATCGATCGCCGGCAAACGCGGTTCCGCCCGGCTCGCGGCCTACTGCGGCTCGAAGTGGGCGGTGATCGGCATCACCCAGTCCTTCGCCCAGGAACTGGCTCCCGACGGCATCCGCGTGAACGCGCTATGCCCCGGGATGGTGGCTACCGCGATGTGGCACGACCACCTGATGGCGAACCAGGGCGATCCCGCATTTCAGAAGCGCATGTCCGACATCATGCCCCTGGGCCGACCCCAGACCGTGGAAGACATGGGCCAGGCGGCCGTCTACCTCGCTTCGGCGCCCAACGTCACCGGAATCGCGCTCAACGTGGCCGGTGGCTACGAGATGCACTGACGTCGGCCGGTTCCAGCGAGACAAGGTCCGCTCATTCAATGCCTTATTTCACGGGGCGACGGTTACCGTTTGCGTTGCCGTTCGTCCCTCGTCGATCAAGAGGGCGATCCCGCCGCTGGCGAGCGCGTCGTCCTCGGTCTCCAGTAGTGTTTCCCCGTCCACCGACCCGGTGATCGTCGAGCCGGACACGGCGACCGCCAATTGGTAGGTGCGGTAGAACTCCACGTCGAACGCCGCCTCGGCAAGCACGGTCGTGCCATCCAGTTCACGCACGAGCTGCACGGATCCCTCGGCATTCAGTACGAGGGCATAGTAGCGACGCATGCCCTGGACCCGTGCCGCGAGACCCGCCCGGCGCACAAGGTGGGGTGTCACGTCGGCGCCGACCCGGTAGTCC
>JAGWBN010000075.1:0-1439 GCA_021295875.1 Pseudomonadales bacterium
CGTCATCCGCTACGAAGGCCCGAGAGGCGGACCCGGCATGCGCGAAATGCTGAGCCCCACCAGCGCCATCAACGGCCGCGGACTCTCCGGGGATGTGGCGCTGATCACCGACGGGCGTTTTTCCGGCGGCTCCCACGGCTTCGTCATCGGCCACGTCACCCCCGAAGCCTTCGAGGGCGGGCCCATCGGCCTCGTCGAGGACGGCGACACCATCACCGTCGATGCCGAACGACGCGAGATCAATCTCGAGGTCGACGCCGACGAACTCACCTCGCGACGGGCACGCTGGCAGCGCCCCCAACCCTACGCCGCGCGCGGCACCCTGGCGAAGTACGCCAAGCTAGTCTCCTCCGCCTCGGAAGGCGCGGTCACCGACAAGTACCTGTAGGCCGAAGAATCGGTACGCCAGGCATCCCACGAGGATGCCGGCGCCATCGATGGCGACATCGAGCAGGTCCCCGCCGCGTCCGGGGATGAACGTCTGGCCCACCTCGATCGCCACCCCGAAGGCGAGCATCCACACCGCCACCGCGGCAACCGGCCCGGTTCGGAAGTGCGCGACGCAAAGGGCAAGCGCGAGATAGGTGAAGGCGCCCGCGTGGGCGATCATTCCGGAGAGCTCGGCGGCGATGCCCGTGGGGTTGGCGGTGAATGCGACCGCGGTGCAAAGGCCCAACGGAATCCAGAACGCCGCCTTGACGAACGCGTTGCGCAGGAACGTCAAGTTCGACGCCTCAAGTTCCGTCCATCGGGTCGACGTCGGCGTCGTAGTCCACTCCCGGGAAGCCGAAGCCGAAGATCCTGAGGAACTCTTCGCGAAACTCGGCGATGTCGCTCAACTCGGCGATGTTGGCGGAGTCGACCACCTCCCAGCGACGCGCAACTTCGGCCTGCACGGACTCCGCCAGTTCACGGGCATCGGCGCGTAGCCGCCCGACCTCGTCTCTCGGCATCGTGTCGCCGTAGAGGCCCTCGCGGAACAGCCGGTCGATGTGTTCGATGCACGACTCGTGGCTGCCCTGCTCCCGCATAACCCGAAACAGCAGCGACATGTAGAGCGGCACGACCGGGATCGCCGTGCTCGCCTGACTGACGATGGCCTTGAGCACGCCGACGTGGGCGCGGCCGTCGAGGTCGCCCAGGCGTTCGCCGATGGCCCGGGCGGCGCGGTCGACGTCGGCCTTGGCACGCCCCAGGGTGCCTTCGCGGTAGATGCGTGCCGTGAGGTCGCTGCCGAGGTACGAGAACGCAACCGTCTGGAATCCCTGCGCCAACACGTCCGCCTGCCGCAGCGCGTCGATCCAGAACTCCCAGTCCTCGCCACCCATCACCGCGACGGTGGCTTCGGCTTCGGCCTCGTCCGCCGGGTCGAGAACGATGTCGCGGACCTCGCCGCCCATGATGTCCAGGGTTTTCACCGAGAACGGGCTACCCAAGGG
>JAGWBN010000075.1:1508-10190 GCA_021295875.1 Pseudomonadales bacterium
CCGAGGTCAGCGGCGATGGCATCGATGACCTGTTCGCGGAGTTCGTCCGAGAAGGCATCGCCATCGAACGTTCGCGCGTAGAGCCCGCGGTCGGCCGCCGCCGCCTCGAAAGCCCGGTTGTTGTACCAGCCCGCCGAGGCGGTCCGCGTCGCCGTCGGCTCGCGCTCCAGCGAAACACCCACCGTGGCGGCACCGCTGCCGAAACCGGCGACGATCCGGGAAGCCAGTCCGAAACCACCGGAGCAGCCGACAACCAGGGCGTTGCGAGGGCCTGCGAAGGCGCCGTGGTCATCGACCAGTGCGATCTGTCCGCCAACGGCCGCCCGACAGCCGACGGGATGTGCCGTGGTGCAGATGAAGCCGCGGATCCGGGGTTTGACGATCATGGGTCCGAAGTATAGACGGGCATCGCCGCGCGGCGCGTCCCTCGTCCCCGCGTGCGGCACACGGCGCGTCTGCGCATACGAGACGCGACCGACCGCCAGGCAACAAACCGCGTGTTCTTGTTTCATGGGAGCGCGCGCGCACTGCGAGCGCGGTAACAAACCCCAACATCTTGCTACATCCTTTTCCTTTGATTACACACCCCAAGGTGCTATACCCGACTCGCGTGTTGCGCCGCCCTGCCCGTCGGCGGGCGACGGAGTGCGCGTAGGAAGAAAAAACCTTATTTTGGGGAGGCAATAATGGCAACGAGAATCATCGTTGGCTTGGCCGTCATCGCGGCAGTGATACAGGGTTTGTGGCCGGAATTGGTTCCAATGGACCTCCTGCCACTGGCGTTGGTCCTCCTGGGTCTCGTGTACGGTGCCGTAGCACTGGACGCGGAAGATGCAACGGGCTACCTGGTGCTCGCCCTTGCCGTCGGAGCAGCCACCGGCGCCAATGTTCTTGGGCACATCCCTGAAGTCGGCACCTATCTGGATGCCATCGTCGATCAGATCAGCGTCGCGCTGTACGCAGCGGTGATCACGGTGCTGGCGATGCGCACGTGGAACCGCCTCATGCCGTCGGGCGGCGACTGAGCTGAACCACGAGTCGCAGCCTAGGGCCGGCACTCGCCGCGCCCACCGGGCTTGCTGACGCCACATCCGACGTTGTCGGGGTCAACCCGACAAGGTTGCCTTAACCCCACCTTCGGGCGGGGACTGGTGGATTGTGTCGCGAAGGGCAGCTTCGCCGGGGCCAGACTCTCCCCTACCGCGCGGGTTGTGCCGGCTGGGGCTACCGCGTGGAAGACCTTCGCGGCACGAAGACCTTGATGTCGTACCCGTAGGCATGGCGTTCGTCGACCGAGTGGTGCGTGCACTCGACGACACGCCAGGCGTCCGGATCGAACTCCGGAAAACGCGTGTCGCCATCGATCTCGGCATCGATGAACGTACCGATCAGCCGATGCGCCCGCGGCAGTGCGGTCGCGTAGGGTTGTGCACCGCCGATGACGAAGCACTCGCCCTCGCCGGCGGCAGCCAGCGCCGCGTCGAAATCCGCAGCCACGGTGACGCGTGGGTCCGCGGTTGCGAGACCCCGGCGGGACAACACGATGTTGTGGCGTTCGGGCAACGGGTGGCCAACACTCTCGTACGTTCGACGGCCCATGATCACGGCATGGCCAAGCGTCGTCCGCTTGAAGTGCGCCATTTCGTCGGGAAGGCGCCAAGGCAATCCGCCCGCGTTGCCGATGACGCGGTTGCGGGTCATCGCCCAGATGAGCGAGATGCGCTGGGTCATGTGCGATGCAGCGGTTTCAAGAACAGCAGCGCCACCCCCAGCGCGATCATCGGCAGCGACAGCAGTTGGCCCATGGTCAGCCAGTCGAAGAGCACGAAGCCCTTGTCCGGGTCCGGCTCGCGCGCGAACTCGGTGAGAAA
Source organism: Pseudomonadales bacterium (assembly GCA_021295875.1). Taxonomy (GTDB): domain Bacteria; phylum Pseudomonadota; class Gammaproteobacteria; order Pseudomonadales; family Azotimanducaceae; genus VXYL01. The sequence goes on from JAGWBN010000075.1 coordinate 3,380, forward strand.
CCGCAGGCCGCCATAGCCGATCAGGAACACCGCCGACAGCCGACCCGCCGCCCGTGGCTTGGCGGCATAAAGCCAAACCAGGATGAACAGCGCGACGCCTTCCGCACTCGCCTGGTAGAGGCTCGACACATGCCGCGTGACGTTCTCGAAGTCTCCGAAGCAGGCGAGATTCAAGCTGCGCACGCTGTCGCACGGGAACTGCACCCCGATGGGCAGTTCGGTCACCCGCCCAGGCAGCTCGGCGTTGATGAAGTTGCCGAGACGGCCGAGTCCGAGGCCCAAGGGTGCCAAGGGCGCCGCGAAGTCGGTCACCTCGAGAAATCCACGGCGGGACTTGCGCGCGAAGATCCAGGCGGCGCCGATGACGCCGAGCAGTCCGCCGTGGAAGGACATGCCGCCCTCCCAGATGCGCAACAGCCACAGCGGATCGCGGAGGAACGTCTCGAAGCCATAGAACAACGCAAATCCCAAGCGACCGCCGATGATCACCCCGGCGACCCCGTAGACCAGCAGATCGGCGATCTCCTGCAGGGTCCAGTCGCTCTGCCCTCGGCGGACGCGCCACTTGCCGAGCAGGTAGAACGCGACCATGCCGACGACGTACATCACCCCGTACCAGCGGATCGCCAGCGGGCCGAGCTCCACCAGGACGCTATCGATCGCGGGATATCTCATGACTCATCGGAGCGTTTGCTAAAGTCCGCGTTTCCGTCGGACCAAGGCTACCCGGAAAGTGTGCCTGATCCTGTTCGCCTATCGAGTATGCGACGAGCGCCCACTGGTGGTCGCCGCCAACCGCGACGAATTCTACGCACGCCCGTCCCGCGCCGCACACTGGTGGGATGACGGCGAGGCGGACGGGAATCCCCATGAAGAGACGCACGGCGGTCCCGTACCTGTCGATTCCCGCCCACGAAGCGGTCTCATCTTCGGTGGACGCGACCTCGAAGCCCATGGAACCTGGCTCGCCGTCTCGAGCGACGGACGCCTCGCCGCGGTCACCAACTGGACCGAGGACCGCAACGCCCCGAAGCCACCGGGTTCCCGGGGCGACCTGCCGAGGAGCTTTCTCGCCGGCGAGCAGTCCGCACGCGACTTCTCGGCCGACGTTGACGGCGATCAGTACGCCGGCTTCAACCTCATCGCCTACGACGGCGACGAGTTGATCTACAGCTCCAACCGCACCGGCGAGATCCGCGCGCTCGAACAGGGCGTCTACGGACTCACGAACACCCGGCTGGGACCGGGGCTGGTTCTCGGTGAACAGGCGACGCCGGCGTTCCGCACGGCCCTGGGGCGCTACGAGCAATGGCCGAAGGCCGTGTTCGGCGCGGCGGCGCTCGCCCGTGTGGCCGAGACCGCAACGGTGTTCGACCTGGTCGACTTGCTGGCGCAGCCCCACGTTCCCCTGGAGACTCCGCCCGACCGCGAACAGGCTCCGGAACGCAGCTACTCGCCGTGCTTCATCCACGGCACCGACTACGGCACCCGCGCAAGCACCGCCGTCATCGTCGGCAACGGTTCCGTGGAGTTCGTCGAGCGCCAATACGGCCCGCACGGCAAGCGTGGCAGCGACTCGGCCACCACGATCAACCTCGACATCGGGCCGATCCGGGCGGGGACAAACCCCGCCCCTACGCACCACAGACCCGACTTCACAACGACAACGTAGGAGAACCCAATGGACCTCGACCTCACCGGCCGGACCGCCCTGGTTACCGGCGGCAGCCTCGGACTCGGACGCGCCATGGCGGCGGCCTTTCACGGCGCCGGCGCCAATGTCGCGCTGATCGCGCGCCGGGAAGCCCTCCTCGAGGAAGCGAAGGCGGCCATCGAGAACGATCCGGGAGGCGCCGGCGCAAAGATCGGGATCTACCCCTGCGACGTCACCGATCCGTCGATGATCGAGAACGCCCTCGCCGCCGCCACGGCCGAACTCGGCGACATCGACATCCTGGTGAACAACGCCGGCCAATCACAGACGGGCCGCTTCGAGGACCTCACCGACGAGGTATGGCAGGGGGACCTCGATCTCAAACTGTTCGCAGCGATCCGCTTCGCCCGCCTGGTCTTTCCCGGCATGAAGGAACGCGGCTGGGGTCGCATCATCAACATCCTCAACACGGCGGCCAAGGCACCGCCTCCCGGTTCCGCACCGACCTCGGTGTCTCGGGCGGCCGGCATGGCGCTCACCAAGGTGCTCGCCGGCGAAGGCGCGCCCCACAACGTCCTGGTCAACGCCCTGATGATCGGCAGCATCAAGTCCGACCAGGTGCGACGCGGCTACGACCGTTCCGACAAGAGTCTCAGCTTCGAGGATTTCGTCGTGGCTTCGGGCCGCTCGCTGCCCATGGGTCGGATGGGGGAGGCGGAAGAGTGCGGCAACGTCGCGTTGTTCCTTGCGTCCAACGCGGCTTCGTACCTCACGGGCTGCGCCATCAACATGGACGGCGGGTTGTCCCGGGTGGTTTAGGGCGACAACGTCGAATTCCAGGTGGGTGTCCCACAAAGCTGGCATTGGAGTCAGATGGCGCGGCTTGCTCGCCCGTGGGTGGGCAACCGGCGAGCCAGGGCCGTGTTGGAGGGCTGCGGGGGCGACGCGACTCAGAAGCTGATCGGCACCTCGTGATGGGGGACGGCGCGGTCCAGGCCTGCGCCGACGAGTTGGTCGCGGACGAACTCGAGAATTTCGCTGTTCGACCGCATGCGCAGCGCGCGTGCCAGGATCCGGCGGCAGTCGATCAGCGAGACGCTGCGGATCACCCACTTCACCCTCGGTAGGTTGGCGGCGTTCATCGACAGCACGTCGTAGCCCATGCCGACGCACAGCACGGCACCCTCCGGGGTGCCGGCCAGTTCGCCGCAGATGCCCACGGGCTTGCCCTCGGCGTGGCAGGCCTTGGCGATCTCCCGTAGGGCCATGAGCATCGACGGATGGACTTCCTCGAACAGGTCGGCGACGCGGGCGTTGGTGCGGTCCACGGCGAGCATGTACTGGGTGAGGTCGTTGGAGCCCACGGCGAGGAAATCCACGCGCCGGGCGAATTCGCGGATCATGTAGACGACGCCGGGAACCTCGATCATGACGCCGATCAGGGGCTCCTTGACGGCGTGACCCTCCTCCACGAGTTCCCGGTGGGCCCGGTGGATGAGCGCCTTGGCGTCGTCCACCTGTTCGAGGCGACTGACCATCGGCAGCATGATGCGCAGCACGCCCTCGAGGCCCTCGTTGGCCTTGATCATGGCCCGCACCTGGGCGAGGAAGATCTCCGGGTGGTCGAGGGTGACGCGGATTCCCCGCCAGCCGAGGAACGGGTTCTCCTCCTCGATCGGGAAGTACGACAGCGGCTTGTCGCCGCCGATGTCGAGCGTGCGCATGGTCACGGGGCGCGGTTCGAACGCCTCCATGTGTTCTCGGTAGATGACGCGCTGCTCCTCCTCGGTCGGAAAGCGGTCCCCCACCGCGAACGGCACCTCGGTACGGAACAAACCGATCCCCTCCGCGCCGCGGTCCAGGGAACGCGTGATCTCGCTGACGAGGCCGATGTTCACCCACAGATTGATGCGGTGGCCGTCGCGGGTCACGCTCGGCTGGTCTCGCAGGGACTCCAACTCGCGCGCGAACTCGACCTCGTCCTCTTGGAAACGCTCGTAGAGATCCCGCACCAGCGGGCCCGGGTCGACGAACACCTCGCCGTAGTAGCCGTCGACGATCACGGTCGCCTTCTCGACGCCGTAGATGGGCACGTCGACGGCACCCATCACCGTGGGGATCCCGAGGGCGTCGGCGAGAATGGCCCCGTGGGAGTTGCGCGAGCCCTTGAGGGAGACGATGCCCCGCAGGCGCTCGATGGGCAGTTCGGCCATCATCGGCGCGGTCACCTCTTCGGCGACAAGGACCATGTCATCGGGATAGCTCGAACGGGTCTCGCGGATCTCCTGAAGGATGGCCAGCACCCGCTGGCCCAACTCCCGGACGTCGGCCGACCGCTCACGCAGGTACGAGTCCTGCATGCGTTCGAAGGTCGCGGCCTGGTCGAGGATGGCGTGTTTCAGCGCGCCTTGTGCCCACTGTCCGGCGCGGATGTGCTCACGCACGTCGCCAGCGAGGGCGGCATCGTCGAGCATGTGCAAGTAGGCGTCGAACAGCTCACGTTCCTCGGGGCCCAGGTTCTTCGCCATCTGCGCGTTGATACGCTCGATGTCGTCCCGGGCCTGGCCGATGGCGCGGTCGAACAACGCCAGTTCGGCCTCGACATCGTCGGTCTCCCGGTCGGTAACGAGTTCAAGGCGCGCGGCCGGCAGCGCCACGTAGGCCGTGCCGACGCCGATTCCGGCGACACCGGGTATGCCGTGGAAGCGGGCCTCACGGGGCACCGATCCGTTGCCGGTGGTAAGCCCCTGAACCTCGCCGGTCGCCTCCGCGTGCGCGACGAGCGCCGCCACCTGGGCCGCGAGCGTCACCAGAAAGGCGACCTCGTCCTCGCGGTAGCGGCGCGCGTCACGGTCCTGGATAACCAGCACGCCGAGCACCTCGCGGACGTGGATGATCGGCACGCCGAGGAACGCGCCGAAGGACTCCTCGCCGATCCCCGCCACCCCTCTGAACCGCTCGTGGCTCGAAGCGTCGTCGAGATTGACGGGTTCCGCGCGTTCGGCGACCAGGCCCACGAGGCCCTCCGAAGGACCCAGCGACACCTTGCCGACCATGTCGGGATTCAAGCCCTCGTTGGCGACGAAATCGAACCTCCCGGTGGCGTTGTCGCGCAGGTAGATGGAGCAGACCTCCGCGTCGAGGATCATCGACACGCGTGCCACGAGGAGGTCCAGTGAGGCGCGGAAACCGGACGCCGCACCGACGTCCTGGACGATCTGTCTAAGCGCGTCGAGCATGGCCTGACGTGCCTGGGGGCGAACCGGAACACGGCGGCAGACCCCGCTGGGTCGCGCGTGGCGCCGACTTGACGTGCAGCGCCGGTGCCAGTTCGCGCAAGGCCCGGCGATAGACCCCGCGTTTGAAGGCGATGACCTGGCCGACGGGGTACCAGTAGCTGACCCAGCGCCAATCGTCGAACTCGGGAGACGCGCCGTGGTCGGTGCGTACCGCGTCGTCGTCGACCAGCAGACGCAGCAGGAACCACCTCTGCTTCTGGCCCATGAACGCCGGCGACGAGTCCCTGCGTCGAAGGTTCTCCGGCGTTCGGTAGTGCAGCCAGCCTTTCGTGCGGCTACGAATCTCGACGTCGCTGTCCGTCAAGCCGACCTCCTCGCCCAGTTCGCGGTAGAGCGCTTCCTCGATGCTCTCGCCTCGTTCGATGCCGCCCTGGGGAAACTGCCAAGCGTCGAAGCCGCCCACCCGACGACCCCAAAGGACCTGACCCTCGGCATTGTGAATGACGATGCCCACATTCGGCCGGAAGCCGTGGCGATCGAGGTTGTCCGAGCGGACGCTCATATCGATGCGCACCCGTCGCGCAAGTCTCCCCCCTGATCCAAACGCGCGTTCGATTGTTCCACATCGGCAGCGGGGTTGCTGCGGTTATGATCGACCCGCCCATGAGACATGCCCTCCAATTGTTGCCTGGCGGTCAGCGCCGTCTCGCCGGCCCGCCCTGGCCAGCAGGATTGAGATATCGCGCAGCGAAGTCTCCGCCGACCACTTGCGGTCGGCAGCGACGCCGCGAAGCGGTCGCGTCATGAACCGGTTGATCCGGGAAAGCAGTCCCTACCTCCAACAGCATGCGGCGAACCCCGTCGACTGGTATCCGTGGTGCGACGAGGCCATCGAGCGCGCCCGCAGAGAGAATCGACCCATCCTGCTATCCATCGGCTACTCGGCCTGTCACTGGTGCCACGTCATGGCCCACGAGTCGTTCGAGGACGAGGCGACGGCGGCGGTGATGAACGAGCACTTCGTGAACATCAAGGTGGATCGCGAGGAGCGACCCGACCTCGATCGCATCTACCAGCTCGGCCACCAACTGCTGACGCACCAGTCGGGCGGTTGGCCGCTCACCGTCTTTCTCGACCCGCCGACGCTGCTGCCGTTCTTCACCGGCACCTATTTCCCGCGCCGTCCCCGCCACGGGCTGCCCGGGTTCGCCGACCTGTTGATGCGCATCAGCAACACCTACGCGGCGAAGCGGGCCGAGGTCAAGCAGCAGGGCGAGCGGCTGGCCGACGCGTTCGCCAACCTCGAAATCGCGGAGCGCGAGTCGGAGGCGGACGACCGGAGCCTGCTGGCCGAGGCACGCCGGCAGCTCGAGGCCAGCTACGACGCGGCCGGGGGCGGGTTCGGCTCGGCCCCCAAGTTCCCCATGCCGACGGCCATCGAACGGCTGCTCCGGCACTGGGCCCATGTGCATGCCGACCTGGACCAACCACCGGATCGGGAAGCGTTGAACATGGTCATGACGACGCTCACCAAGATGGCGCGCGGCGGCATCTACGACCACCTCGGCGGGGGATTCTGCCGCTACGCAACGGACCGGCACTGGGCCATTCCCCACTTCGAGAAGATGCTCTACGACAACGGTGCGCTGCTCGCCCTGTATGCCGACGCCCTGGGTCTCGGCCCGGATCCCCTGTTCGCGGGTGCCGTGCGGGAGACGGCGAACTGGATGATCCGCGAAATGCAGCATCCCGAGGGCGGCTACTACGCCGCCCAGGACGCCGACAGCGAAGGCGAGGAGGGCAAGTTCTACGTCTGGCGCCGGGACGCCGTCAGACGACTCCTGACCGAGGACGAGTATCTGTTGATCGAGACGCTCTACGGTCTGGACAAGCCGGCGAACTTCGAGGGCAAGTGGAA